>NZ_JBBGZG010000002.1:315548-501795 GCF_037479315.1 Comamonas sp. MYb69
AGGCGCTCGACCCGCGGGGGCTGATCACCCCGGCCACGGTACGGGCGGCGGACTGAATCCTGTTTTCGCCCTCTCCAACAGCGCCGGCGCTTGCAGCGATGCAAGCGCCGGTTTTCTTTTGGGGGCTGGTCCATCGCCCAGGGCACCGATGTGGTGCGATCGGGCTTTAGCCGGCAGCGCTGGCCAGCACTGCGCATGCCTGCAGGCCCCGTATCCAGGCGCTTTCCCGGCCGATGGCATAGAAACTGCTACCTTTTGAAACAAACCCGCAATGGATGACAACGTACAAAGGGGATGGCATGCAAATGGTGCAGATGGCTGCGATTGACAAGGCCGATACGGCCTGGCTCTTGGTCTCTACGGTGCTGGTGTTGCTGATGACACTGCCGGGTATTGCGCTCTTCTATGCCGGGCTGGTGCGGCGCAAGAACGTGGTCAACACGATGGTGGCCGTGTTTGCGGTGGCGGCCGTGGTGGCGCTCACCTGGTTTGCGCTGGGCTACTCGCTGGCCTTCAGCAAGTCCAGCGCCTGGCTGGGCGGACTTGACCGGGCCTGGTTCTCATCGATGCGCCTGGATGCGGCAGCGGGCACCGTGTCGGTCAGCCACCTGGCGCCCCATCTGCCCGAGTCGCTCTATGCGCTGTTCCAGATGGCCTTTGCCGTCATCACCACCACCTTGATCATTGGCGCCGTGGTCGAGCGCATGCGCTTTTCGGCGCTGCTGCTGTTCTCGGGGCTGTGGAGCGTGCTGGTCTATGCGCCGGTGGCCCACTGGGTCTGGGAGAGCGATGGCTGGCTCAACAAGCTGGGCGCGCTGGACTTTGCCGGCGGCGCGGTGGTGCACGTCAATGCGGGCGTCTCGGCCCTCGTCTGCGCGGCCATGCTGGGCCGGCGCCAGGGCTATGGCCGCCAGGCCTTTGAGCCCCACAGCCTGGGCTGGACGGCGATGGGCGCCGCGCTGCTGCTCATTGGCTGGTTTGGCTTCAATGCCGGCTCGGCGCTGTCGGCCGATGGCCGTGCCGCGCTGGCGATGCTGGTGACCATGGTGGCGGCCGCTGCTGGCGCGCTGTCCTGGATGCTGGTCGAGTGGTGGGTGCGCGGCGCGCCCACCTTGCTGGGCGTGCTCTCGGGCCTGATTGGGGGGCTGGTGGCCATTACCCCGGCGGCCGGCTTTGTGCAGGTGGGCGGCGCGGTCGCCATTGGCCTTATTGCGGGCGTGGCCTGCTTTTGGGGCGCCACCTGGCTCAAGCGCCGCCTGGGCGTGGATGACTCGCTCGATGTGTTTGGCGTGCACGGCGTGGGCGGCATTGCCGGCTCGCTGCTCACCGCCTTGTTTGCCGACCGCGCCATTGCCGGTGTGGATGCGACCGTGCTCAACCAATTGGTGGCTGTGGCGGCGGTGGCCGTCTACAGCGCAGCGGGCACCGCTATTTTGCTGACCATCATCCGGGTGCTGCTGCCTTTGCGGGTGACGGCGCAGCAGGAGCTGGATGGCTTGGACCAAAGCCTGCACCAGGAAAGCCAGCATTGAGAGTCGCTCACACGCCCCTGGATACGTCGTTGCAAACCCTTGTCGTACGCGGTGTACAGCCTACGGATTTGCGCCTCGTCTCCACCGCAAACCTGCGGTGTGCGGGGCCGTGTTAGCGCCTCTTATTGAGGCAGGTTGCGCCGCCTGGGGCGCGCAGCCTATCCATCAGGTTCTGCCACGGAGGAGCTTGTATGAATGACAGTGAACGCCTGGCGATCGCCGCGCATTTGCATGTGGCGCTGCGCCGCAAGACGGGCCGGGTCACCGATACCGAGTGGATGGCCAGCGATACCGCCTACGGCCAGGCCATGGCCCAGTTTGCGCTGAACCATGCCCGCAGCAACCAGGATGCGGAGCTGGAGCGGCTGGCGCTGCGTTTTGCGGCCAGCCTGCCGGGCGCGCCAGCACCGGCGGCAGCGGCCGTGGGTGCTGCGGCGGCGGGGCCGGCTGCGGATGCCGTTGCGCCGGGCCTGGTGGCTAGTGCCAAGCGCTATGTAGGCGGCTTGCGCTGAAGGGATAGCGAGAGAGGGAGGGAAGGGGAAGCCTGGGAACAGAAATTGATCGAAATGGAACAAATGATCCAATAATCTATTGAAAAATTACAAATGATCCTTATACTATGCGTATCGCTGCCGGCGCAGGGCTGGTGACGCATTGTGAAGGAGTGCTCGCATGAGCCATGTCATCCATCGTTCTCTGGCCCAGGTTCCTCTTGTTGCGGTTGGCGGCAAAGGCGTGGAATTGTTTGACCAGGCCGGTAAGGCCTACCTGGATGCCAGTGGCGGGGCAGCCGTGTCGTGCCTGGGCCATGCCCACCCGGATGTGCTGGCAGCGATGCACCGCCAGCTCGACCAGCTGGCCTATGCCCACACCAGCTTTTTCACCACCGAGGTGCAAGAGGCGCTGGCCGACCACCTGGTCGCGCATGCGCCAGCGGGCATGACGGATGTCTACTTTGTCTCCGGCGGCTCCGAGGCGGTGGAAGCGGCGCTGAAAATGGCGCGCCAGTATTTTGTCGAGATCGGCCAGCCCGAGCGCACGCACTTTGTCGCGCGCCGCCAAAGCTACCACGGCAACACCCTGGGTGCCTTGGCCGTGGGCGGCAATGAATGGCGGCGCAAGCAGTTTGCCCCCATCCTGATGGACGTGGGGCGCGTGGCCCCCGCCTATGAATACCGCGACCGCCTGGACGGCGAGAGCCAGCCCGCCTATGTGGCGCGCTTGCTGGCCGAGATCGATGCCAAGTTCCAAGAGCTGGGCCCAGACAAGGTGATCGCCTTTGTCGCCGAGCCCGTGGTGGGTGCGACCCTGGGCGCGGTGGCCGCCCCTGCCGGCTACTGGCAGGGCCTGCGTGCGCTCTGCGACCGCTATGGCATCTTGCTGATCGCCGATGAGGTGATGTGCGGCATGGGCCGCACCGGCACCCTGCACGCGGTCGAGCAAGAGGGCATCAGCCCCGACCTGATGACCATTGCCAAGGGCCTGGGCGGCGGCTACCAACCGATTGGCGCGGTGCTGGCGCAGCGCAAGATTGTGGACGCCATGCGGCGCGGCAGCGGCCTGTTCCAGCATGGCCATACCTATATCGGCCATGCAATGGCGGCGGCTGCTGCGCTGGCGGTGCAGCAGGTGATACAGCGCGACCAGCTGCTGCCCCAGGTGCTGGCACGCGGCGCCTATCTGCAAAAGCAGCTGCATGCGCGTTTTGATGCGCACCCGCATGTCGGCGATATCCGGGGCCGGGGCCTGTTCTGGGGCGTGGAGCTGGTGCAGGACCGCAGCAGCAAGGTCACGTTTGACCCGGCGTTCAAGCTGCATGCCAAGGTCAAGGCGCAGGCCATGGCCCATGGCTTGCTGTGCTACCCCATGGGTGGCACGATCGATGGCCTGCATGGCGACCATGTGCTGCTGGCGCCGCCTTTTATCAGCAGCGAGGCCGAGCTGGACCAGGTGGTCGAGCGCCTGGGCGATGCGATTGACAAAGTGCTGGCCCAGCAACCGGTAGCCGCCTGAACACGCTCCCGAAACGATCTGAAAGAACCCGCCCGATGACGCCTACCCAGGACCGCATGCCGCCCCTGCCCCCCGAGGCCTGGAGCGAAGAGCAGCGCCGCTATGCCCAGCCCATCATCGATGGCCCGCGCGGCGCGCTGATATCGCCCTTTGTGCCCTTGCTGCGCAGCCCCGAGTTGATGGACCACACCCAGCGCCTGGGCGAGTACCTGCGCTACCGCAGCGCCATCGGCGTGCGCCTGACCGAGCTGGCCATCCTGGTCACGGCCCGCCAGTGGACGCAGCAGGTGGAATGGGCCATCCATGCACCGATTGCGCTGCGCGAAGGCCTGAGCCAGGCCACCGTGGACGCCGTGGCCCAAGGCCGCCGCCCCGATGCGATGCCTGAGGATGAGGCCGTTGTGCATGACTTCTGCATCGAGCTGCACCTGCAGCGCCAGGTGAGCGACGCCACCTGGGCGCGCGCGCAGCAGCTGTTTGGCGACAAGGGCGTGATGGACCTGATCGGCATCAATGGCTATTACAGCCTGCTGTCGATGGTCATGAATGCCGCGCGCACCACGGTGCCGGCATCGACGGCGCAGCCGCTGGCGCCTTTGGGCTGATCGCTGCGGCATCGCCGACAATCGGCCGATGCGTTTTCATTCCAACGACCAGCCCCTTTGGTCTCTTGAACCCCTGACCGCGCAGCACCTGGATGGCCTGATGCAGGTGCAGCTGGCCTGCTATGGCGCGGACTTTATGGAGAGCGCCGCGCTGTATGCGGCGCGCTTGGCCAGCCCGGTGCAGTGCTCGCTGGTCATCGTGCAAGGCAGTGAGGTGCTGGCCTATCTGGCCGCCTACCGCTCCGTGCTGGGCAAGGTGACCCCGCTGCATGGCGGCTTTGCTGGTGCAGCGCCTGCTGACACGCTGTACCTGCATGACATGGCCGTGGCTCCTGCGCGCGCTGGCGAGGGCCTGGCCTCTGCGCTGCTGCAGGCCATGCTGCAACAAGCCCAAGCCGATGGGTTGCGCTACTCGGCGCTGGTGTCGGTGATGGGCTCGCAGCCGTACTGGCAGCGCAAAGGCTATGCAGCGCTGCTGCCCTGGTCGGCCCAGGAGCGTGAGGCCTTGCTGAGCTATGGCGAGGATGCGCAGTACATGGCGCAAGCTTTGGTTTGAGTCCAAACCCCGGGCGCAAAAAAGGCCAGCACGGGAGCTGGCCTTGGCATCTTGCATTTAATGCCGCTTACTGGTGGATATTGCCTTCAACGGCGTTGACGCGCACTTCCACCTCGGTATTGGCCGCGTTGAGGATCTTGACGTCATAGGTCAGCACGCCCAGGTGGTCGTCCAGGTCCACTTCGATGGCCTTGCCGGGGGTGTGCTTCAAGGCGGTGGCGATGGCATCGTTGATGCCGATCTTGGCGGCAGCCAGGCGGTCGGTATCCTTTTTCTCGGCGGCGCCATCGTCCTTGTTTTCCGTCACCTTGGCGGCGTCCAGCGCGCTGAACTTGAGCTTGATCTCACGGCCCTGGGCGTTGATGCCGCTGACTTCGTAGATGGGCTGCTTTTTCTTGGTATCGATCTCGGCCTTGAGCACCTTGAGGCCATGCTGGCTCTGCGCGCTCTGGACGGCCTGGGCCAGGTCGAAGCGGGCCGCTTGCACGGCGGCAATCTTGTCGGCGGTGCTGGCCAGGGCGCTGCCGCTCAGTGATGCCAGGGCGAGCGTCAAGGCCAGAGCGGTGGTGGAGAGGGTGCGTTGCATGGTCAATCCTTTCAAGCGGTAGCTAACAAACGATAGTCAGTATAAATAATATTAATAGAATTTTATTGGCGATAGCTTGCGCATTGTCAGTGTTTGCCCAAGCCCTTGGGGTAGGCGGTGGCCCTGCACCGACGTAGGCCAAGACTGGCGTATAGGACGCCGCGAACGGCAGGCCGCTAAAATGCGGCCTTTGTCGCTTTTTTCTTCCTCCACTCCCATGGTCAACAATCAGAATATGGCGAATGCGATCCGCGCACTCGCAATGGATGCCGTTCAACAAGCCAATTCCGGCCACCCCGGTGCGCCGATGGGCATGGCCGATATGGCAGTGGCCTTGTGGAGCAAGCACCTCAAGCACAACCCGCTCAATCCCCAGTGGATCAACCGCGACCGTTTCATCCTGTCGAATGGCCACGGCTCGATGCTGATTTACGCGCTGCTGCACCTGACCGGCTACGACCTGCCGATCAGCGAGCTGAAGAACTTCCGCCAGCTGCACAGCAAGACCCCGGGCCACCCCGAAGTGGACATCACCCCCGGTGTGGAGACGACCACCGGCCCGCTGGGCCAGGGCGTGACCAACGCCGTGGGCTTTGCGCTGGCAGAAAAGCTGCTGGCCGCTGAATTCAACCGCCCCGGCCACGATGTGGTGGACCACCACACCTATGTGTTCCTGGGCGATGGCTGCCTGATGGAAGGCATCAGCCACGAAGCCTGCGCACTGGCCGGCGCCTGGAAGCTCAACAAGCTGATCGCGCTGTACGACGACAACGGCATCTCGATCGACGGCAAGGTGCAGCCCTGGTTTGTGGACAACAGCGCCCAGCGTTTTGAAGCCTATGGCTGGAACGTGATCGGCCCGATCGACGGCCACGACCCCAAGGCCGTGAGCGACGCGATTGCCAAGGCCAAGAAGGTGGCAGACAAGCCCAGCTTCATCATCTGCAAGACCTCCATCGGCAAGGGCAGCCCCAACCGCCAGGACACCAGCAAGGCCCACGGCGAGCCGCTGGGCGCCGAAGAAATCGGCCTGACCCGCGCCGCGCTGGACTGGACCTCGGCACCGTTCGAGATCCCGGCCGATGTCTACGAAGCCTGGGACCACAAGACCTTTGGCGCCAAGGCCGAATCCACCTGGGATGCGCAGTTTGCCGAATACGCCAAGGCCTTCCCCGAGCTGGCCGCAGAACTGAAGCGCCGCATGGCCGGCGACCTGCCCAAGCAGTTTGCCCAAGTGGCCGTGGAAGCCGTGGCCCAGGCCCACACCCAGGGCGAGACCGTGGCCAGCCGCAAGGCCAGCCAGCTGGCGCTGGAAGCCTTTACCGCTGCCATGCCTGAGCTGCTGGGCGGCTCGGCCGACCTGACCGGCTCCAACCTGACCAACACCAAGTCGACCCCCGCTTTCCGTGTGGACGACAGCAGCGCTGTGGTGAAGACCGAAGACGGCAAGATCGGCCGCCACATCAACTACGGTGTGCGCGAGTTCGGCATGGCCGCCATCATGAATGGCGTGGCGCTGCATGGCGGCTTCATCCCTTACGGTGGCACCTTCCTGACCTTCAGCGACTACAGCCGCAATGCCATTCGCATGGCTGCGCTGATGAAGCGCCGCGTGATCCACGTCTTCACCCATGACTCCATCGGTCTGGGCGAAGACGGCCCCACCCACCAGTCGATCGAGCACGCCGCCAGCCTGCGCCTGATCCCCAACCTGGATGTGTGGCGCCCGGCCGATACGGCAGAGACCACCGTGGCCTGGAGCGTGGCACTGACCAACCGCAACAAGCCCACCGCGCTGCTGCTGTCGCGCCAGAACCTGCCTTATGCGCCCAAGAATGGCGACGCGATCGGCAACATCAGCCGCGGCGCCTATGTGCTGTCCGAGCCCTCGGACATTGGCCTGAACAAGAAGGCGCAAGCCGTGATCATCGCCACCGGCTCGGAAGTGCAGCTGGCCTTGAAGGCCCAGCGCCTGCTGGCCGAGCGCAAGATCGCCGTGCGCGTGGTCTCCATGCCCAGCACGACCACCTTCGACCGCGAAGACGTGGCCTACAAGCGCAGCGTGCTACCCGCTGGCCTGCCACGCGTGGCCGTCGAGATGGGTGTGACCGACTTCTGGTGGAAGTACGGCTGCGCGGCCGTGGTGGGTATTGATTCCTACGGCGAATCGGCCCCCGCTGGCGTGCTGTTCGAGCACTTTGGCTTTACCGCCGACAACGTGGCCAACACGGTGCAAGTGGCGCTGCAAAAGCGTTAATCGCTCAGCGCCTCAGCAACCAATAACGCAGGGATGCGGGCCGCAGGGCCTGCAGCCTGCGTTTTTTTATGCCTGTTGCTGGGTGATCGCGGTAGCGGGCAGGGCAGTGCTTATCGGCCCAGGCCTTCGCCGTCGTGGCGGTGCGATTGCGTGGGCTCGGACGCCACATCGAAAGCGATAAAGGCCAGCACGAGTTGGACGCCCAGGATGATGGGCAGCGCGCTGACCATGACGGTGCCCGCGGTGGTGGCCACATTGGAGACGATGGACTGGACCCAGTGGAACAGGCCAAACACGGTGCCCCAGGTGATGAGCAGCAGGCCCAGCGGCAGCTCCAGCGAGGCCACCGACATGCCGCGCAGGTAGTAGTTGTAGAAAATGCGCTTGCAGAAGTTGCGCAGATGGCCGCTCATGAACTCGGTCAGCACCTTGGAGATCTTGAGGTTGCTGACCTCGTCCTCGTAGCGCGAGTCGATGGGGATATCCAGGACTACTGCGCGCACCGTGTTCAGGCGGAACAGCATGTCGGTCTCGAAAAAATAGCGCTGGCTGATCTTGTGCAGCGGCAGCTGCGCGGCCGTGCTGGCGGCAATGGCGGTAAAGCCATTGGTGGGGTCAAAGCTGCTCCAGTAGCCGGTGGAGAACTTGGTCATGAACGACAGCACCGCATTGCCAAAGATGCGGATGCGTGGCATGCGGGCGATCTTTTCGAGGTTGAAAAACCGGTTGCCCTTGGTGTAATCGGCGCGGCCACTGGCAATGGGGGCCACAAAGCGGGGCACCAGGGTCGGGTTCATCTGCCCGTCGCCATCGATCTTGACGAGCACGCCATAGCCGTCTGCAATTGCTGCGCGGTAGCCCGCCATCACGGCGCCGCCCACGCCCAGGTTGACCTCGTTGAACAGCACCCGCACGCGCGCGTCGGGGCAGTGCTCCTGCACAAAGCGGCCGCTGCCGTCGGGGCAGCAGTCGTCGACGATGTAGATGCCATCGACCTCTGGGCCGATCTCGGCAATCACCGCCAGGATATGGCGCGTCACCTTGTAGCAGGGAATGACGACTGCCGTGCGCAGGCTGGAAGGCGAAGAGGGGAGCGACTGGCTCATGGCGTTTGTGAGGCGGCCCACCATCTGGGGCAGTGTTGCTGCAGGCTGTTGAAAGGATGCCGGGAGGGCGCCCGTGCTGGCAAGGATTGTTGCACAGCCTGGGGCCCGGGCCGGCAACGGCTGTTGCGCGCTGGCAGTCACGCCGGCGATAGCTGGCGCGGGGCGGGCAATGGCCCACTATTCCAGGGCCCAGCCAGTGTTCTCTACAATACGCGGCAAAATCAGACCGCCCCTCCTCGCACCTTCCCGGCCCGCTCTCTGTAGTGTGCCCCTGGCTGCGGTTTGGCAGGTCTGGCCCCTCCGGCAAGTGGCGCCAGCGGCAGCGAGCGTGGCCCAGGCCGGCGGGCATGCGGCATTTCATTACTTGGAGATCACTATGGCAATCAAGGTAGGCATCAACGGCTTTGGCCGTATCGGCCGCAATGTGCTGCGCTCTGCAGTGCAGAATTTTTCCGATATCGAGATCGTTGCGATCAACGACCTGCTCGAGCCTGACTACCTGGCCTACATGCTGCAGTACGACAGCGTGCACGGCCGCTTCCAGGGCACGATTGCCGTCGAAGGCAACACCCTGATCGTCAACGGCAAGAAGATCCGCCTGACGCAAGAGCGCGACCCTGCCAACCTGAAGTGGGACGAAGTCGGCGCCGATGTGGTGATCGAATCGACTGGCCTGTTCCTGACCAAGGAAACGGCACAAAAGCACATCGATGCGGGCGCCAAGAAGGTGATTCTGTCGGCCCCCTCGAAGGACGACACCCCCATGTTCGTGTTTGGCGTGAACTGCAAGACCTATGCCGGTCAGGCGATCATCTCCAACGCATCCTGCACCACCAACTGCCTGGCCCCTGTGGCCAAGGTGCTCAACGACAAGTGGGGCATCAAGCGCGGCCTGATGACCACCGTGCACGCAGCGACTGCCACGCAAAAGACCGTGGACGGCCCCTCGAACAAGGACTGGCGCGGCGGCCGTGGCATTCTGGAAAACATCATCCCATCGAGCACGGGCGCAGCCAAGGCGGTGGGCGTGGTGATTCCTGAGCTGAACAAGAAGCTGACCGGCATGTCCTTCCGCGTGCCTACGTCTGATGTGTCCGTGGTCGACCTGACGGTGGAGCTGAACAGCGAAGCGACCTACGAAGAGATCTGCGCCGAAATGAAGGCCCAGTCGCAAGGCGCGCTCAAGGGCGTGCTGGGTTACACCGAAGACAAGGTCGTGGCCACCGACTTCCGTGGCGAGACCTGCACCTCGGTGTTCGATGCCGAAGCCGGTATTGCCCTGGACAAGACCTTTGTGAAGGTCGTCTCCTGGTACGACAACGAGTGGGGCTACTCGAACAAGTGCCTGGAGATGGTGCGCGTCGTCACCGCCAAGTAAGCGCCTGGCGCGGTCTGTGCCCGGGCGATGGCCCGGGGCATGCGGCACACACAACCAGCACCGGCAACGGCGCTGGTTTTTTTGTGCCCGTTTGCAACCGTGCTTGGGCAGAAAGGCCTATATTGCCTTATCAAATTGAGGAGATCTACCGATATGGCGCAGCAGGCACAAGCCCAGGCACAGAGCACGACCAGCAATTACCGCGTGGATCTGCAAGATCCACAGGGCCATCTGTGGCATGGCGATGAGCCCCAGGCCGTGGGTGGGGGCGATACGGCCCCCAGCCCCATGCAGCTGCTGCTGTCGGCCCTGGGTGCTTGCACGACGATTACGGTGCAGATGTATGCACAGCGCAAGGCCTGGCCACTGACGGGGGTGAGGGTGGAGCTGGCGCTCAACCCCGATGGCGCCGCCGCAGCGGGCAACGACATCGTGCGCCGCATTCACCTGGAGGGTGATCTGAGCGACGAGCAGCGCAGTCGGCTCCAGCAGATTGCAGAAGCCTGCCCGGTGCACAAGTTGTTGGTGGGGGAGGTGCGGGTGGTCACAGCGCTGGCTTGAGGCTGGCCGGACACCCAATAAAGCGCGCAGGCCGTACAGAGCGGCATGCAGGTGAAAGCGCTTTGCAGCGCTTGAAAACGTTCAGAGTGGCTCACACAACCTAGGGACGATGCACAAAGCGGTTAAGGAAATTAACAGCTCTGTAGCAAGGTTTCAAAGGCCGTGGTCGTCGCTCTTATTGCACAACGATATTGTTGTGGTCGATGTGGTAGTCAAAGTCGGGCTTGGCCAGTGACACGGTCACGGGTTGGCCCTCGATGGTCCAGGACAGCACAAAGCTGGCGATGGCCGTCGAGACATCGACTTCCATGGGGCTTGGGATGGTTTCGAGCTGACCGTCGCCGATGCGGTGCTGAACAATGCCTACCACACGAGCCTTGAAGTTCTCGGGGTAGTTGTGGGAGTGTTGAGTCGTCATTGGTTGTCTCCTTTCAATGAGGGGGCACCGAATTCCAGCCTGGCATCATGCGTTGCCAAGCCGGAGTCATGGAAGCCGCCAGCACGACCTGGCAAATCTGAGAGTTGCACCGGCTGCCAGAGCGAATCCCTGGGAGCCTGTCGTCGCGCCGGCTGCTGCCGGGCGCTAACACGTTGGAATATGTGGCAGTGACGCCCTCTCTGGTCATCACTTCCGCACCACTTGTTTGTACCATACCTGCAAGGCAGTGATGTGTAGGTCTGTTTCGGCGGAATGTGCGCGCCTTCGCGCAAGCGCACCCGCCCCCGATGAAGGAGATGGAAAATGAGTATCGATAACAAGGCCTTGCGGCATTACCCCGGGCGCGTTGCGGATGTGGGCGGTGTGCCGGTGCTGCGCGCGCTGCCCCAGCGCGGACGGCGCATGGTGGGCGCCTGGTGTTTTCTGGACCATGCGGGCCCTTCGCACTTTGAGAGCGGGCCTGGCATGCAGGTGGGCCCGCACCCCCACACCTGTTTGCAGACCTTCACCTGGATGATCGAGGGCGAGATCCTGCACCGCGACAGCCTGGGCAGCGAGCAGCCGATCCGCCCCGGCCAGGTCAACCTGATGACCGCCGGCAAGGGCATTGCGCATTCGGAAGAGAGCCTGGGCAAGCCGGACTTTCATGCGGTGCAGCTGTGGATAGCGCTGCCCAAGGACCAGCGCTTTATGCCGCCGCGCTTTCAGCACTACCCGCAGCTGCCCCGGCTGCAGGAACAGGGCATCCAGATGACGGTGCTGGCGGGCGATTGGCTGGGCCAGCAGGCACCCACCGAGGTGCACAGCCCGCTGGTAGCCGTCGATATGGAAGCGGCGCAGGCCAGCAGTGCCAGCCTGGCGTTGCGGCCCGATTTTGAATACGCGGTGCTGTGCCTCTACGGTGATGTGCAGGTCAATGGCGAGCCGGCCCCCAGCAACGAACTGGTCTACCTGCCCGATGGCCAAACCAGCCTGGATCTGCAATGCGGCGCCGGCAGCCGCTGCATTCTGCTGGGCGGCACGCCCTATGAAGGCGGCGTGATGATCTGGTGGAACTTTGTCGGCCAGAGCCAGAAAGAGATCGAGGGCTTTTTGCGCGACTGGCAAAACGGTGAAGGCTTTGGGGCGCCGGTGGCCTCGCCCTTGCCGGCGCTGGTGCCACCGTCGCTCGAAGGCGTGCACCTGCGCAGTCCGGGCGAGGCGCCCGCCAAGGACTAAGCAGTGCTGGCTGTGCGGCGCTGCAGCGTAAAAGGCGGCAGGCTGGCCAGCAGCCGCTGGCCATAGCCGGTGCGCACCAGGCGTTTGTCGTAGCAGTAGACATGGGCCTGGTCCACCTCGGTGCGGATCGCGCGCCCGACCCACTGGGCCAGCCGGATGGCGGTGGCGGGCACCACAATCTCGCTGAAGGGGTCGCGGCCCGAGTTTTTCAGCCATTCGGCGCGGGCCTCATCCACGGGGTCATCGGGCGGCGCAAAGGGCAGCTTGGTGATGAACAGCGATTCGCACAGCGCGCCGGGCAGGTCCAGCCCTTCGCCAAAGCTTTGCATGCCAAAGATGATGCTGGGCATGCCCGCGGCCACACGCTCGCGGTGCTGGTGCAGCAGCTGGCTGCGTGGCAAGGTGTTTTGCACCAGCACATGCTGGCGCATCGCGGTGGGCAGTGCATCGACGGCCAGGCGCATCTGCTCGCGTGAGGTGAACAGCACCAGGCCACCCGATTGCACCTGGGCCAGGTCTTCCAGCAGCGCATCGACCATCTCGTTGGCAAACTGCTGGGGCGTGCGCGGATCGGCCTGGGTCTCGGTGACGATCAGGCTGCCTTGTTCGGCATAGTTGAAGGGGCTGGCGACCTCCAAGGTCGAGACGGCCGGGTCGTTGTTGAGGCCCGATTCGCGCAAGAAGAAATCGAACTGACCGCCGCTGGTGAGCGTGGCCGAGGTCAGCACCGCGCCGCGCACCTGGCTCCACAAGTGGTGGCGCAAGGTGGAGCCGGGGATTACTGGGCTTGCATAGGCCTTGATCGCGACAAAATCGCCCACGACATCCAGGGTGAACCATTTGGCAGCCGGCACGCTGCCCTGGGGCGCATCCTGCAGCAGCAGCTGGGTGGTGTCATGCACGGCCTCCAGGCGCGGGGCCAGGCTGCCCACCTGGGCATACAAGGTGGACAGGCGCTTGGCCTCGTCGGGCCGGTCGCGCATCTGCGAGCGCAGGGCCTTGGAGATGGCCTGCAGCACATCCAGAAAAGCGCTGGCATGGTGCGCGGCTTGGGCCAGCGGCTCGACCAGCGCGGGCGGCAGCTCGCCCCGCGGCAGGCGCACGCGGGCGGGGCCCCGGCCGCCCGACTGCAGCTGCTGGCGCATGCCCTCGCCGTATTCATCCATCAGCAGCCTGGCGCAATCTTGCAAATGCTGGCGCAACTGGCCCGAGTGGCGCGGGATATCGGCAATCTCGCTGACTTCGACCAAGGCGCCCACGCGCTGGGCGCGGCTGGCGAGCTTGTCGATCCAGGTGAGCTGGCTCAGGTTCATCTCGCAGGCGAACTGCGACAGCGCAGTGGCGGGCAGGTGGTGGGCCTCGTCCAGGATCAGCAGGCAGTTGTCCAGCTCGGGCAGCAGGCGTGCGCCCAGGGTGGACAGCAGCAGATCATGGTTAGCCACCAGCACCTGGGCCTGGACCAGGTCCTTGCGTTTTTCGTAATAGCTGCAGCTGCCAAACACCGGGCAGTGCTTGCCGGTGCAGGAGCTGCCTTCGGCGGCGACCGGGCTCCAGACCTCGGGCTCGGGCGGCGTATCCAGGCTGTCGCGGTCGCCATCCCAGCCCCGGGTGGTCAGCGCATCGGCCATGCTGGTGTAGAACTGCAGGCGCGCGGCGTTTTCTTGCGGGCTGCGCTGCGACTGGCGTGCCTGCGCCGCTTCTTCGGGAAAGAAATCGTCGTCGATGGGCTCGCCGCCCTCCGCACCATCCCCCTGGACCACGCTGGCCAGGCGCTCAAGCTTGAGCTTGCAGACATAGCGGCCCCGGCCCTTGGCCAGCGCGTATTTGAAGGGCTGGTCCATCTGCTGGGCCAGCGCCGGTAAATCCTTGTTCACCAGCTGCTCCTGCAGCGCGACGGTCGCCGTCGAGATCAGCACCCGGGTGCCCCGCTGCAGTGCCATCGCAATCGCCGGCACTGCATAGGCGAGCGACTTGCCCACCCCCGTGCCCGCCTGGATCACCGCAATGGCGCGCTGTGGCTCCTCGTCCTCTTCGAGCTTGCCCAGCTGGGCAGCTGCAAAAGTCTCGGCCACTTTCTCCGCCATCAGCCGCTGGCCGGGGCGCGAGCGAAAGCCACCCTCGACATTGACCATGCGATCGAAGGCGGAAACAGCGCTGCGGGCCCATTCGGAACTAGACATAGGCGGGGAGTGTGGCATGGATTGGCCGCTATCGCGGGTACTGGGGTTTTATGCGGTAGTCGCCGAAACCCAGGCGGCTGTCAGGAGGAAGACGGACGTGCCTATCCGCTAAGCAAAGGGCTTGTAGTGACATTTGGCTGCAATCCCCGGCGTCCCTGCACAGTAGAATCATGCGGCTGTTCAAATAAGCGATTTGAGCAGGGTAAAAGAATTTTCTGTTTCAGGCAGTAAAGACGCCGCCATGGGGCATGCGCCGCTTGCGCCTTATCCGGGCCTTCGGTATGTCCCTGTGAATCAAGGTTGGAATGGCCAATTATCAAATTACGACCACCGTTCTGGGTGTGCTTTTTGCTGCGGTGATTTTGTTTCTGATCCGCGGCGACCGGCTGTATTTGCGGCTGGGCCTGTTCTGGATGGCTGTTGCCCTGCTGGCCGTATTGCTGGGCGTGTGGCCGCGTCTGCTGGACCACTTTGCCGACGAGCTGGGGATTCGTTACTCCCCCACCTTGCTGCTGGTCTGTGCAGTCGGTGTGCTGTTTATCAAGGCCCTGCATGCGGATATGGTCAATACCCGTATTGAGCGGC
The DNA here is from genome assembly GCF_037479315.1 of Comamonas sp. MYb69. Classification (NCBI taxonomy): domain Bacteria; kingdom Pseudomonadati; phylum Pseudomonadota; class Betaproteobacteria; order Burkholderiales; family Comamonadaceae; genus Comamonas; species Comamonas sp. MYb69. The sequence goes on from NZ_JBBGZG010000002.1 coordinate 330,565, forward strand.
AGGTACGGCGCCTGAACCAAAGCCTGGCGCTGCTGCAGCTCAAAAACCAGCAAGCGGCCAACGACAAGCGCTGAGGCGCTGCTGCAACTCCTATTTACCGAGATTGATTCGAATGCCAAAACTAACGCCTGTCATTCTGTGTGGTGGCAGTGGAACCCGCCTGTGGCCTTTGTCGCGCGAGCACTATCCCAAGCAGTTTTTGAGCCTGGGAGGCGATGGCCAGTCGATGTTGCAGAACACGGCGCTGCGCTTGAATGGCGTCCACCCCGGCATTACGCAAACCAGCCCTGTGCTGGTGTGCAATGCCGACCACCGCTTTTTGGCCGCACAGCAATTGCAGGAGCAAGGTATTGCTGATGCCAAGCTGGTGCTGGAGCCCGCTGGTAGAAATACTGCCCCTGCGCTGACCTTGGCCGCCTTGGCTGCAGACGCCGATGCGGTATTGCTGGCCATGCCGGCCGACCATGTGATGACGCGCCCCGAGCAATTGCACCGAGCCGTTGAAGCGGCTTGGCCGCTGGCCAGCGAAGGCGCGATGGTGACTTTTGGCATTGTGGCCAACCGCCCCGAGACGGGTTATGGCTATATCCAAAAGGGCGCTGCAGACAGCAATGGTGCTTTTGGCATCGAGAGCTTTGCCGAGAAGCCAACCCTGGAACTGGCCGAGCAGTACCTGCGCAGCGGCCAGTACCTGTGGAACAGCGGTCTGTTCATGGTGCGTGCCGACCAGTGGCTCAAGGCCATGGCCGCCCTGCAGCCCACGATGCTACAGGCCTGCGAGCAGGCCATGGCGCAGAGCAGCCGAGATATGGACTTTATCCGCCCCCATGCCGAACTGTTTGGCGCCTGCCCAGCCGATTCCATCGACTATGCGGTGATGGAAAAGTTGCCGGTTCGCCCCGAGCTGGGTGTGCCCGCACGCGTAGTGCCGCTCGATGCCGGCTGGTCCGATTTGGGGGCCTGGGATGCCCTGTGGGATGTATTGCCGCGTGATGCACAAGGCAATGCCGGCAGTGGCGAGACCCTGGCCATCGACACCAACAACAGCCTGCTGTTCTCGGAAAGCCGCCTGATCGCTGCAGTGGGAATGGACAATGTGGTGATCGTCGAGACCCCCGATGCGGTATTGGTGGCCGACAAATCCCGTACCCAGGATGTGAAGAAAGTGGTGGCTGAGCTCAAGGCCCAGAACCGTAGCCTGGCCTCGGCCCACCGCAAGGTGCACCGCCCCTGGGGTTGGTACGACAGCATCGACAGCGGCAGCCGTTTCCAGGTCAAGCGCATCGTCGTCAATCCGGGCGGACAACTGAGTTTGCAGATGCACCACCACCGTGCCGAGCACTGGATTGTGGTCAAAGGTACGGCGGAGGTGACCAAGGGCGACCAGACCTTTCTGCTCAGCGAAAACGAATCAACCTATATTCCGCTGGGCCATGTGCACCGGCTGGCCAACCCCGGCATGGTGCCACTAGAAATCATTGAAGTGCAGTCGGGCAGCTACCTGGGTGAGGATGATATTGTTCGGTTTGAGGATACCTATGGGCGTGCGCCCGATCTGGTGAGCGGCAAATGAGTTTGCCGGGCTTGTCGATGATGCGTGCGCTATGGGCGTACCGCAGTTTTGTGTGGAGCAGCGTCATGCGCGAGTTCCATGGCAAATACCGAGAGTCGCTGCTGGGTGCTTTCTGGTCGGTGGCCAATCCGCTGACGATGATCATCATCTACACGGTGGTGTTTGGGCAGCTGATGCGCAACACCTTGCCCGGCCATGAGCAGACGCCTTTCGCCTTCAGCATCTACCTGTGCGCCGGTGTCGTCACCTGGAGCCTGTTTGCCGAGATGCTGTCCCGGCTGAACAATGTGTTCCTGGAGCATGGCAACCTCATCAAGAAATCCAATTTCCCCAGGATCTGCCTGCCCGTCATCGTCACCGTCTCGGCGTTGATCAACTTTGGCATCGTCTTTGCGCTGTACCTGGCATTTCTTGCACTCATTGGCCACTGGCCGGGTATTGCGCTGCTGGCGGTGCTGCCGCTGCTGGCATTGCAGATCCTGTTTGCCTTGGGTCTGGGCGTTTTTCTGGGCACGCTTAATGTGTTCTTCCGGGACGTGGGCCAACTCACCGGGGTGGTGCTGCAGTTCTGGTTCTGGTTGACGCCGATCGTCTATACCCTGCCTGCGTTGCCGCTCCAGGTGCGGAGTCTGGTGGCGCTGAACCCCATGCAGCCCTTGATGGCCGCCTACCAGCAGATCTTTCTGGACAAGACGCTGCCAGCCTTTGGCCCGCTGCTGCCATTGCTGATGCTGACTGCGGGCTTTCTGCTGCTGGGCGCTTACTTTTTCCAGGCCCGCGTGGGTGAGCTGGTGGATGAGCTGTGATGACTGCGCTGACTGTTACCAATATCGGCAAGGCCTACAAACGCTACCCCAGCAAATGGATGCGGGCCTGGGAGTGGATCACGCAACGCACCAGCCACGAAAAAACCTGGGTGCTGCGTGACATCAATTTCACGGTGCAACCGGGCGAGGCGGTGGGCATCATCGGTGTCAATGGCGCCGGCAAGAGCACCTTGCTCAAGATCATCACCGGAACCACACAGCCCACTCAGGGAAAGATCAGCAGCCAGGGCCGTGTGGCAGCTTTGCTGGAGCTGGGCATGGGTTTTCACCCCGACTTCACGGGCCGGCAGAACGTTTTCATGGCAGGGCAGTTGCTGGGCTTGAAACAGGAAGAAATTGCTGCCAGTTTGCCCGCCATTGAAGCGTTTGCTGAGATTGGCGACTACATCGACCGCCCCGTGCGCATGTATTCCAGCGGCATGCAGATGCGCCTGGCATTCAGCGTCGCCACCGCTGTGCGCCCCGACCTGCTGATCGTGGACGAGGCCTTGTCGGTGGGCGATGCCTACTTCCAGCACAAGAGCTTCAGCAAGATTCGGGAGTTTCGGCAACTGGGAACGTCGCTGTTGATCGTCTCGCACGACCGTGGCGCCATCCAGAGCCTGTGTGACCGTGCCATTTTGTTGGAGCGCGGCTTTGTCATCAAGGATGGTGCTCCGGAAGAGGTGATGGACTATTACAACGCCTTGATCGCGGAAAAGGAAAACGCCACGGTGGAGGTCAAGCGGCTGCAAGATGGGCGCGCACAAACCCGGTCGGGGACAGGAGAAGCTCGGGTCCAGGGCATCAGGCTGCTCAATGCCAAAGGCGAGGCTGTTGAATATGTGAATGTGGGCGAGCCAGTGCAGCTGGACGTGCAAATCCGCCTGCATGCCGACTTGCCCGAGCTGGTACTGGGCTACATGATCAAGGATCGTCTGGGTCAGCCGGTCTTTGGCACCAACACCTACCACCTGGGCACGGACTTGAAGCAGCTCAAGCAGGGCGAGACACTGAATTTGCGGTTCTCCTTCCCGGCCAATATGGGCCTGGGATCGTATTCGGTGTCCACCGCGCTGCATACCTCGGACTCCCATCTCGCTGCCAACTATGAGTGGCAGGATCTGGCGCTGATGTTCAACGTGGTCAATATCGATCGACAACCGTTTGAGGGGCTCAATTGGTTACCTCCTGACGTGGAATGTAAAAGATGAGTGTTGCTGGTTTTTATCGCGCCTTTGAAGATCGCCACCGTGGCTCGCGCGAATTGATTCGTGAACGTCTCCAAGTCTATCTTCCCTACATCAAACCGCTGCTGGCGCTGCACCCGCCAGCGGCGGCCCTGGATCTGGGCTGTGGCCGTGGTGAGTGGTTGGAGTGGTTGGGCCAGCTTGGTTTTCAAGCGCATGGCGTGGACCTGGATGCCGGCATGCTGGAGGCCTGTGTCTCGTTGGGCTTGTCAGTGTCGCAGCGCAGTGCGCTTGTGCAGTTGGCTGATCAAGAATCTGAGTCGCTGAGCATCGTGTCCGGCTTTCATATCGCGGAGCACTTGGAATTTGCAGATCTGGAAAAGCTGGTGATGGAGGCGATGCGGGTACTCAAGCCCGGTGGCTTGTTGATCCTGGAAACGCCGAACCCCGAAAATCTGGTTGTTGGTAGCTGCAATTTCTACATGGACCCGACGCACCAACGGCCAATCCCACCTTTGCTGCTGAGTTTCCTCGCCGAACACCAGAATTTTGCGCGGGTTGGAACACTGCGTTTGCAGGAGTCTCCCAGCCTGTATGCGCAGAGGGACATCGGACTGATGGATGTGTTGGGCGGTGCCAGTCCGGACTATGCCATCGTGGCCCAGAAGCACGCTGCGCCTGAGGCGATGGCCGGTTTTGATGCGGTGTTTGAGGCCTCTTATGGCCTGCAAATCCATCAGTTGGCTCAGCGCTACGACAGCAAGTTGACTGAACTTAGCCAACGCATTGCCAGCACGGAGATGCAGTTAATCAGCCTTTCCCGGCTATCAGAGTGCGTTGAGGAAAAGATGCAATTGGCAGCAGCGCTGGAAGCGGATAACGCTGCGTTGCGTAGCAGCTGGTCATGGCGTTTGACTGCACCGTTGCGTTGCGCTATGGGCGGCCTTGTCGGGATCAGGCAAGGGCTCCAAGAGCCTGATGCTGGCAGCAAAGTACAACCATCCATCGTTTGGATGATGGCGCAGGTACTGCGTCATCCCCGTCTGAGTAACCTGATCAATATCGGACTCATCCGATTTGCACCGGGTTTGCATGCCCGCTTGCTGGCGGTGGGGCGCAACCATGGCATGGTGGAGCAGTCAGAGGCTGCACAGCAGGAGCCGGCGATGACCTGGGCGGAGTTGACGCCCCAGGCGCGAAGGATATATACGGATTTAAAGCTGGACACAGAGCCGCGCCAGGATAGCAAGGGAGGCCCGCATGCGGATCGTCATTGACATGCAGGGTGCACAGACGAGCAGCCGCCTGCGAGGTATTGGCCGGTACAGCATGGCGCTGGCCCAGGCCATGGTCCGCCACCGGGGCGAACACGAAATCATTCTGCTGCTCAATAGCATGTTCCCGGAGACGATTGCACCTATCCAGCAGGCCTTCGCCGGTCTTCTGCCGCGCAAGAACATCCGTACCTGGCATGCCCTGGCGCCCGTGGCGATGGATGTTGCCGACAATCAGCAGCGGCGGCATATTGCGGAGGCCATCAGAGAAGATGTCATCCACCAACTGCAGCCCGATGTTCTGCACATTACGAGTCTGTTCGAGGGTTTTGGGGACAATGCCGTCCACAGCATCAGGGCCTATGAAAAATCGCCGCTGGTAGCGGCCACTTTCTACGACCTGATTCCGCTGATCCAGAAGGACATCTATCTCGACCCTAACCCCCGATTCAAAAAGTCCTACGGCGAAAGAATAGAGCATCTGAAACGTGCCGATTTGCTGCTGGCGATCTCCAGTTCATCACGACAGGAGGCCATAGACCACCTGGCCTTTGAAGAAGGCAAGGTGGTGAATATTTCTGCGGCGGCAGACGATTGCTTCCAACCGCTTGCACTGGATCAGGACGCCAAGGAGGCGCTGAAGCGGCGCCTGGGGATCAAGGGGGCGTTCCTGATGTATTCCGGTGCTACCGATGATCGGAAAAATCACCTCGGTTTGATAGAAGCCTACAGTTTGTTACCCGCATCTATGCGGGAGGCGTACCAGCTGGTACTGGTGGGTGGGCTGCCTTTGGCGCATCGCCAGAAATTCGAAGGCTATGTACGCAAGCTTCGCTTGAACAAGGCCGACGTAATCATCACTGGGCGTGTCAGCGACGAAGATCTCATCGGGCTGTACAGCATTTGCGATCTCTACGTATTCCCGTCCTGGCATGAAGGCTTCGGTTTGCCGGTGCTGGAGGCGATGTCCTGTGGTGCTCCCGTTATTGGTTCCAACAACACCAGCGTTCCCGAAGTGATTGGTTTTGAACGCGCGTTATTTGACCCCTATTCGCCCCAGTCGATCGCGGACAAGATACAGGAGGTCCTGAACAACCAGACGTTGCATGCCGAACTGAAGACCCATGCCCTGATCCAGGCTGCGCAGTTCTCCTGGGAAGCCTCTGCACGGCGCAGTATTAAGGCCCTGGAGGCGCTGTATGAAAATGCCCAACGTGCAGGAGCGCCCCCGCATGTCGAGCCGACAGAGCACGCTGGCCTCCATCACCATGTGGTGGAGATCCTGAAGCGGGACAAGCAGAAGCTGGATTTGCTGCGCTTGTCGCAAATCATGGCCCGGAATGTGCAGCTCAGCAGGCCACAGCTGCTGGTCGATGTTTCCGAGCTGGTGCAGCGCGACTCGCGTTCAGGTATCCAGCGGGTGGTACGCAGCATTCTGAAAGAGTGGCTATCGTATTCTTCGGAGAAATTCGATGTGCGCTTGGTGTATGCCAATGACACCGAACTGGGCTACCGCTATGCCGCCCGCTTCGCCAAATCATTTTTGTCCCAGGATGGTCAGCTCGCAGCGCAGGCCTCAGAAGACGATGCACCGATCGATTTTTACTGCGGTGATCATTTTTTTGTACTGGACATGCAGCATGAGGTGCAGATCTTCCAGCAGCCCTTCTACCAGAGGATGCGTGAGAGAGGCGTGACGCTGCAATTCCTGGTGCACGACATCCTGCCGGTGACCATGCCTGCTTTTTTCCAGGAACGCGCGGTTGCAAACCACGAGGCATGGCTGCAAGTAGCAGCAGCAGGCGACACCGTCATTTGTGTATCTCATGCCACAGCGCAAGCACTGCAGGCCTGGATGGCTGTGCAGGCGCCAGACGGCCGCAAGCCGGAGGTGGGCGTGTTCCACCTGGGCGCAGACATCCACAGTTCCTTGCCCAGTACGGGCATGCCAGAAGATGCGGACTTCATCTTAGGGCAGCTATCAGAGCGTCCCACCTTTCTGATGGTCGGCACCCTGGAGCCTCGCAAAGGCCATGTTCAGGCTTTGGATGCCATGGAGGTCCTGTGGCAGACCCAGTGCGATGTGAATCTGGTGCTGGTTGGCAAGCTGGGCTGGCACATGGAAGAACTGGCACAGCGTCTGCACGACCACCCTGAGCGCAACCAGCGTCTTTTCTGGCTCGATGGCATCAGTGATGAGTACCTGACTCAGCTGTACCAGCACGCAGACTGCCTGCTGGCTGCATCTGTCGGAGAAGGTTTTGGTCTGCCTTTGATTGAGGCTGCCCGGCATCGATTGCCCATCATTGCGCGTGATCTGCCAGTGCTGCGGGAAGTGGCTGGCGAGTATGCCTACTACTTTAATGCAACGGATGCCGAGCAGCTCGCGCAGGCGCTGCGCCATTGGCTAAGCCTCTATGAAGCCAAGGAACACCCGGGCTCAGAGGAGATGACTTGGTTCAGTTGGAAGCAGAGTGCCCAAGATCTGTTTGAGCTGGTGCAAGGCAATCCGCCGCCGCATCTGACCACACGCGTCTCGCGCCCTGCGCTGTATCGCCAATGCCTGCCACAAGAAGAAAGCACTCCATGAAGCTGATCATTCAAATACCTTGCCTCAACGAAGCCGGCACCTTGGCCATTGCATTGCAGGCACTGCCTCGTCAGGTCGCGGGATTCGACGCCGTGGAATGGTTGATCATCGACGACGGCAGCTCAGACGATACCGTGCGCGTGGCCCAGGAAAATGGCGTGGACCACATCGTTCGCCACACGCGTAACCAAGGGCTGGCACGCGGCTTCATGACGGGGTTGGATGCCTGCCTCCGTCTGGGCGCCGATGTCATCGTCAATACAGACGCCGACAACCAGTACAACGCGCAAGATATTCCACTGCTGACCGCCCCCATCGTTGCTGGCACCGCGGACATCGTGGTGGGTGCGAGGCCGATAGAAACCATTGCGCATTTCTCACCCCTCAAGAAAATGCTGCAGAAGCTCGGTAGTTGGGTGGTGCGGGTTGCCAGCAATACCGATATACCCGATGCTCCCAGCGGTTTCCGTGCCATGGGCCGCATGGCCGCGCAGCGTTTGGTGGTCTTCAATGACTACACCTACACGCTGGAAACCATCATCCAGGCGGGCCAAAAGAACATGGCCATCACCTCGGTGCCCATCCGCGTCAATGGTGATCTGCGCCCCTCTCGTTTGGTCAAGAGCATCAGCTCCTACATCAAGCGCAGCATTGTCACCATCATTCGCATTTTCATCATCTACCAGCCCTTCAAGTTTTTCATTTCCATCGGATCGATACTTTTTGGCTTGGGTTTTTTGATTGGCCTGCGATTTTTATGGCGGTATTTTCACGGGGAAGGCTCTGGAAACATCCAGTCGCTGATCCTTTCCGGTGTACTGCTGGGGATGGGCTTTCAAACCTTCCTGGTGGCTTTCCTCGCAGATCTGCAGGCGGCCAACCGCAAACTGATGGAAGACATGCGTTTTGAATTGAAGCTGCAGAGCAGTGCGAAAGCTGTGTTGCACAGCGACAGCGAAAGGAAAACCCAGGGATGAAGATTTCCGGAGGCTTGCAGGAGCAGGGTATTGTCGTGGGGAATAATTATGATAAATACTCCTCGAAAAATCCGATAGCGCGTCGAATGGTGCAAGGTTTCTCCGATACCTTGTCATCGCTGGTGAAGAAGACCGGTGCGCAGACGATCCATGAGGTGGGCTGTGGTGAAGGCTATTGGACCTTGGGTTGGAATCGGCAGGGCATGGATGCCAGAGGCAGCGACTTTTCTGAGCAAGTGATTGCGCTTGCGCAGGACAACGCAAGGTCGCAAGGGATTTCACCCTCCATATTCTCCCAGCGCAGCATCTATGATCTCGTGCCCGCCAGTGACGGCGCAGAGCTGGTGGTGTGCTGCGAGGTGCTCGAGCATCTGGAAGATCCCCGGGCGGGTCTGGAGGCGCTCCAGCGGGTGGCCCAGGAACATGTCATTCTGAGCGTCCCGCGGGAGCCCATCTGGTGTGCGCTGAACATGGCCCGAGGCAAGTACTGGGGAGATCTGGGCAACACACCCGGGCATATCCAGCACTGGTCCAGCGATAAATTTGTCCACCTCGTCTCCGAATATTTTGAGGTCCAGGAGGTCTGCAAGCCTTTGCCGTGGACCATGCTGCGATGTAAAAAATTCCAGTCCTCCACTTGATGCCTGCCAAATTATTCTCCAAAAAATACCTGCACCTGATAGGCGGGGTGCTGGGTGTTCTAGGTATATTTTTTGTTGCAGCGCGGCTCTATAAATACGCTGACCAAATTAGCATCGCGCATTTCTCATCCCGAGAAATTTTCTGGATGGTATTGGCTGTGTGTGTGTATGGCGCGGCCAATGTCCTTCTGGCACTGGCCTGGCAAAAAATACTGGCTTTCTTTGATGCACCTGTCGCAACCCCGTGGGCGATTCGAGCCTATGGCGTTTCGCAGTTGGCCAAATATGTACCGGGCAATATCTTTCAATTTGCGGGGCGGCAAGCCATCGGTATGGCCGCTGGCCTGGAAGCGCGCGCTTTGCTGAAATCCACCCTCTATGAGTTGGGCTTGCTGGCGCTGGTTGGCGCATGCTATGGGATTCTGGCCTTGCCACTGTTGCTCGGCTGGCTGAACGGATGGATGGCCTTGCTGCTCTTTATCGCGACGATCAGCGCTTTGGCATGGGGCATCCACCACTTTTTCTCTGCAAAACTGGCTGCCGCGTGGGGAATGCACACGCTATTTCTGTTGGTGTCTGGCCTGATTTTCTGGCTGATTTTGCAAAATATCAGCCATGCCACGCCGCTGCCGGTCGCTGGCGTGGCAGGGGCCTATGTGTTGGCATGGCTGATTGGCTTGGTCACCCCGGGGGCCCCCGCTGGCGTGGGTGTTCGAGAGGCGGTGCTGTTGTTTCTATTGGGTGCCTGGGTACCACCAGGTCAGTTGGTGTTCACCATTGTGGTGGGGCGTATGGTGACCGTGATCGGTGATCTGCTTTTTTTCGGCGTCAGTTGTGCAATGAAGCGCAGCCCAGCCTGAGCTCATAAAAAATATATGCGTTTTTCTTTTCCCAAGCCGGGGATGTCGGTATCGGGCATGGGTCTGGCTGGTGTTTATGCAGCTGCCTGTCTGTTTGTGCTTTTTGTCAATGGTGCACTTCCTTTTGTGGGCATCCCGACCCTTGGTCAAGCGGTATGGACCACCGGCTTTTCTCATTCGTTTGCGAATGAGTCCATGCTCAGTATCCATGCCCACAATTTTGGCGCGCCCCATCCCGCCGCGATGGCTTTCGGTTTGGCTGGCGCATGGCTGGCTGGGGTGTTCATCAGCCTGGGGCTGCATGCCGCTGATGCCTATGCCTTGATGGTGGCATTTTGGCTCGCGTTGGCTTTCTGGGGCGCTTACCAACTGTCCCGGGCATGGGATGTCTCTGCGTCTTTGTCGATACTCGCAGCACTGGCATGGGGAACCATGCCCATGGTCTGGAACCATGTCGCCTATTCGATGCTCTCGACAGGTATTGCGCTGCTGCCGTTTTATGTCTGGGCGGCATGGCGATTCTTTAATGCACCCTTCGCCAGCGCCAAGGGCAAAGCAGCTCTTTATGCCTTGGTTTGCGTACTGTCCATTTTTATGGACGGCTACAGTTTCATGATGTTTGCGGTAGCTGCCAGCATCGTGGCCATCGCTGCTTACTGGAGAAAAACGGCCGGCTTGGCGCATTTGCTGGTGCATGGCCTGTGTTTTGCCATCGCCTATGTGTTGTTTGCGCTCTATATTGGCAAGGGGCAGTACAGTGCCGCCAATCTGGATTTCTTCCGAGGCTGGGGTGCCGACATCAGCTTTTTCCTGATCCCGTCCAAAGGGGTGCATTGGCTTGCCGATCTGATGGGCTGGAGCAGAGCCAGGTCCATGAACGAATATTTCGGCGACACATCGGTCTGGATCACGACGTTCTGCCTGCCTTTGCTGGTGTTTGCTACTGTTTTTTGCTTCTTGCTGAAAAGCCAATACAAATATCCGCTGATGGTGGTGGCCTTGTTTGGTTTCTATATGGCCATGGGGCCCTCGCTGAAATTCAACTCGGTCAAGCCAAGCCCTGAAACGCCCGACTTGATGGAGGCCCGGTATGCCATCGCCCCGACGGGATCGGGACTTCTTTCTGAAAATCTCCCGGGCTTCAAGAATATGCGTGCCAGCTACCGCTGGGGTGCCTTGGGCTTCTTTGGTGCCTGGGCCCTGATGGTGGTCGCGCTTTCTGGAAAACAGCGCAGGGGACTGACGACGGCTGCCGCTCTGTCGATGCTGTGCATCACCGCGCTGAACCTGCCAGACTTGCCTAAAAAATATGTGTTGTACAAAGCCTATCGTTCGCAGTTCATGCAGATTGACCATGATCTGGTGCTGAAGATGGGAGACTATTTGAAGCCGCGAGAGAAAGTGGTCTTCCTGCCTTGGAGAAACGATTTTCTGGTGAATTATGTGGCGGGGAAATTAAATATCGTTACCTACAATGTTGGCGGTGACAAGAACTATGAGGATGCGCGACCATTCTGGCCGGGTGTCTTGAAGGCGGTGCCACAGGGCACCAGCCCGGAGGACTTTTCCATCCGCGTCACCAGCCTGCTGATGAACGGCGACGCAGACGCCGTGGTCGTCCCTTACATCGACATGCTGTGGGCGGCACACCGCTGGCCGTACCCGGCATCAGAAAAAATGGCATTGGCACCCAAGATCCAGGAATTAAAGGATTCTGCCTATGTCAGCGTGACCGAGGAGGCTTTGTATGCCGCCGTGAGGCTCAAGGCCGGGGGTGTCTCTGCTGCGCAGCGCCAGGAATTTGCAGAGCAGATCCAACAAGACTATTGCTTGGAGCAGAGATGCTTGAAGGTTCAGCGTTTCTCCAAATTGCCATTTACCCAGGTGGGTCGCCTGCAAGACGATCAGTTGGTATCTTCCGGCAAGGCTGGCTTCATGCACTTTGGGCCCTATGCACCGATGGAGTCTGGTGATTACCTGCTACAGGTACGAGGTGAAGCGCCATTGCCGGCAGGTGCATGGGTCGACGTGGTCAGCGGCAATGGATCGCTCAACCATGGGAAGTTCCTCATCGGGCAGCCGGACGCATCGCGTCCAGGGGTGCTGGTCCAAGAACCGATTCATCTAGCGAATGCGGTGCAGGATCTGGAGATCCGCCTTTACGTGAGTGCAAATACGCAGCTGTCCTTGGCGGGCTACGACATGAAGTCATTCAATCGCGCGGGACAGCATTAAGCCTATCGCTTTATTCCATGGGCAGACACGTAGCCGACGATATGGAGCAGACAAAGAGTTTTAATTTTGATTACAAATTGGGCGAGGTTTCGCCAGTGCCTCAGGGGAAAAATACTGCATAGTCAGGCGGGTTTCTGTCCTTGCAATGGCTCTCCAGCAGGCAACCGTGGTTCCATAGATTCAATGAGAAATTTGTCATGAAAAAAGCCATCATTACCGGCATTACCGGCCAAGACGGGGCCTATCTGGCCGAGCTACTGCTCTCCAAGGGTTACACCGTGTATGCCACGTTCCGCCGTACCAGCTCGGTCAACTTCTGGCGCATCGAAGAGTTGGGTATCCAAAACGATCCGAACCTGCATCTGGTCGAGTACGACTTGACCGATCTGTCATCCAGCATCCGCCTGCTGCAGACCACGGAAGCCACCGAGGTCTACAACCTGGCGGCACAAAGCTTTGTCGGCGTGTCGTTTGAGCAACCGGTAACCACGGCAGAAATCACCGGTCTGGGCGCTGTGAACCTGCTTGAGGCCATTCGCATCGTCAACCCCAAGATCCGCTTCTACCAGGCCAGCACCTCCGAGATGTTTGGCAAGGTGCAGGCGGTGCCGCAGAAGGAAGACACGCCTTTCTACCCGCGCAGCCCCTATGGCGTTGCCAAGCTGTATGCGCATTGGATGACGGTGAACTACCGCGAGAGCTATGGCATCTTTGGCGCCAGCGGCATTCTGTTCAACCACGAAAGCCCGTTGCGCGGTCGCGAGTTCGTCACCCGCAAGATCACCGACAGCGTGGCCAAGATCAAGCTGGGCAAGCTGGGTGTGATGGAACTGGGCAATATCGATGCCAAGCGGGATTGGGGTTTTGCCAAGGAGTATGTCGAAGGCATGTGGCGCATGCTGCAGGCCGATGCGCCTGACACCTTTGTGCTGGCCACCAACCGCACCGAGACCGTGCGCGATTTTGTGCGCATGGCGTTCAAGGGCGCCGGTATGGATGTGGATTTCCAAGGCAAGGCTGAGGATGAGACCGCCATTGATACTGCCACCGGCAAGACGGTGATGAGGGTCAATCCCAAGTTCTACCGTCCTGCCGAGGTGGAGTTGCTGATTGGCGACCCCGCCAAGGCCAAGGCCAAGCTGGGCTGGGAGCCGCAAACCTCGCTGGAGCAGCTGTGCCAGATGATGGTTGAGGCCGATATGCGCCGCAACCAGGTCGGGTTCTCGTTCTGATGAACGCCGCTGCCAATGCCGTGGGTGCAGCAGCGCAAAAGCGGGTGCTTCTGACGGGTGCGCAAGGCTTTACCGGCCAGCATCTGGTGCCCTTGCTGCGCGCTGCTGGCTGGGATGTCTGGTCGCTCGATCGCTCGCCACCCGAGGGCGCTGGGCTGATTCCAGCAGCGCAGTGCCTGCAGGCGGATCTGCTGGACGACGCTGCCTTGCAACGCGCCGTGCACCAAGTGGAGCCGCAGGCCGTGGTGCATCTGGCTGCCATCGCCTTTGTGGGCCATGGCTCGGCGGATGACTTTTACCGCGTCAACGTAGTGGGCACACGGCATTTGTTGCAAGCCTTGAGCACCTTGCCAGTCAAGCCGCAATGCGTGCTGCTGGCCAGTAGCGCCAATATCTACGGCAACAGCCATGAAGGTGCCTTGCCCGAGAGCACTACCGCCAACCCTGCCAATGACTATGCGGTGAGCAAGCTTGCGATGGAATACATGGCGCGGCTGTGGCTGCCGCAGTTGCCGGTGGTGTTGGTGCGGCCTTTCAATTACACGGGTCTGGGCCAGTCGCCGCAGTTTCTGATTCCCAAGATCGTGGACCATGCTCTGCGCAAAGCCGAGGTGATTGAGCTGGGAAACCTCGATGTGGACCGCGATTTCTCGGATGTGCGCGATGTGGCCGCTGCCTATGTGCGGCTGCTCGATAGCGCGGCGCAAGGCCTTGCGGTGGGAAGGGTGTTCAATGTGGGTTCGGGCCGCACTTGGTCGTTGCGTAACGTATTGGCGCAAGTGCAGCAGATCAGCGGGCATGGGATGGAGGTACGGGTGAATCCTGCCTTTGTGCGAGCCAACGAAGTGCGTATCTTGCGGGCTGACACCACTGCATTGGAACAAACTATTGGTGAGTGGCGAAGATACCAATTGGTAGACACCTTGCGTTGGATGCTAGATGCTCAAAGGACAACATGGGTGGTTTAGACATTATCTTGGGTGCGGATGCACTCCATGCGCCGTTGACCGGCATTGGGCGCTACAGCTATGAGCTGGCAAGCCAGCTGCGTCAGCACTCCGATGTGGATCGTTTGCGCTACTTCTCTTTGGGCCGTTGGGTGGCTGACCCGCTGGCCTCGCTGGATGCCAAGCCTTCAAGCCTAGGCAAGGCTCAGGAGGAGCAGCGCGTATCTACTAGCACTTTTCTCCCGAAGACCTCAAAGGTGCGCAGAGTTCTTTCTGCCAACCGCGTAGCCGTACGTATTTATCAGGCTCTGGTGCCTACCCTGTCGCGCTGGCAATTGCGCGGGCAGTCAGAGGCGATTTTTCATTCTCCCAATTTACTGGTGCCGGATTTTCCTGGGAGAACGGTCAACACCGTGCATGACCTCTCGCATGTGTTCTACCCGGAGTTCCACCCACAGGCGCGGGTGGACTTCATGAACATGGCTTTTGGCAGCAGCCTGCGTAACACGACGCATGTCATCACCGATACGGAAACCGTGCGCCAGGAGTTCATCCAGCACTTTGGCTGGTCGGCGGACAAGGTCACGGCCATTGGTCTGGGCATGGACGCCGCCTACCACCCGCGCAGCGATGCTGAGCTGGCCCCGGTACTGGCCAAGCATGGGCTGCAGCCGCGCAGCTACGCGCTGTATGTGGGCACCATTGAGCCGCGCAAAAACATCGGCCGTTTGCTGCAAGCTTACGAGCAGCTGGACCCGGCCTTGCGCAAGGCTTGCCCGCTGGTGCTGGCGGGTGGCAAGGGCTGGAAATCGGAAGACGTACACCGCCGCATGGAACAAGCGGCGAACGAGGGTTGGCTGCATTACCTGTCCTATGTCGACCAGGCCGACCTGCCCATGCTCTATGCGGGCGCGCGCCTGTTCGCCTACCCCTCGCTCTACGAAGGCTTTGGGCTGCCGATTGTGGAGGCCATGGCCAGCGGCACGCCGGTGCTGACGTCTGACGCCTCCTGCATGCCCGAGGTGGCTGGCGGCGCAGCGGCCCTGGTCAACCCGCTGGATGTGGACGACATTCTGCGGGGCCTGCAAAGCCATCTGGGTGATGAGGTGTGGCTGCGTGATGCCAGCGCCAAGGGCCTGGCGCGTGCAGCCACCTACTCCTGGCAGCGCTGCGCAGCGGAGACCTTGGCTGTCTATAAGGCGCTGTAAGGCGGTAAAGGTCCTAGACCTTGTTAGGCCTGGTTAGATCTTGCTATCAGGCCAATCCACAAACGAATGCCGCCACCCCGTCCACACTGCGGGCCCCTGAGCCATCTCTGCATCGCTGAGCAAGCAACTGTCCAGCTGCGTGCGCAGGGCGGGCTCATCCATGTCCATGCCGATCAACACCAGCTCCTGGCGGGCATCGCCTACGCGCTCATCCCAGGCTTTGCGGATCAGGGCTAGCGCCTCTGCGTCCTGTGGCCAGCGTTCTTCGGGCACGGCGGCCCACCAGTAGCCGGCAGCGCTGTGGCGGGCCACGGCACCGGCCTGTGACCACTGGCCTGCCAACGTGGGGTGGCTGGCCAGCCAGAAAAAGCCTTTGGAGCGCACAACCCCCGGCCATTCCTGGTTGATCAGCGCAAAAAAGCGCTCGGGGTGGAAGGGGCGGCGGGCGCGGTAGACAAAGCTGCCAATGCCATAGGCCTCCGTCTCAGGCTGGTGGCTGCCGCGCAGCTCCTGCAGCCAGCCGGGGGCCTGGGAGGCCTGCTCAAAATCGAACAGACCCGTTTGCAGCACCTTGTGCAGGGGCACCTGGCCAAACTCGGCCAGCTCGATGCGGGCGCGCCGGTTCAGGCCGCGCAAGATGCCCATCAGCTGCGCGCGCTCGGCGTCAGACACCAGATCGGCCTTGTTGAGCACGATCACATCGCAGAACTCGATCTGCTCGACCAGCAGGTCGACCACGGTGCGCTGGTCCTCATCGCCCAGCGATTGGCCGCGTGCCCGCAGGTGGTCGCGCGAGCTGTAGTCGCGCAGAAAATTGAAGGCATCGACCACGGTGACCATCGTGTCGAGCTGCGCCACATCGCCCAGGCTGCGGCCGTCCTCGCCGGCAAAGGTAAAGGTCTCTGCTACGGGCAGGGGCTCGGAGATGCCGGTGGATTCGATCACCAGCTGGTCAAAGCGGCCTTCGCTGGCCAGACGGCTGACTTCCAGCAGCAAATCCTCGCGCAAGGTGCAGCAGATGCAGCCATTGCTCATCTCCACCAGCTTCTCATCGGTGCGCGACAGCTCGGCCCCGCCTTGGCGCACCAGGGCTGCGTCGATATTGACCTCGGACATGTCATTGACGATAACCGCCACGCGCCGGCCTTCGCGGTTGTTCAGGATGTAGTTGAGCAAGGTGGTTTTGCCGGCGCCCAAAAAACCGGAAAGCACAGTGACGGGGAGCTTGGCTGGGCGTGTCGTTGCCAGTGGATAGGAGGGGGCGGTGGAAGTCATCGTGGAATGTGGGGTTGGCGCGGCTTGGGTGGCTTGCTGCATGCCAAAGCCAGCGTTGGGTGGTGCGTGTGTTGCGGATGTGATATGTTATAACATAACAAATTGAAGCTGATTTTTCTCAAGCGTTCACGGGGGACCGGGGCTGGCAGCCGTTGAGATGTGGAAAGAACACTGATGATTCCAAGAACCTACGCGCAGTGGCGGCACTGCATCACCGTCGAATGCGGCATCCCCTTGAGCGCCGACTTCATCGCGCAACGCCTGGCGGTGTGGCGCAATCCGGGGCTGGAAGAGACCCAGCGTTTTAGGCGCCTGTATGGCGATGCGCATTGGCAGGCGGTGCAGCGCTGGTTGGTGCAGGCGGCGCAGGAGCAAAAGCAGGAGGGCACCGCTGCGGTGCCCCCGCTGGCGGCGCCTGCACAGCAGACCGGCTAAACTCGGGCCTCTGCCTTTGTTGTCACCATGTCCACAGCCGCCAAAACGCCCCAGCCCGAGTTGACCAAGCACCAAGCCCTGGTGCTGCAAGCGCTTGCGCGCGAGGCCAATCCGGCCAGTGCCTATGCGCTGCTCGACCAGCTGCGTGACGAGGGCATGCGTGCGCCCCAGCAGGTGTACCGCGCGCTGGACAAGCTGATCGAATACGGTCTGGTGCACCGGGTGGAAAGCCTTAACTCCTTTGTGGTTTGCGCCCATACGCATGCCAAAGGCCATGACCATGGTCTGGTGGTGTTTGCCATCTGCGACAACTGCGGCCAGGTCGATGAGTTCCTGGAGTCTGCGGTGGAACGGCGCCTCAAGACCTGGTCGAAGGCCAACGGCTTCCGCCCCAGCAGCACCCATGTCGAGATGCATGGCACCTGCAGCCGCTGCGCTGCGGCACCGGCGGCCTAAGCGCCTCGGCCAGCCTCCTTCTCTCCTCACAACTCACGATTTTTCTGCTTCGGTGCATGGCGGCCTGCGCCAGGCTGGGCTGCGCAATTTCCGTTGGTATTTTCATTTGATGTTATAACATCACATTTTGAAAATGCTGCAGATGCATCGCTGATGCTCCCAGCTTGACTGGGGAGGCAGGGCACCTGCGAATGGGTGAGTTATGGGATCAATACAAACAACCAGGCGCCGCAGCGCCTTGCAGGCGTCTGCGCTTTCGCGCTGCCTGCTGGCGCTGGGCCTGAGCGCGCTGCTCTGGGGCGTGGTGCTATGGGCGGTGCAGCAGCCATGATGCAGTCTGTTCCCAGCCTGCCGGCGGCGGCAGTGCATGGCATCGATTTTGAACTCTCCAACCTGGGCCTGGGCTATGGCGGCAAGCTGGCGCTGCGCGGTGTCAGTGGGCAGTTTGCGGCCGGCTCGATGACGGCCATCGTCGGCCCCAATGGCGGCGGCAAATCGACCTTGCTCAAGGGCTTGCTGGGGCAGCTTGCGCCGATGCAGGGGTCGCTGCGCTGCCGCTATCCACGCGCCGCGCTGGGCTACCTGGCGCAGGCCTGCGAGGTGGAGCGTGACTTTCCCATCAGCGTGGAAGACTTTGTCAGCATGGGCCTGTGGGCGCAGACGGGTGCGTTGGGGGCCGTCAGCGATGCGCAGCGGGCGCAGATCAGCGCAGCGCTGGCGACAGTGGGCTTGCAGGGCTGGCAGCCGCGCTGGATTGCCGAGCTCTCGGGCGGGCAGTTCCAGCGCATGCGCTTTGCCCGGCTCTGGGTGCAGAACCCGCCGGTGATCCTGCTGGACGAGCCCTTCACCGGCGTGGATGAGCCCTCCATCGATGTGCTGCTGCAGCTGTTGCAGCAGTGGCATACGCGGGGCCGTACCGTGCTGGCCGTGCTGCATGACCGCGAGATGGTGGAAGCGTTTTTTCCGCAGGCCTTGGCGCTGGCAGGCATCCAGCTGGCCTGGGGTGCAAGCGCCGATGTGCTGCCGTGCCTGGCTGCGCGCGCGGGTGCCAGGAGGCGCGCATGATCGCTGAGCTGTTGTGGCAGCCCTTTGTGGACTACGGCTTTATGCGCCGCGCGTTGGCCGGTTGCCTGGCTTTGAGCGCCGGCGCCGCACCCTTGGGCACCATCTTGCTGCTGCGCCGCATGAGCCTGGTGGGCGATGCGATGTCGCATGCCATCTTGCCAGGGGCCGCCCTGGGCTATTTGCTGTTTGGCCTGTCCTTGCCGGCGATGACGATCGGCGGCCTGGCGGCTGGCCTGATCGTGGCCATGCTCTCAGGCGTGGTGACCCGCTACACCGCCTTGCGCGAGGACGCCAGCTTTGCCGGTTTCTACCTGATCTCGCTGGCGCTGGGCGTATTGCTGATCTCGCTGCGCGGCTCCAATGTGGATCTGCTGCATGTGCTGTTTGGCTCGGTGCTGGCGCTGGATGACCCCACCTTGTACCTGACCGCGACCATCGCCAGCCTGTCGATGCTGGGCCTGGCATTGATGTACCGGCCCTTGCTGATGGAATGCCTGGACCCTGGCTTTTTGCGCCTGCAGGGGCGCATGGGCAGCATCAGCCATGGGCTGTTCATGCTGCTGCTCGTGCTCAACCTGGTGGGGGGCTTCCATTCGCTGGGCACCTTGATGGCGGTGGCCCTGGTGGTGCTGCCCGCCGCCAGTGCGCGGTTCTGGCTGCGCGGTGTGGGCCTGCAGATGGCGCTGTCAATGGGTATCGCCATGGCTGGCAGCGTGCTCGGCCTGCTGCTGTCCTACCACGCGGGCATTGCGGCATCGGCCGCCATCACCTTGAGCCTCGGCTGCCTGTACCTGCTGTCGCTCTGCCTGGGGCGGCTGGGCAGCGTGCGCGCGCAGCGCCAACGGCCGGCCAACGATTCTGTGTCTGAACCAATGGGAGTATCCGAATGAGCAACTTTTACCTGAACCGCCGCGCGCTGCTGGGGCTGGCGCTGACCAGCGCCTTGCCTGCCAACGTCGTCTGGGCCGCGGGCCAGCCGCTGCCCGTGGTGGCCAGCTTTTCGATCTTGCAGGATCTGACGCGCCAGGTTGGCGGTGATCGGGTCAGCGTCTCTGCGCTGGTCGGCCCTGACGGCGATGCCCATGTGTTTGAGCCCACGCCGCAGCAGGCACGCCAGTTGCAGCAGGCCAAGGTGCTGGTGGCCAATGGGCTGGATTTTGAGGGCTGGTTGCCGCGCCTGAAAAAAGCGTCGGGCTTTCAAGGCCAGGAGATCGTGGCATCCCAAGGCATTGCCGTGCGCAGCTTGCCCAAGGGCCAGGGTCATGACCACGGCGCTGGCAAGGAAGGGCATGACCATGACCATGACCATGGGAACGGCCACCACCATGGCCCCAACGACCCCCACGCCTGGCAGGATGTGAAAAACGCCATCGCCTATGTGCGCAATATCGCCAAGGGCCTGGCCAAAGCAGATCCGGCCAATGCGGCCCAATACGACCAGCAGGCCACGCAGTACATCGCCCGCCTGACAGCGCTGGACGCCAGCCTGCGCCAGCGCTTTGCCGCGCTGCCGGCCGATCGGCGCAGTGTCGTCAGCACCCACGATGCCTTTGGCTATTTTGCACAGGCCTATGGCCTGCGCTTTGTGCCGGTGCGCGGCCTGTCAACCGAGTCCGAGCCTTCGGCCCGTGATCTGGCGGCCCTCGTCAAACAGGTCCGCGAAGAGCGCATTGGCGCCATCTTTGTCGAGAACATCTCCGACCCGCGCTTGCTGGAGCAACTCGCCCGCGAGACCGGTGCTGCCATCGGTGGCCGCCTGTACTCCGATGCGCTGTCGCCCGCCGGCGGCCCTGCCAGCACCTATGTCGACATGGTCGAGGCCAACGCTGCTAGCTTGCTCAAGGCCTTGCAGGCGCGCTGACCCAGGCCTGCTGGAGCCCACAGCACTGCCTGGCGCTGCGCCATGGCAGATCGCGGTGGGTAAGGCGGCCGGCGCATGGGGGTGGCCTGGTCACGGCGGCCCAGCCACCATTGTTTGCTGCGGCGCACATCGCCAGTGCGACTGGCTCTTTCACTACTTGGCGGCCAATGGTCTGGTCTTGCAGCTGCAAGCTTGATATGCATCAAGCTGCACATTTGCAACAGCATGGGCTGTGTAAACCGATGCCCCGCCATCGGTTGCGCCTGCGCGCTTGCGGGTTGCCAAACGCACGCCGCTCCTCACTGTCACCCGTGGCTCTTCAGCCTTTCAGCATCCGCCAACCAACGTTATTGCTATCTAGACTGCTATCAAAATATTTCTATTGTGGCGTTGCGGACCGCTCCAAGTCCTCTGCGCAGAGCGCATTGACTCGCCCAAAATTTAGGCAGTTATAGATTTATAAAATAACTATTGATGTAAGTTATTGGAAAGTAATTTACTAACAGACACGTATGATGCCCTCCTGATGAAATTCATATGGATTTCTGAATTTCAATAAATGAAATCGATGGATGGAAGCCTTCCGACTCCCTGGCGGAGTCTGCCGGGAGGAATCCAGCAGCCGGTTTTCTGGAGCATTGCCGCCTCTGGTGCAGCGGCGGTGAGGGGGTGTCGTTATGAAGGTTTCTCAAGCGGTCCGCTTAGCGCTGACGCGAGTCCACACGGGCCGCAGCGGCCCTGTACGGCGCTGGGTGCAGCGGGGCTTTACGTTGATCGAGGTGATGATCGTCGTGGCCATTGTGGCCATCCTGGCGGCGATTGCCTTGCCCAGTTACAGCGAATACATCAAGCGCGGGCAGATTGTGGAGGGCATCACGCCATTGGCCGATATGGGGGCCAAGATGGAGCAGTTCTACCAGGATCACAGGACCTATGTGGGCGCCTGTCAAAGCAGGATAGCTGCGGAGCCGGCGGAAACTGCCCGCTTTAAGTACATCTGTAACGGGCACAAATCTTATTACACGGTGAAGGCGGAGGGCAAAGGATCCATGTCCGGTTTTGTTTTCGTCTTGACCCACGAAGGCGCGCGTAACACCGCAAGCACACCGTCGGGTTGGACCAAGGGCAGCGGCTGCTGGTCTATCCGCAAGGATGGAAGCTGCTGATGCACAGGCTCCATTCCAACCAGGGGTTTACCTTGATCGAGCTGATGGTTGGCTTGGCGCTCACCGTCTTTTTGCTGCTGATGGCCATGCCATCGGCCAGTGTCTATATCTTGGATTCCAAGATCCGCACGGTTGCCCAGGCCTACTATGACGGCGCTCAGATGGCAAGGGCTGAAGCGCTGCGCCGCAATGCCAATGTGGCTCTCGGGCTGACGGACAGCGGCCTGGGCTGGAAGCTGATGGTGGGTGAGATACAGATTGCCAGCAAGCCAGCAGAGAGTGCAACGGCCGTGACGGTGGAAACCGAGCAAGAGACGGTCTCCTTTGACAGCCTGGGCCGCGCATCCGAGGCCATCGCCGTGAACTTCAAATCTACCAACGCTGCCTGCCTGGAAGACAGTGGTAGCCAGCGTTGCATGCGCGTGGTTATCTCGCCGGGAGGCCAAGTCCGGCTGTGCGATCCGTCCATCACCGATGAGGGAGACAACCGCCAATGCTGATATCTCGCATGGCCTTGCCCGCCCATTCCCACGCAACTGCCGCAGGGCAGAGGGGCATGATGCTGATCGAGTCGCTGGTTGCCATCATGATCATTGTGTTTGGCATTCTGGGCATCGCCGGGCTCACGGCACGGTCTGTCAACTGGTCGGGCCAGGCGCATTACCGCACGGAGGCGGGCATGTATGCCTCCCAAATTGTGCAGGCCATCTCACTCAAGGTCGATCGCAGCTCGCCACAGGCGCTTGCTGCGTCACTGCAAAAAATGCAGCACAGGGTGAGTGGCAGTGTTGAGCGATGTAGTTTCAGCGGGGCTGAGGCAGACAACAACGATGTCATCAACCTGCTTTCTGCCGCGCGCGGTGGCCCGCAGCATGTGCTGGGTTTACCTGGTGCGGTACCCACAGGGCAACAGATTTTGGTCGACACCACAGACGGCCTCAATAAAGTGACGGTCACGCTGTGCTGGCAAGCCCCGCACGACGCCGGCTTGCGCAACTACCAGATCCAGGCCTATGTCCATTAGGCCCCCCCGCATGAAAACGACGTCTATGCCCCGTCTGCAGCGCAGCAGGCCCAAGGGCTGCGGCCAGCTGCAGCGCCCCTCGCAAGCGGGCTTTTCCATCATTGAAATCCTCGTGGGTGTTGCCATCGGCATGGCCAGCATGCTGGTGATCTACCAGCTCTATGGCGTGTCTGAGAAGCAGCGCCGCACCGTCTCTGCCGTGACCGACGCCCAAACGGCGGGCGCATTGGCCCTGTTCAGCATTGAGCGCGACATCCGCTCGGCGGGCCTGGGCTTTGCGGCGATGGAGGCGCGGCATTTGGGCTGTTCGGTGCAAGCCAATAACAATGGCCTTGCCTTCACATTTCCGCTGGTCCCCGTGCGCATCGCAACCTCTGAAGGTCGTACGCAGCTCTGGGTGCTCAGCGGCTCTACGGCCAATATGGTGAGCGGATCGCGCTACGAGGCCAGTGCCAATGGCGTCCTCAGCATGGAGAAATCCAATGCGGGCCTGCATGCGGGCGATGTGGCGGTGGGTACCTCGGACAGCGATAACCGAGACTGCCTGATGATGGAGATCACCGCTGGCGCGGGATCTACAGTGGCGGCGAACACGGGCAGCGTAACCTATCCCAGCAACCGGGTGAGCCAGGGCACCGGCAGCTACACCAACTTCTATACCGGCAGCGTAGTGGCTCCTCGCTTCAACCATGGCGGCCGCCGCAATATGCTCGACGGCGGCATGACCAGCCTGGGCGAGGGCGCGCTCTACAACCTGGGGCCCGAGCCGCAGTTGCATGTCTGGAGCCTGGAAGGCCAGGAGCTGGTCTATTACAACCACCTCAACGAGACCAGCGCGGGCAGCGTGGCCGTGGCACACGATGTGCTCAGCTTCCATGCGGAATATGGCTATGACCGGAACGGTGACGGCCAGATTGACGGCAATGACCAGTGGACAACAACCTTTAGCGACGGCTGGACCTGGGACAGGGTGCTGGCGGTGCGCCTGGCCGTGCTGGTTCGCAGCTCCCAGTACGAGCGCGATGAAGTCACCCAGGAGCCACCGCGCTGGGCCAATGGCAGCAAGCAGTTCGAGCTGACTGGCGATGGCTGGAAGCACTACCGCTACCGCGTCTACGAAAGCGTGATTCCGCTGCGCAACACCTTGTGGGGGCAACAAGCAACATGAAACGCCAAGACCGCACAAGGCTCCCCGCAACCCGCTCACAGGCCGCACGCGGCGTGGTGCTGCTCGTAGCGCTCATCGTGCTGCTGGTGATGACGCTCACCAGCCTTGCGCTGGTGCGCACCACCACCACAGGCTCGTCCATTGCCGGTAGCCTGGCTTTCAAGCAGACCGCAACCACCGGGGCTGATCTGGGCCTGGAGCATGGACTGGCGCAGCTCGAACAGCTGTCGCAAAACGGCACCGCACTGGATCAAAACAACCCCAGCCAGGGCTATTACGCGCTGGTTGTTCCCGGCATCGCCGCCAAGGACCTGCCATGGAGCGCCGGTGCCAAACAAGCCAGCGCCGATGACGGCCTGGGCAATGAGGTGCACTACATGATCCACCGTCTGTGCAGCAATACCGGAGCCTGGAATGCAGATGGCCAGTCCTGCGTCACGCCACCAAACACCGGTTGCCCGGGCTCATCGGACGACGCAGGCAGTGTGCTGCCCTGCAACGACCGGCCCATGTACCGCATCAGCGCCCGGGCGCTGGGCCCGCGCGCGACCCTGAGCTATGTGCAGATGACGGTGTATTGAAGGCGCAGCGCAGAAGGCCAGCCCTGCAATGGGCCGCCTCTGCCAAGGTCAGACAGGAAAAAAATCAGCAAGGTCGGCAGTGAACAGCGCGCAGACGCCCGCAGCAGCCGCAGGCCCGCAGGGGCCGATCAGCCATGAGGACGAAGGAGAGGGAAATGCTTCAGAAATTCAAACCCCCGCTGCGCGGGCGCCGGGCCGCAGGCCTGGGGGCCATGCTCGCCGCCGCTGCCGCTGCCGTGGCAGCGGGCTTGTTTGCCAGCAGCGCGGCAGCCGATTCCGCATCGTCAGATGCGGTGGACATTGCCGATATTCCGCTGGGCATCCTGGCCGACCAGGCCAAGCCCAATGTGATGCTGCTGCTCGACACTTCGGACTCCATGAAATGGAGCCATATGCCCGATGACTGGGAGAAAAACGCCAACTTTTTCCCGGTGGGCTACAAGAGCGCGCTGTGCAATACGCTCTACTACAACCCCGATACCAGCTATCCGCTGCCCAAGCGGGCCGATGGCATCACCGACATGCCGGTGCCCAGCTTCTCTGCGGCCTGGAAGGATGGCTATGACCAGGCGCGCGGCGCCGTCAACCTTGCCACCACCTTTCGGGCCTATGACGGCGACACACGCCGGCAGAGCCTGAACGACGACCCGCCCCAGCGGGCCTATTATTTCCAATGGCAGCCCAGCAGCGCCACCTACCCCACGATGCCCAGCTGGGAGCGGGAGTCCAGCTGTACCTGGCCCGATGTCCCCAGCCTCCATGCCGATGATGGCAGCGTGCAGGACAGCGGCACCGTGGCCCAGCCGATCGAGGGGGTGCCAGGCGGCCAGATGCGCGGCCGCTGGAGCCGCGTCAAGCTGGCCAACGCTGCCGCGCAAGAGCGCAACTTTGCCATCTGGTACAGCTACTACCGCACGCGCATCAACATGGCCAAGTCCTCCGTCAGCCTGGCCTTTGGCACGCTCAATGACAACTTCCGGGTGGGCTTTTTGACGGTGGCCAAGCCAGGCACGGGCCCAAACAGCCATTTTCTGCCGGTGCAAGATTTTGCCGGCAGCGACAAGCAGGCCTGGTTTCAGGCCATCCAGGGCACCAAAACCGGGGGCACCTCGCCCACGCGCGAGGCGCTGGCGCGGGTGGGCCGCTATTACGCGGGCAAAAGCGACAGCATCAATGACAGCATGCGGCCCTTTGTCGATCCCGTCGTCTCCGCCTGCCAGCGGCACTATGCCATCGTCACCACTGATGGCTACTGGAACGTAGGCCAGGAGACCCAGGGCAAAGGCCCGGTGCAAATCGATGGCACCACCCTGGTTGGCCAGCAGGATGGCCCGCCGCTGTCGCTGACCGGGCCCGAGGGCTTGCGCCCCCGCCCGGTCTACGATGGCTCAGTCAATGGCTACAAGCTGGAGCGGGATGCATCGGTGACCTACGACCTGGCCGACTGCACCGCTGGCTGGAAGCTGACCGTGCCCGGTGGCGGCACCAAGACCGAGACGGTCTACAAGAAGATCATCAAAAAGGATGTGCTGCGCCAAAGCCAGAGGGTCGGCTCTCTGCGTTGGGTTCAAAAGCGGTACAACCAAACACTGCTGGTGTCCCACAAAGCCCGAGCCCCAGGAGACGGCAATTTTTCGGCGATGCAGACTGAGTACTGGTATGCCCAAGGCACGCATACCGTCAGCAAAAACCAGTACCAGCAGAGAATCAGCTGGAACTACATCACCAAAAAACAGTACCGCAACAAGCTGGTTACCACCTGGAGCACGGAAACCCAAACGCCCTGGGCCCGGGCGGTAGCTGGCCAGACGCGTGAGAAGCGCTATTTTTACTGGTACAAAAACCCGGCGCTGGGCGAGGTGGAGCTCAAGACCACCGACAAGGCAGTGTGTGAGGCCTTTGCCAGCGGCTGCAAGGTTGAGCCGCCCGGGGGCGACAGCTGGAAAGTGGTGCAGTCTTGCACACCGGGCAGAGCGGGAGACTACCTGGTGGAGTGCGATGGCCCCACCGACCGCGATGTCAGCGCCTCGGCCTATTGCAGCCGCAATGGCCAGTATGTGCCCGGCGTGGGCACCATTGCCTGCGAAGGCGTAGCCGTGCCGGCCTACAGCGGCCCCGTGTTGGCCTGCAACAGCCTGCACCCCCAGTTGGCGGCCGATATTGCCGCTGCTGGCGGCAGCACCGCGCTGGTGGAATACAGCAACTGCAACAGCAGCCACCGCGAGGAGCGCTATGTGCCCCAGGACCAGTGTGTTCCTCAGGCGGCCAGCCAGGCCAATGGTTTTCGGCATACCAGCTGCACCCGTGAGGCTATCAATGGTGACGAGGGTGAAACTGACAACAGCTGCCCGGTCACCAGTGCACCGGTATGGGATGCTGCCAGCAGCACCTATACCGAGTGCCGGCAGCGCGGCGCCTCAGAGAGGGTGGCCGTCTGCAGGCCCGGTGAATTGCCCGACCGGCCCGGCCGCATCAACATTCTGTGTGAGCCGCGAGGCGCACCCTTGACCAGCACGGTGGCACCCAGCGCTTGCAAGGCCGGAATCGAGGGTAACTACATGGTGGAATGCAGCAACATCCGCAACAGTTGGGGTGGCCCGGTGCAGCAAGACTCCGCGAACTGCCGCACCCATTCCACGCCGCTCTACGACCTGACGTGCGGGATGCAGTACAACCCTTGGCGGGCGGTGTCATCGTGCACGCCTAGGACACCATCTGCCGACAATGGCTGGATGGGCATCCTATGCCAGGACAACAGCGACGGAACACCACAACCGGGCCAATGCACGCCTGCACCGGGCATGGAGGGCGTGCAGCCGCCCCCTCCAACGCCAACCAACCCGGCCACCTGTACCCCGCAAGATGCAACACCAGCGAATGGCTGCATTTACAGCGTGTGCCAGCCGAGGCTGCAGCGCACGGAGAATGTGCAGGCATGCGTGATTGAGGCGTCTGGCCCTCCGGAGTGGACGCAATCGAGCTGTCAACCCATGACAGAGCCCGTGCAGCCCGTACCCGGCTGCCAAGGCCTGGTGGATGGCTATAAAGTGGTCTCCAACTGCAGACACCGCAGCTATGACGTTGACCTTGCCTATGGAACCTGTGAAGCGCTGGTTGCACAGTCGGAGGGCGCAGGGCGCCCCACCAAGGAAAATGGCTGGACCACCAGCACCTGCGAGAGCTTCGACGAAAGCACCCCCGACGGCCTGGTCTACCTGCAATCGGCCGAAGCCTTTGCCGCCTGCCAGCCGGGCACCAATTCCATTGGTGTAGAGACCCAGTGCGTGCAAGAAGGCCCCACCACCATCAACGTGCCGCAAGGCGAGCTGTGCGTGCCCGGCTACAACCCAGTGACCCATGTGGTGACCGACTGCAGCGGCGTGGGCCTGGGCTCGACCACGATTGTGCCCACCAAGCCCGACAACTGCCCGGCAGCCACCTGTGAGGAGTACAAGGGCCAGAAGAAGGTCTTCAACGGCCAATACACCACCCACAAGGTGAGCCTGGTGGGTACTGCAGAAACAGGCCGTACGCTGGAGCCGCCAGGCATCGTCCTCTTCAGCGGCGATCTGGAATCCCCTGCGGTCTGCTACCCGCTCGACGCAGCGCCGCCGGTGGTCCGGCCTCTCGACCCTCCCAATCGCAAACCCCAGCCTGGCACGGCCCCCTGGTCTGCGCTGCCAGCGGCCCATACCCGCTGCGGCAAGCTGCCCTGCGACGACGAGCACCTGAGCCCGGCAACGGGCGGCAGCAGCAACTCGCTGGCCGATGTGGCCCAGTACTACTACGCGACCGATCTGCGCCCGGGCAGCAGCAGCGATACGCCGCGCGGCTGGGACAACAAGGTGCGGCCCGTGGGGACGGGCGCCGAAGACGACAAGGCCACCTGGCAGCACATGAGCACCTATGTGATCGGCATGGGCGTCTCGGGTGCCTTGCGCTATGACAAGAACTACAAGAGCGGAGCGGGCGATTTTGCCGACCTGCGCAGCGGCCTCAAGACCTGGCCCATCTGGCCCAAGGACGACACCCGCGACTACGAGCGCCCCGAGTCCATCGATGACTTCTGGCACACCGCCGTCAATGGCCGCGGGCTGTACTTCAGCGCCAACGACCCGGTCGCCATCCAAGCCGGCCTGGCCGAGGTGTTTGCCGATATCCGTGCGGCCCTGGGCTCTGGCGCCAGTGTCGGCGTGTCCTCGCCCATCACCGAGGCGGGCAACAACTTTGCCTATGCCGCCACTTACCGCACCGGCCGCTGGTCGGGCGATCTGCAGGCCTTTGAAATCGGCCTGAACTCGGGCCGGCGCACACCCATCGTCGGCTGGTCGGCCAAAGAGGCGCTGGACAAGCGTGACCTGGCTACCGACAACCGCCGCATTCTGTTCATGAATGCCGGTGCGCTGACCGAATTCAGCTATGCCAACCTGGGCAGCTTGCGCAGCCATTTCGATGCCCCGGCCATCAGCACCCGCCTGGCCCAGTATGCGCAGATGAGCGATGCACAAAAACAGGCTGCAGTAGGCGCCAACCTGCTGAACTTTCTGCGCGGCGACCGCAGCCTGGAGGGCTTTGCACTGGGCGATGCCCAGCGCCTCTACCGCCCGCGCGAGAGCCGGCTGGGCGACATCATCGGCTCGCAGCCGCTGTATGTGGGCAAGCCCACCCGCCGCTACCGGGACGACGGCTATGCCGCCTACCGCCTGAGCCAGCAAAACCGCAAGCCCATGGTGTACGTGGGCGGCAATGACGGCATGCTGCATGCGTTTGATGCCGAGACCGACCTGCGCAAGACAGAAACCGTCGGCGGCCGGGCCGTGCCCCAGGCAGCGCGCGAGCTCTGGGCCTTTGTTCCCACCGCCGTGATGCCCGAGATGGCGCGGCTGGCGAGCGTCGACTACGACGGCGGCCACCGCTACTTTGTCGATGGCGCGCCCGTGGTGGCCGATATCCGCGACGCCAACGGCTGGAAAACCATCCTGGTGGGCGGCTTCAACAAGGGCGGCAAGGGCTACTACGCGCTCGACATCAGCGACCCGAAGAACCCCAAGCCGCTGTGGGAAGCGAGCCTGCCGAACATGGGCCTGAGCTTTGGCCGGCCCCTGGTCTCCAAGCACCCCAATGGCACCTGGGCCGTGTTCCTGACCTCGGGCTACAATAATGCCGATGGGCGTAACCATGTGTTTGTGCTCAATGCCAGCACCGGGCAAGTCATGGAGCAAATGACCACCCCCACGGGCAGCGGCCTGCGCGAGCTCAACAACTACCTGCGCGACCCTGCTGGCGACAACACCACCCGCTTGCTCTACGGCGGCGATCTGGAAGGCCATGTCTGGCGCTTTCAGTGGAATGTGGCGACCAGCCGCTTCGAGGTGAACAAGGTGGTGCAACTGGTCCATGGCGGCAAACCCCAGCCCATCACCACCCGTGTGGAACTGGTGCAGGGCAGCAGCCAGCTGCCGCGCATTCTGGTGGCCACCGGGCGGCTGTTTGGGCCTGCGGATTTGGGCAATGCGGACCCGCAGTCCATCTATGGCTTTGATGACAGGGCAGAGGGCTACACCTCCACTGGGCCAGCCTTCCGCGCAGACCTCAAGCAATCAGTCTTGAGCAAAGCCAGGGACAACGAGGGCAATTTGGTGCGCCGCATCAGCTGCGCAAGCAACGAGGCGGCCTGCAAAGACCGCAAAAAAGGCTGGTATGTGGACCTGCCCGATAGGCGTGAGCGGGTGAACGTCAATCTGCGCCTGGCCGGCACGACCTTGGTCGTTGCCAGCAATGTGCCCACGGATGACCCCTGCGAGGCAGGCGGCTACGGCTGGCTCAACTACCTCAACGTGGAGACCGGGCAGGCGGTGGTCGATGGCCCCGACGGGGGAGCGGCGGGCGTGCAGGTGCCCGATACCCTTATCGTCGGCAATGCGCTGACCGCTGACAAAGATGGCACCGTCACCAGCCACGTTCAAACCGGTGTGGTGGGCGATCCGATTGATATCCGTATCCCCGTGGCAGCCCCCAAGCCCCAGGGCAAGCGCATCAGCTGGCGCGAGGCCGTCAAGCACTAAGCGCTGATCTTTGTTGCGGATAGAGTCCCAAGGCCACCACAGGCAGCTGTCTGTGGTGGCCATTTTTTGATGACGAGCCATGGGCCTTCTACACCGCGAGCGGCAGCAGAGCCCGTCACCTCACCCCTCCCGTTGTCTGTAGCGCGGCAGACCGCGCTCAACGCGCAGCGGCCCCCGGTGCTGCCGCAGGCAGCCCCGCCCCCAGCTGCAGCACCGCCGTCACCATCGTGCCGGCCGGGCTCGATTGCACGCTGAAGCTGGCGCCCAGGCGTTCGGCGCGGGCGGCCATGCTGCGCATGCCCACCGATTGGCCGGCGCGCTGCACGGCCTGCACATCAAAGCCCACGCCATCGTCCTCGACCCGCACCAGCAGCTGGTTGGGCCGGGGCTGCGAATACTCCACCCGCACCTTGCTGGCATGGCTGTGCTTGATGACGTTGGACAGCGCCTCCTCCACCAGCCGGGTCAGCAGCAGGCATTGCAGCGCATTGGGGCGCTTGCCTTCTTCGACGCTGCCCTGCCACTGCGCGGCAATGCTCCAGTGGGTCTGCACGCCAATCTCATCCAAGATGCGGGTGATGCGGTGGCGCAGTGGCGCGGCCCATTGCACGGGGGTGTCGGGCACCGATGCGCCGGCGCTGGAGCCGTAGTCGATCAGCTGGTTGAGGTCATCGCGCATGCTTTTGAGCAA
Organism: Comamonas sp. MYb69; assembly: GCF_037479315.1. Lineage (NCBI taxonomy): Bacteria > Pseudomonadati > Pseudomonadota > Betaproteobacteria > Burkholderiales > Comamonadaceae > Comamonas > Comamonas sp. MYb69. Next base: position 361,885 of record NZ_JBBGZG010000002.1, read on the forward strand.
GGACAGCACACGCGCGCTGCTGATGGTCTCGTCCGCCTGCTCGACCAGCGCCATGCTGCGCACCAGGGCACCGCCCAGGCCGTCGTGCAGGTCATGGGCCAGGGCCATGCGCTCTTGCAGCTTGGCGTTCTCCAGCGCCTGCACATGCTCGCGCTGCAGCGCCTGGGCCAGCTCGCTGCGGGCAGATTCCACCCCTTGTTTGAGCTCGCGGTTAAAGCGCCGCACCTCATGCATCTGCCGCACCAGCTGGCCGCCCAAGAGCAGCATCAGCAGGCCAATCACCAGCACGCCGCTGAGTGCCGCCCAGTCGCGCGCCACCTGCCAGCGGTCCAGCACCGAGTACAGGTTGTTGAGCGCCACCAGGGTCAGCAGCAGCCAGATGCAGGCGAGCAGGATATGCGCCAGATTGCGCGGCCGTTTGCGCGGGAACCAGGCATGGAGCTGGAACTGCAGCCCATTGACCAGGAACACCGCCGTCGCGCCCTGCCACACCAGGCTAAAGCCCTGGCGCGCATGCTCGGCAGGCACCAGACAGGTGATCGCTGCACCGACAAAGGCCAACAGCCACAAAAAGCGCTCCACCCAGGGCAGCTTTTGCGCGCCAAAGCGGAAGGTGAAGATGCACACGCTCAGCACATAGCCCAGCAGCGCCACCAGGCTGAAGCGGGCACGGGTGAGCGAATCCGGCCAGGGCCACTGGCTGCCCGCCAGGTAGGTGCTTAAATACAGCATCCAGCACAAGGCCATCAGCGCAAACCAGCCATAGGTGCGGGCTTTGCGCTGCAGTAACCAGATGCTGAAGAACAGCACCCCGGCCATCGCACACAGCACGGCATTGACAAAGTAGACCGTGCGCTGGCGCCATTGCTTGCCCGCCTGCACCTGGGCCACCTCTTGCGGCGCGCCCAGGCGCAGCTGGCCCAGGCCCGGGCTCAAGGCGCGGTGGCCCACCGCATACACCCAGATAGTGTTGACCCCGGGCTGCAGCAGCGATTCTGGCAGCAGCCACCAGCGCGGCACATTCCAGCTGCGTGACAGCGGCTCGACCAGGGAGGCATCGCTCCAGAGCAGGTCATGGTTCACATACACCGCACCGGCCACGCTGATGCCATCAATGCCCAATGCAATGGACTCAGGGGGCGAGGAGGACTCGGCATCGAGCCCAGGTGGTGGGCTGGCGCAGCTGCGCTGCCAGGCAATGCGGTACCAGACGGCGCCATCGTGCGCAGGCCAGCGCTGGGTCCAGAGATCGGGCAGCGTGACCGGCTCCCAGCCCTCGGTCGGGGCTGGCAGCTGCGGGTTGAGTGCGCTGGCGCGTGCCGCATCCACGTGCAGGATTTGCGCCTTGCAGCTGCCGGCCTGGGGAGTGCTGGCTGGCGCGGTTTGGGCCATCGCAGGCCCAGCCAGCAGTACAAACAGCAGCACCAGCAGGTACGCCCCGGCTTGCAACAGGCGGGGCAGGGGGTGAGCGCGCGGGCTCACTCAATCATTCCCCGGGCGCGCGCCTCGCGCACCGCCATCATGCGCGAGGAGACGGCCAGCTTGCGGTAAATGCGCTTGACATGGCTCTCCACCGTATGGCGGGACAGATGCACTTCGTTGGCGATCTCACGGTTGCTCATGCCATCGGCCACCAGGCGCAAGATCTCGGCCTCCCGGGGCGTCAGGCCCACATCGGGCTCGCCGCCGCTGGCAGCGGGCGCTGCGTGGTCGGCCGGCTTGGGCACGCGCAGTGGCAGCAGCTGCAAAATGCGCCGGGCAATAAAGGGGTCGATCGGCGCGCCACCGCGCAGCACGCTGCGGATGGACAGCATCACCTCGAAATCGTCGCGCTGCTTGAGCACATAGCCCGTGGCCCCGGCGCGCAAGGCGCTCAGGATCAGTTCTTCGGAGCTCCAGGCCGACACCACCAGAATGCCCAGCCCCGGATCCTCGGCCCGCAGCTCTTCGATCAGCGACTGGCCATTGCCATCGGGCAGGCGCAAATCCACCAAGGCCAGGCCCACCGGCCCCTCGGCGACCACAGCCCGCGCCTCTGCCAGCGTGCCGGCAAAGATCAGCGTATCGTCCTCATAGCCAAGCTGGTGCAGCACCTGGCGCAAGCGTTGTTGCAGAAGCGGCTCGTCCTCCACGACCAGGACGGGGACAGGCAAAAGAGCATCTTCAACAAGCAACGAAGGTTCAAGCATGGATAAGCAAAAAAACGCGCGGGCGGACCCCCGCGATGGTATGCGAGTGGGCGAAAAATGCTATCCCTGAAATTGGGGAATTTCTCTGACGTTCCCCTTGGCGGAGGACGGGTGAGCGGTCACTGCCATGCCAGCACTGTGGCGAGTGGTCAGTGCCCTCATTCAGCGACCAAAGTCAATTTTGCTGGTTTGAATTGGTATTACCAATAATGAAAATTGGCCTATGAATTGTTAAATTTCGGGTTTACCCTAGAAGTAAATAGGCTTAATTCCCCAATAATCGCCCAACTTTGCCGCAGGTTGGCGATTTCGTGGTTTATTGGTAATACCAATTTAAACCAAAGGTCCAACCAACGGCATAGCGAACAAGCCATTCACCAGGCAAGGCCAAGAACCGGGCATCCCAAGCAGCCCGTTAGCCCTATGCCGCCGGTGAACAGCCCAAGACCAAGGCGCCACAAGCGCCCCTCCAATAACTTCGAGACATCGCCATGCAAACTCTCTGGCAGCAAAACTACGACCCGGCTGGCAACATCTGGGTGTCGGCCCTGGTGGCCTTGATTCCGATCCTGTTTTTCTTTTTGGCACTGACTAAGCTGCGGCTCAAGGGCTACCAGGCGGGCACCATCACGGTGGTGCTGGCCCTGGCGGTGGCGTTGCTGTTCTACCGCATGCCCGTCAGCGCAGCGCTGGCCTCGGCCGTCTACGGCTTTTTCTACGGCTTGTGGCCTATTGCCTGGATCATTGTGGCCGCCGTATTTCTGTACAAGATCTCCGTCAAAACGGGGCAGTTCGATGTGATCCGCTCGTCGATCCTGTCGGTGACGCCCGATCAGCGCTTGCAGCTCATCCTGGTGGGCTTTTGCTTTGGCGCGTTTTTGGAAGGCGCGGCAGGTTTTGGCGCACCGGTCGCGATCACGGCGGCCTTGCTGGTGGGCCTGGGCTTCAAGCCGCTGTATGCCGCAGGCCTGTGCCTGATCGCCAATACCGCCCCGGTTGCGTTTGGCGCCATGGGCATTCCGATCATCGTGGCTGGCCAGGTGTCGGGCGTCGATGCGTTTGCGATTGGCCAGATGGCGGGCCGCCAGCTGCCTTTCATGACCGTGCTCGTGCTGTTCTGGCTGATGGCCATCATGGATGGCTGGCGCGGGGTGAAGGAGACCTGGCCTGCGGTGCTGGTCGGTGGTGGTTCGTTTGCGATCGTGCAGTTCCTCACCGCCAACTACATTGGCCCGGAGCTGCCTGATATCACCTCGGCCATCGTGTCCTTGATTGCGCTGACCCTGTTCCTCAAGGTCTGGCAGCCCAAGCGCATCTTCCGTTTTACGCCAGAGGCGGGTGAACAAGGCGCAGCAGCCGTGCCCGTCGTACCTGTCAGCTCGGGCGCGCCGCTCACCGCCGCTGCGGTCATCAAGGCCTGGTCGCCCTTTATCATCCTGACCGCCATGGTCACGGTCTGGAGCATCAAGCCCTTCAAGGCGCTGTTTGCGGCAGGTGGCCCGCTGGCGTCCACCGTCATCAATATTCCGGTGCCGTTTCTGCACAACCTGGTTGAGAAGACGCCGCCCGTCGTGGCCGCTGCTGCCCCTTACGGCGCTGTTTACACCTTCAACTGGCTGCTGGCCACCGGCACCGCCATCCTGATTGCGGCGCTGATCACGATTGCCTTCACTCGCCTGTCGCCGTCCAAAGCGGTCGCTACCTTGGGGGAGACTTTCAAGGAACTGGCGGTGCCGATCTACTCCATCGGCATGGTGCTGGCCTTTGCCTTTGTCGCCAATTACTCGGGCCTGTCGGCCACCCTGGCGTTGGCACTGGCGCATACGGGCCAGGCCTTCACCTTCTTCTCGCCCTTCCTGGGCTGGATAGGGGTGTTCCTGACGGGCTCGGACACCTCTGCCAATGCACTGTTTGCCGCGCTGCAGGCCACCACCGCGCAGCAGCTGGGCCTGCCCCAGGTGCTGACCGTGGCCGCCAACACCACCGGCGGTGTGACGGGCAAGATGATCTCGCCCCAGTCCATCGCCATTGCCTGCGCGGCCGTGGGTCTGGCGGGGCGCGAATCGGATCTGTTCCGCTTTACGGTAAAGCACAGCCTGATCTTTGCCGTCATCATCGGTTTGATGACTACGCTGCAGGCCTACGTGTTTCCGTGGATGATTCCAGGTCATTGAGAGTCGCTAACCCAGCCCTTGATACGTCGTTGCCAAGCCTTGTCGTACTAAAGTACTGCCTGCGGCTTGGCGCCTCGTCTCAATCGCAAACCTACGGTTTGCTGGGCTGCTTTAGCGACTCTAGGCAACCAACACCTGAAAGCTCTCCCCATGCGCCTCGCTGACCATGTTGTCGAAAAACTGCTTGCCCTGGTGCAGGCCCGTGGCTTGCAGCCGGGCCAGCGCCTGCCGGCCGAGCGGCAACTGGCGCTGGAGCTGGGGGTGTCGCGCACGTCAGTGCGCGAGGCGCTGCAAAAGCTCATCAGCCAGGGGGTGCTGTCGGCCCGGCGCGGCGATGGCACCTATGTGCAAACGGTGCCATCGGCAGATTGGCTGCAGGAGGCCATGGGGCCGCTGGCCGGGCTGATCGAATCGGACCCCAACTACCGCTATGACGTGCTGGAGACCCGCCATGCGCTGGAGAGCAGCACCGCCTGGCTGGCCGCGCAGCGTGCCACCGCGCAAGACAAGGAACGCATCCAGCGCTGTTTTGATGTGATGATCGAGCACCAGCAAAGCGGCCATGCCGAGCTGGCCGCGCGTGCTGATGCGCAGTTCCACCTGGCGATTGCCGAGGCCTCGCACAATCTGGTGCTGGTGCAGGTGATGCAAAGCCTGTTCACCGTGGTGCTCTCTACCGTGGAGCGCAACCGCCACGACATGTTCCGCCTGAGCGCCCCCGTCACGCTGCAGCAGCTCACCGTGCAGCACCAAAGCCTGATGCAGGCGATTTTGGAGGGCGACCCGCAGCGCGCCCGCGCCTGCATTGGCGAGCACCTGGAGCATGTGCGCCACACCATCTTGCAGATGGACGAAGAGCGCGCACGCCGCGAGCGATCGATGCGCCTGCCGGCCGAGCTGATGCCCAGCCTGCCGGGTGTGCCCTGATCTGCGCGGATCCTGACAACCAACATACCGAGACAAACACCCAGCCCTGAGAGCGCCACCATGATCATCTCTTCCGCATCCGACTACCGCGCCGCCGCGCAAAAGCGCCTGCCGCCCTTTCTGTTCCACTACATCGATGGCGGCGCCTATGCCGAGCAAACGCTCAAGCGCAATGTGGCCGACTACGCCGATGTTGCACTGCGCCAGCGCGTGCTCAAGGACATGAGCCAGCTCGACACCAGCATCGAGCTGTTTGGCGAAAAGCTCTCTATCCCCGCCATCCTCGCGCCCGTCGGCCTGCTGGGCATGTTTGCCCGCCGGGGCGAGGTGCAGGCCTCGCGCGCCGCCGCTGCCCATGGCATTCCCTTCACCCTGTCCACCGTCTCGGTCTGCCCGATTGAAGAGGTGGCGCCGGGCCTGGGCCGGCCGATGTGGTTCCAGCTCTATGTGCTCAAGGACCGGGGCTTTATGAAGAACGCGCTCGAGCGCGCGCAGGCCGCCGGCTGCTCCACCCTGGTGTTCACCGTCGATATGCCCGTGCCCGGCGCCCGCTACCGCGATGCGCATTCGGGCATGAGTGGCCCCAATGCGGCGATGCGCCGCTACTGGCAGTCCCTCACCCACCCGGCCTGGTCCTGGGATGTGGGCTTGAACGGCCGACCGCACGACCTGGGCAATATCTCCGCCTACCGGGGCAGCCCCACGGGCCTGGCCGACTACATCGGCTGGCTGGGCAGCAATTTTGATCCATCGATCTCCTGGAAGGACCTGGAATGGATCCGCGACTTCTGGAAGGGCCCGATGGTCATCAAGGGCATCCTCGATCCGGAAGACGCCAAGGACGCCGTGCGCTTTGGCGCCGATGGCATCGTGGTCAGCAACCATGGCGGCCGCCAGCTCGATGGCGTGCTGTCGTCGGCCCGCGCGCTGCCGGCGATTGCCGATGCGGTCAAGGGCCAGATCAAGATCCTGGCGGACTCGGGTATTCGCAATGGCCTCGACATCGTGCGCGCCATCGCGTTGGGGGCGGACGCTACCTTGCTCGGCCGCGCCTTTATCTATGCGCTGGCCACCTCCGGCCAGGCGGGCGTCAAGCACCTGCTGGAGCTGATGGAAAAGGAAATGCGCGTGGCGATGACCTTGACCAGCGTGGCCAAGGTAGCCGATATCAACGGCGATCTGCTGGTGCGCCAGTAAACGACGCACCCTACCAAGACCTGCCATGACCGCTGCCACCACCACCCCCGTCTCGCGCGATGCGCTGCTGGCCCAGCTGCGCGCCGCCGTCGGCCCCGCCCATGTGCTGACGGGCGACCAGGCCACGCGCCGCTTTCGCAAAGGCCACCGCACCGGCGAAGGCCCGGTGCTGGCCGTGGTGCGCCCGGCCAGCCTGTGGGAGCAGTGGCAGGTGCTGGAGGCGGCTGTGGCAGCCGACCGCATCGTCATCATGCAGGCGGCCAACACCGGGCTTACCGGCGGGTCGACGCCCGACGGCAGCGGCTATGACCGCGAGATCGTGCTGATCAACACCTTGCGCATCACCGGAGTGCAGGTGATTGGCGATGGCGCCCAGGTCGTCTGCCTGCCGGGGGCGACCTTGGACAAGTTGGAGCAGGTGCTGGCGCCGCTGGGCCGCGAGCCGCATTCGGTCATTGGCTCGTCCTGCATCGGTGCCTCGGTGCTGGGGGGCATCTGCAACAACTCCGGCGGCTCGCTGGTGCGGCGTGGCCCGGCCTATACCGAGCTGGCGCTCTATGCCCAGGTGCGGGCCGATGGCTCGCTGGCGCTGGTCAACCACTTGGGAATAGAACTGGGCGCCACGCCGCAGGAGATCCTGACCCGCCTGCACAACGGCGACTACCGCGAGGCCGACATCACGCACGATGCGCAGCGCGCCGCCTCCGACCCACGCTACGCCGCCGCCGTGCGCGATGTGGACCAGGATTCGCCCGCGCGCTTCAATGCCGATCCCTCGCGCTTGTTTGAGGCCTCGGGCTCGGCCGGCAAGCTCTGCCTGTTTGCGGTGCGGCTCGATACCTTTCCCAAAGTGCCCAGCACCGTGTTCTATATCGGCAGCAATACGGCGGACGACCTGACCACCGTGCGCCGCCATCTGCTCACTGCGTTGCCGGAGCTGCCGATTGCCGGTGAGTACATCCACCGCACCGCCTACGACATTGGCGAGCAATACGGCAAGGACACCTTCTTGCTGATTGACCGCTTTGGCACCGCCCGCGTGCCTGCGGCCTTTGCGCTCAAAAGCCGGGTCGATGGCTTCTTTGAGCGCCTGGGCCTGCGCGGCGTCAGCGACCGCATCATCCAGGCGGTCACCAACCTCTTGCCCAGCCATTTGCCGCCGCGCATGCGCCAGTGGCGCGAGCGCTATGAGCACCACCTGCTGCTGCGCGTGGCCAACGACACGGCAGACGCCACACGCGCGTTTCTGAGCACGCATTTTGCTGGCAGCGCCAGTGGCGGCTGGTTTGAGTGTGATGCTGATGAAGGGCGCAAGGCCTTCCTGCACCGCTTTGCGATTGCCGGCGCCGCCATCCGCTACCGCGAAGTGCACCGCGCCCAGGTCGAAGACATCGTCGCGCTCGATGTTGCCCTGCGCCGCAATGACCGCGACTGGGTCGAGCAGTTGCCCGCCGAGGTCGAGGCCGACATGGTGCACAAGCTCTACTACGGCCACTTTTTCTGCCATGTCTTCCACCAGGACTACATCGTGAAAAAGGGTGTCGATCCGCTGGCGATGGAGCACCGCATGTGGACGCTGCTCGATGCGCGCCGGGCCGAGTACCCGGCCGAACACAATGTGGGCCACCTCTATGTGGCCAAGCCTGCACTGGCTGATTTTTACCGCCAGCTGGACCCGAGCAACAGCCTGAACCCCGGCATTGGCCACACGGCGCGGGGCAAGAACTGGGAGGCCTGTTGTGAGCGGCCTGGTGCCTGGCCCAAAGGCTATTCAGACTAGCGCCGGTCTGGGCTGCGGCGCTGGCGCACTGGCGCCGGGGAAGGGCATGCAGTTGCCGGTTGGCAGTCCGTAAGCGGTGTCCGGGGCTGGCTCACAGCGTATCGCACAGCATGTCCCAGAAGGCCTGCACCAGCAACGGCGTTCCGGCCTGCTTGCCGTGCTTCATCAGGCAAATTTTTCTGGCCAGTTGCGGCCGGGTGATCGGCAGGTAGCACAGCTGCGGGTCAGAGTGCGCCTGCTTGCTCAGGCTGGATATCAGCCCGACTTTCAGATCGCTGTGCACCAGCGCGTACAGGGATTCGATCGACGACAGGTTGTGCGGCACATTGACATGCACGCCCTGCTCGCGCAGCACGGTGGTGATCATGTCATAGGTATTGCCCCGCCGCAGCACCGCCAGGGGCTGGTCCTTGAGATGGTGCCAGTGCAGCTTGGCCTGCTGGGCCAGCGGGTGGCGCGGGGAGAGCACGACCATGATCTCGTCCGTGGCGATCAGGCGCGAATCGATGTGCGAGGGCGTGTCGAACTGCAGGCCCACCGCGATGTCCGCATCCCCTTGCGTGATCGACTCGATCAGCGTGTCGCTGTGCATGTCGTCGAGCACGAAATGCACCTCCGGGTGGCGCTGCTGGAACTGGGCCATATACGGCGCAATCCACTGCGATGCCGAGGGGATGCAGTGGATGCGGATGGCATGGCTTTGGTGCTGCAGCCGCTGCAGCATCTCCTCCATGCCCTGGTCAAAGGTGGCAATCATCCAGCTGACCTGGGCGCGCACCGATTCGCCCGCCGGCGTCAGCCGCACGCGCCGCATGCTGCGGTCAAACAAGGTAACGCCCAGCGTGAGTTCAAGTTCGCGGATGGCGGAGGAAAAGGCCGGCTGGCTCATCGCCAGCGACTGGGCGGCCTGCGTGAAGGTGGGGTGCTCAGCGGCCTGCTTGAAGCAGCTGAGCTGCCGCAATGTGGGGATGGATGCCGATCTCTGCGGCTGGTAAACGTGGGTCATGATGAATTCATTTTTTCAAATCAAAATAATTACTCCAATTGTAAATTGCTATGTAATTAAATTTTTTACAGATGCGTAAAAAAATGGCTGGGAACAGGTGCCGATGGCAGCTGGATAGCACCAGGCCGGAGCGTAAAAGTTCCGGAGATTTTTACGAAAACGCCTCTGTTTTATCGGTGTTTTTACCGATGAATGGCGAAGCGCTGACGCCGCGATGGGTAGCGACTGTGCCACACATGGGGTAGATCGTGGGCGCACCTAACATTTGTTGAATTTATCGATATTTATTAACGATAGATATAGTATATTATTTAAGTTGGTTTTTTCGCACAGATCGGCCCGAGGCTGGCGTGCCGCCCACAGGGCGGTTTTGACCGGTGGCGTTCAGCGCCTCCCTGGCCCTGGGCCAGCGCACTGTCTGCCGCAGCCTGCTGCCCCCATGCTGCCCATGCGCTGTGCATGCCCGCAGCAGCCTGCCCCTTTGCCGAATGCCATGTCTTGACCGGGCCGGCGTTGCTGCAGCAAGGGCGGTCCCTGGTGCATTTCCGAAACTCCGCTGCTGGTGCTGCAGACCGGGCCCATCGACGGGCCGGGCGGCCGGCGCGGGGATGTCCTTTATTTTTTACAAGCTCAACTATGAATTTCTCAAGCATCGATTGGAGCCAGGCGCCAGAGGATGCGCGCTGGTGGGCCATGGACGGTGATGGCCATGCCTATTGGTACTGCAGGCCGCAGATTGCAGCGGCCACCACCTTCTGGTTTGCTGCGCGCCACCCGGCGCCCAGCTTTGGCTATGCGCGCGATTTCCGGCAGTCGCTGCAAGCGCGGCCGGCACCGGCCGAGGAGAGCGCGCCTGCGCGCGCTGCAGCGGTCCGTCTGCTGCGCCGCTAGCACGGTGCGCAGCGGGCGCTGTGGCTGGCCCAGGCCCGCCCAGCGCCGTGTTGCGCGGCCGGCCGCTGCCCTGGGGCAGGGCTGGCACCGTGCCGGTCAGATGATGCCCAGCATCCAGGTCAGCACCAGCAGCGACAGCGACAAGCCCCAGATCCAGAAGAACGAGTAGCGGATATGCTGGCCCATCGACAGCTTGGCCAGGCCCAGGCCCATCCACAGCGCTGGCGAGAACGGCGAGACAAAGGTGCCCACGATGCTGCCGATGATCATTGCGTAGGCTGCTGAGGTGGATGGCACCCCCGCCTGCGACGTGATCTGCTCGACGACCGGGAACAGCGCAAAGTAATAGGCATCGGTGCTCAGCACCAGCTCCAGCGGAATGCCGATCGCGCCAATGACCAGGTGCATATAGGGCAGCAGCACGGCTGGCAGCACATCGACCAAGGCCCGCGCAATGCTGTTGAGCATGCCCGACTCCTTGAGGATGCCCAGGAACGTACCGGCCGCCAAGATGATGCTGGCCATCATGATGGCGCCGCCCGCATGCGCATTGATGCGCTGGATCTGCACCTTGGGCTGGGGGTAGTTGATGACCAGGGCCACGCACAGCGCAATCATGAAGGTATAGCCGGGCGGGAACACGCCCATCACCAGCACCGCCAAGGTGAGCAAAAACACCAGCGCATTGACCCAGCGCAGCCGGGGGCGCAGCAGCTGCGCGCGCGCTTCATCGGCCGCCTTGGCTGCAGCGGCCTGGATGGCCAGTTCGGTGGCGGCATGGGGCTGCAGTGCAGCGGCCAAGTCGTCGACATGGCTGGGGTGAGCGGATGCGGGCGCCGATGTGGCCACCGGTGCAGGTACAGAGCCGGACGCCGCAGCAGGCAGGGCTTGCGCCAGCTCGGCCTTGAGCGCTTGCTGGCGGATGCGGCGCTGCTCGCGCAGGCCCAGAAACACCGCCAGCACCAGCAGCAAGGCCAGGCCCAGGCCCTGCACCACCACCAGCTCGCGCCACAGCGCCACGGCATCCATCTCCAGCACGGTCGCTACGCGGCCCACCGGCCCGCCCCAGGGCAGCATATTGACCACGCCGGCGCTGGCGGCCAGCAGCAAAAACAGCAGGTAGGGGCTCATCTTCAGCCGCTGGTACAGCGGCAGCAAAGGCGGCACCACCAGCAAGAAGGTGGAGGCGCCTGCGCCGTCGAGCTGAGCGATGGCTGAGATCAGCACCGTGCCCACGGCCACGGCAATCACATTGCCGCGCGTGATGCGCACCATGGCGCGAATCAGCGGGTCAAACAGGCCCACATCGTTCATTACGCCAAAAAACAAAATGGCAAAGATGAACATGGTCACCACCTGCACCACGGAGCTGATGCCATGGCGGTAGAAACCGGTGATCTCGCTGGTACTGAAGCCAGCGATCAGGGCGCCAGCAAGGGGCACCAGCACCATGCTGATCACGGGCGAGACCTTCTCGCTCAGCAGCAAGGCGACGATGACAACAACAATGGCTAAGCCAATCAAGGTGAGCATAAATACTTCTTCTAGTGCGTGGGGGGAATGGCGCATACCTTGCGCGGTATGCAGCCGGCGCTGAGTGGCCCACACATGCCCGGTAGCCAGGCCCGGCGGTGCTTGTGGCACCGCCAGCGGCTCGCCTCTCGTCTCCATGGCAAACACGGGGTGGGTTTGCCGGGGCGGTGTGGGCCGCTCTTATCTGTCGCGGGACCGGGTCGCGTTGAATTTGAAAAGGTCCTTGTCTTTCACATAGCGGGCCGATTGCTTGCGGGCGCGCCGCGCCCGGCTGCGCCGGCGTGTGTAGCCGGACCAGTCGGCCCACAGCTTCCACAGCAAGGCCAGCAACGAGGGCAGCAGCACATGGGGCCATGGCCAGCTATCTATCGGTGGAATTTCATAGATTTTCAGCATCAACAGGCTGACAGCAATGATCAAGAGGTACATGGCAGAAAGAAGGGGCGGGTTGCGCTGCCTGCGAGGGGCGGATCGGTACGACCCGCAGGCAGCGGCAGCGCAAAGCGGGCGGTGACCTCACCACCCGGGATGAAACGGGGAATCAGGCCGGCGATGGCTGGGCGGTACCCCACCCGGTGCCTGCAGACCTGAAGAACGCGTGTCTGGGCCGCCATCTGTAGAGACCGGGCGGCATGCGGTGACACATGCGTTTAAATTATAGCTTTATGCTAATAAATCAATGAATCAAATCATTAACAGCTATGTTGATTGCGCATTCTGTACTGGCGCTGCTGCTGGGCGTGGGGGCGGAAAAAGGCTGTCGATACCTTGGCTGCAGGCGGCCAAACCCTGGGAGCTACAGGGTTTGGCGGGGCGGGCGCGGGTTTTTGCGTAGCGCATGGGGCGCATTCCGGTTCATTGAGCTGGCAAGCGTCCGATGCGATTTTTGCGGTGCATTTCCAGGGTTTTAGAGCCCCGTGGCCTCACTCAGGTACAGCGCTTGGTTGTCAGAAGTTAACAAATCAAAAGCATATAGATAAAGACATTAATTAAATAACTAGCCAGTCATATCTGATGCCTTGCTGATCAGAACTTATGAAAGTCTGCAGGTGCCTAGAGCATTGCTAATACAGCAAATTTTTCAAGAAATGGTAGTTTTTGTGCGCGTGCTGATAAACGGTAAATGCTGTGGGTTGCATGCATAAAAAACCAATAGTTACGAAATAAATCAAAACTACCGTGGTACCGATTTGGCGACTAATTGTTAACGCAATGTCCTGGGTTATCGCGGTAACGCGACGTTGAATGTCAGCGGCAGAAGCCCTTATCTGTACTGGGTTTGCGGGGCCATAGCAGGAAAAAACTGCGCAGCGAAAAGCCGGCCAGGACGCACCCACGTAAACCCTGGTTTGTGGGGTTTGTATCGGATGAATGTCAATTTTTTCAAACTATGGAGAAATTAGTGGTTTTTATGCCAGCACTTGTAAGAGGTGCTAGTTTGGGTGCAGCGGTGATTAAAATCTGTACATATTTATATTTCCAATGAATGGAGTTGATGTGATAAAAAATTATTTGCATCGTGCGCGCTGGGAGGCGCAAGGGCCGGCGCTCCGGCCCACGGGAGGCGCCCTGCGCGGCGCGGTTATCGGCAGGGCGCTGTTGGCGCTGGCGGGGCTGTGCGCCTTGGCCGGCCCGGCGCATGCCGCTATCACCATCACCAGCGCGGTGGTCAGTGCCGATGGCAGCGGCCCCTTTGACGCCAACAACAACCCTGGCAATGACAACGGGCCTGCCAATGGCATCGTGCGCAGCCAGGACACCGTCCTCTACACCATCGGCTACAACGCCTCGGACACCAGCAACGGCGTGATCACCGCGACCTTGCCCGCGGGCATGCGCTGGGATGCCACCGCCACTGCTGCCAGCGTCTGCAATGGCCCCGGCGGCGGCAGCTTGAACGCAGCCAGAACCGTGCTGACCTGCAACCGCCAGCCTGGCAGTGCGGGCGTGGAATCGTTCCAGGTGCTCAGCTGGGTGGGCAATGTGGCCAATGGCGCCTCGGTGGCATTGACGGCCGCCTCCGGCGCCACGTCGGCCACGTCGGCGCCGGTTACCGTATCTGCCACCCCCAAAACCGACACCCGCGTGCGTGTGGAGGCTGCAAATATATTGCGTGCGGAAACCACGCCAGGCTCCAATGTGTGGGAGCGGCGCATGCCGGTGGCCATCAGCCTGGGCGCCTTGCTGCCCGCCAGTGGCAACTTCAAGGGCTATGAGGCGCTGCAAAACCCGGTGTCCGTCACCATCAAGGTCCAAACGGGCGCGGTAGTCCGTACCTGCCCCGCTGGCGCTACCTGTAGCCAGCCTGGCGGACCCGGCACCGATATCACGGTACAGATCGCCAACCCCACCACGCATTTCCTCGATGCCGCAGCGGTCGGTGGGCTCGATGCTGCATGGCGAAGCACGGCTTTGCTGACGGTGCTGATTGGTGTGCCCGAGATCCCGAACTTCCCGGCAGGCCAGAACAGCCCCATCACGGCGCAGCTGGTCAACTTTGCACCACTGGGCCTGGGCGGTCAGTCCAATGCGGTGCCAGCGCCGGGCTACCAGCCCGGCTATGTCTGCCCGGCTGGCGCGAACGGCACACAAACCTGTGTCTTTGCAACGGTCAGCCGTACCCAAACCCTGCAGCTGGCCATCAGCGGCGGCGCGGTGTATGACAACGTCAACCTGATCTACGGCGATGGCCATGGCTACACCCAGAACTTTGAGAAGGTGGTGCCCGGCCAGGCCTTTAATGCGCTGATGGGCGTGGGCAACCGGCCGACCTCCGAAGACCCTGCCACCGATGCGCAATCCTGCGTCGCCTGGAACCCGGCCTTGCTGGAGCTGCGTGCGGCCGCCAGCCTGAAGCTGAGCAACCTGGCGATCTTCTACCAGCCGACCAACCTGCTGTCGCCCGATGTGGCAGCCGCCAATATGGTGATGGAGTACTCGGCCCAGCCCTATGCCGATGATGCGGCGCGCCGCGCGGCCAACTGCGGGGTCGCCGGTGATGGCAATCCGCTGTGGACCAGCAACTACGCATCGCTGCCGCCCAATACCATCACCAGCGTGCGCTACGCGTACATCCCCAATCTGACGCCTGGCCAAACGCTGGGTCTGGTGCTGCCGCTGCAGCGCAGCAGCAGCGCCACCTCGCTGGCGCTGGCCGATGATGCACCACTGCCCTGGTTCTCCCAGTACTTCACGGCGGCCAGCGGGCGCGTGTACTCCACCTTTGACGGCAACAGCAGCACCGTTGGTGCCAACGGTGGCGGCTATGTGCAGGCGGCCTCTGCGCTGGTGCGGCACAGCATTGCGCTGCCCGGCAGCGTCTCGCCCGGCGATATTTTCCCGATCAGCGTCACGCCCACCACCATTGGCGCGACCACGCCCGGGGTCAATGGCGTCTCACGCAATGTGCAGATCACCATCGATTTCCCCAACACCTACATCCAGCCGCTGGAAAGCTCGATTGCGCCGTCTTTGCCGCCCGGAGCAACCTATGTGCTCACGCCTGCCGATCTGGGCGGCGACGGCCTGCCTGGTACGGCCGATGATGGCGCGCCCGCCAAGCTGGTGCTGAACCTGGGTGACCTGGCCGCACCCGGTGGCGCGGTGGGCCCGGCCCCGTACCAGGGCCATGCCACGGCCCACCCGGCCATCACCTTCCAGGCCCAGGCGGCCTATATCTCTCCGGTGGGCACCTACCCGCTGGTGGGCCTGGTCGCAGCCAACAATGACCTGAGCTTTGCCGATTACACCGGTGTGCCCAATATCGTGCCGGCCGCCTTGCTGCAAGACCGCAATGAGCGGGTCAGCACCACGGTCTCGGGCGTTGCTGGCTTCCAGATGAGCAAGGCACTGGTCAGTGGCGGCACGGTTGACACCAGCGACCCCGCCAACCCGGTCACCCGCATCACCGCCGGCGAGCCCTTTACCTATGCGATCTCGTTTGGCAATGCCACCAGCACGGCCAAGGCCCAGCTGCGCCTGGTCGATGTGCTGCCTTTGATGGCGACGACCGTGGCACCACGGGCCTGGGCCCGCTGCAAATGGTCAGCGCCACGGCGGCCATGGGCGGCTCTGGTCAGGGCACGATAGCCATCGAGTACACGACGATGCCCGCTGCCGACGTGCGCAATGCGCTCCTCAACATCCTCGATAACGAAGATGCGGCCACCGGCGTGCCCTGGACGGCCTACGCCGGCGGTGCCTTCCCCGCGGGCGTGACGGCGCTGCGCTTTAGCACCAGCTCGGCACTGCAGCCGGGTTACAGCGGTATTGCCAACCTGACGATGCGCAGCCTCTCGCCGCTGGCGCCCACCACCGAGCTGTACAACGACGTATATGGCCGCGAACAGATCCCGAACGGACTGGTGCTGGCGGCCAGCGGCCAGGTCGAGCTGCGTGGCCAGGCGGCTGCCAGCCTGACGGGTCTGGTGTTCAACGACCTGAACATGAACAACACGCTGGACGCCGGTGAAGCCGGCGTGGCGGGCATCACGGCCACGCTGACCTGCGATGCCGGCCCTGCGTGCACGGCAGGTGAAACGCATAGCGCGGTGACCGACGCCTCGGGCGTGTACAGCTTTGCGCCGGGCGCCACGGTCGATGGCCAGCCCAACTTCCCTGGTCTTGCCAGCGGCTCCTGGACCTTGAGCATCGCCCCCGGTGCGCAGTGGCTGGCCGTCGGTGCCACCCCTGGTACCGTCAATGGCACCGCGTCCGGCACGGCGGTGGACCGCAGCATCAGCGGCATCGTGGTGCCCACGGGTGGGGCGGCGGTGGACTACCTGTTTGCCGAGCGCCAGCAGGGCAGCCTGACCATCAACAAGGCGCTGGTGCTGCCCGCTGGTGTGACCGGTCCTTTTGACTTTGCGTTTACCGCAACCTGTGACCTGCCCACCGCTGGCTTTAGCTACCCTGCGACCTTGATCGGCTACCCGGGCAACACCTCGGTGACGATTGACGAGGTGCCCGCGACTGCCAACTGCACGGTGACCGAAGACACCCCCCTGCCCACGGCCCCTGCCTCGTACGAATGGGCGGCCCCCTCGGCGCCTGCGCCCGTGGTGATTGCTGCCAACGGCGATGTGGCCGTGACCGTGACCAATACGCTCAATGCGCTGCTGGGCAGCATCACGATCACCAAGGATCTGGTGTTGCCGGCCGATGTGCCCGGTCCGTTCAACTTCAGCTACACGGCGACCTGTGACCTGCCCAGCGCTGGCTCGGTGTACTCCGGTACGTTGACGGGCTACCCGACGGCGACTGCAGTGACCATTGCCAATGTGCCTGCAGGTGCGCAGTGTGTGGTGGCCGAAGGCCCCTTGCCTGCAGCCCCTGAGAACTACAGCTGGGGCCCTGCGGCAGCCAATGTGCCGGTGACCGTGCCTTTGAATGCCTCGGCCCCGGTGACGATGGCCAGCAGCCTGGTGCGCTTGACCGCCGGTATTGAAGTGACCAAGACCCTGGCGCTGCCCAGCGGTGTGACGGGACCCTTCAGCTTTGGCTTTACCGCCACCTGCAACCTGCCCAGCGCCGGCTCGACCTACACCGCGACCTTGGCCAACTACCCGACCAACACGCGGGTGACGATCCCTGGCATCCCCTCGGGTGCGAGCTGCGCGGTGGCGGAAAACACCCCGCTGCCGGCGGCGCCTAGCGGCTACGAGTGGGGCGCCCCGAGCGTGCCTGCGGCGGTGACGGTGCCCAGCGCGGGTGTGGCGTCGGTGGGTGTGACGAATACGCTGGTCCAGCAGTTCGGCATGATCACCATCAACAAGACGCTGACGCTGCCCAATGGTGTGACCGGTCCGTTCAACTTCACGTACACGGCCACCTGCAATCTGCCCAGCGCCGGCACGGTGTTCCCTGCGAGCCTGAGCTACCCGACCGCGACATCGGCCACCATTGCCAATGTGCCCGCTGGCGCGCAGTGTGTGGTGGCCGAAGGCCCGCTGCCCACGGCACCCGCCAACTTCAGCTGGGGCCCTGCGGCTGCCAATGTCAACGTCACGGTGCCTGCCAACAGCGACATTGCCGCGACGATGGCCAGCACCCTGGTGCGCCAGCAAGCGGGTATTGAAGTGACCAAGACCCTGGCGCTGCCCAGCGGCGTGACGGGCCCCTTCAGCTTTGGCTTTACCGCCACCTGCGACCTGCCTAGCGCTGGCTCGGTCTACACCGCGACCTTGGCCGACTACCCGACCAACACCAAGGTGACGATCGCCAATGTGCCAGCCGGTGCCAACTGCGCGGTGACGGAAGACCAGCCGCTGCCAACGGCGCCTGCCAACTACGAGTGGGCGGCTCCGTCGGTGCCCGCACCCGTCGTGGTGCCCAGCACCGGCGCGGCGGCAGTCGGTGTGACCAATGCACTGACCGGGCAGACCGGCGAGATCCTGGTGAACCTGAACACCACCCTCCCCGATGGCGTGACCGGTCCCTTCAGCTTTGTCGTGACCGCCACCTGCAACCTGCCCACGGCAGGAACCACCCACAGCGTGACCATCGTGTCGCCACCGGCCAGCGCGACCGGCACCATCACCGGTGCCCAAGCCGGCGCGGAGTGCACGATTGCGCAAACCTTGCCTGAAGCACCGGCTGGCTACCAGTGGGATGCGCCAACCGTGGAAGGCGGCCCGGTGACCATCGCCGCCAACAGCAATGTGCCGGTGACGGTGAGCAACAGCCTGGTCAAGGCACAAACGGGCACGCCAACGCCCGTGCCGGTGGACAGCCGCGTAGCCCTGCTGCTGCTGGCGCTGCTGCTGGCCGCCGGCGCCAGCCTGCAACTGCGCAAGCGCTAAACCCGCCATCCAGCAGCGCGGGCCACTCCGCACTGCTGGCCGGGTGACTACAAACAGCAAAACCG
This sequence comes from Comamonas sp. MYb69, assembly GCF_037479315.1. Lineage (NCBI taxonomy): Bacteria > Pseudomonadati > Pseudomonadota > Betaproteobacteria > Burkholderiales > Comamonadaceae > Comamonas > Comamonas sp. MYb69. Next base: position 380,447 of record NZ_JBBGZG010000002.1, read on the forward strand.
GGGCTTGATGCCCCGGTTTTTTTACGCCTGTTGGTTGGCTGCCCTTGTGCGCCAAGGCCCGCTTGTTGCGCAAGCGCGCTGCCGCTGCGAGCGCCCCAGCGGCTTTGACGACCGCTGGCGCTAATTCAGCAGCCCGGGCAGAAAATCGCTGGCCCGGCGAAACCGGAAACGTTGGTACGCCCGCAGCCGGTAGGTGTGCACGGTCGCTGGGCTGATGGACAGCGCCTCGCCAATGTCCTGGGCGCTGTCGCCCAGCAAGGAGCGCGCAATGACCAAGCGCTCGCGTGTGGTCAGGGACGGAAAGCTGCGCTCCAGGCGCGCCAGCAGCACCGCCTGGGCATCGGCTTGCGGCCGCGTGAGGGCAGCCGATGCGCGGACCCGGGCATGCAAGGCCACCATCGCCAGCTGCCCCAGGGCGGCCAGCTGCGGGCTGGGGCTGGCGGACTGCACATGCAGGCCCCGGTAAAAGCTCAGGATCAGCAGGCGCTGCGATGCATCACCCCAGGTGAAGCTGAGCTTGTCGACAAAGCCCGGTTGCTCAAAACACAGTTCGCGGTACTCGCCCGAGGGCAGGTGGCAGGCCCGCACCTGCTGAGAGAACGCCCCGCTGCGCTTGCCCCGCAAGGACTGGGCCTGCAGCACCGGGTCCATCGCATGGAAGCGCCGGGCGTAGGCGCCTGTCCGCTCGGCAATGCCCCGGCGCTCGCCTGCGGCCAGCACCTCATGCACACCGCCCGCTGCATCGACCTGGTAGGCGAAGATTTCCTCCACCTGGTCAAGGCCGCGCGAGGCGCCCAGCAGCGTTTGCGCAAAATCGGGCGACAGCGCCGCATCGAGCAGCGACTGCCCCATCGAGGGATCGAACATCAACGCTTGCATGGTGGCGACTCCTTGCTGCGGCCTGGGCAGCCTTCTTGGTTGTTGTGGGTGGCATCGTGGCACAACGCGGGCCATCGCGGGGCGCTGCCCCGCTGGCACCCGCTACTGCTTGAGATCGACGCCCATGCGCTCCCGCGTGGTGCTGACGGCAACCAGCGACAGCAGGGCCAGCCCCATGATATAGATGCCAATGTAGGTGGACTGGCCGTAGCTGGTGATAAGCCACTGCGCAATGGATGCGGCAAAGGCCCCGCCCAGGATGGTGCCCAGTGCATAGCCCACCGACACGCCCGAGTAGCGCACATGGGCCGGGAACATCTCTGCATAGAGCGCGGCCTGCGGGCCATAGGTGAGGCCCAGCGGAATGCTCAGCAGCGCCAGCGCCACAAAGAACAGGCCCAGGCTGCCCGAATCGACCAGCCACCACATCGGCACCGCCCACAGGGCCAGCAGCACATAGCCGATCTGGAAGGTGCGCACCCGCCCCCAGCGGTCGCCCAGGATGCCGCCCACCAGCGTGAACACCAGCCAGCTCAGCGAGGCGGCCATGGTCACCATCAGCAGTGGCGTGGCCGACAGGCCCAGCTTGTTGCGGCCATAGGCCACAAAGAACGCAATGAGCAAGTAGCCAGCGGCGTTGTTGCCGACAAAGATCAGCGCGGTGCGCAGCACGGTGCCGCCGTGGTGGCGGAACAGGCTGCGCAGCGGGGTGGATGACGCCGCCTTGCGGGCATGCATCTGCTCAAAGATCGGCGACTCGCCCACGCTGCGGCGAATCAAGGTGCCGACCCCGATCAGCACAATCGACAGCAGGAACGGAATGCGCCAGCCCCAGGCCATGAACTGCGCGTTGGACATGGACGAGGTCAGGATGCTGAGCACCAGGGTGGCCAGCAGCAGGCCAATGGGCACCCCGATCTGCGGAAAGGAGCCGAAAAAGCTGCGCCGGTGGCGCGGGGCGTGTTCCACCGCCATCAGCGCCGCGCCGCCCCATTCACCGCCGGCAGAAAAGCCCTGCACCACGCGCAGCACAACCAGCAAGATGGGGGCCCATACCCCAATCTGGGCATAGGTGGGCAGCAGGCCGATGAGCATCGTCGCGCCCCCCATCAGCACCAGGGTCATCACCAGCACGGCCTTGCGGCCCAGCCGGTCTCCCAGCGAGCCGCAGACGACCGCACCCAGCGGCCGGAACAAGAACGAGATGCCGATGGTGGCAAAGGAAATGATCTGCGCCATGGCCGGGTTGTGCTGGGCCAAAGGCCCAAAGAACAAGGTGCCCAGCACCAGGCCGGCCATCTGTGCGTAGATGAAGTAGTCATACCATTCGATGGCCGTGCCGACCAAGGTGGCGGTGAGCACCCGGCGTTCATCCGGGGTGGTGGTGCCTGCCTGCGACGCGGGCAGGCTGCTGATCGATGAATTCCCCATGTGCTTGTCTCCTTTTATAAGGTGGGTCTATGCCCTATTTGCTGGCTGGCGCTGGCGTGGTGGCTTGCGAACAGGCCACCGGGCCACCGGGCCAACGAGCCATCGGGCCACCGAGCCAAACGAAGGCCCCGGGGCGCGGTCAATCTGCCGCTTCGCCCGCAGCCGAGCTGGCCAGTGCGATGGCGCTGAGCACCACGCTGCTGTCGCCAATATGGTTGGCCAGCAGCAAGATCAGCCTGGCACTGGCCTGCAGGCTTTGGGCCTCGTCCAGGCCCTCGTGCATCTGCAACAGTTGCTGGTAAATATCATCGACGCGCTCCAGGTTGGGGTGGCGGATCAGGCGGGTCATGGCCGTGCTCCTGTGGCAGGGGTGAATCGGTTGGGCAGCGGGGCGGCACCAGTGCTGGCGCTGTCGCAGGCGCAAGCGGTATCCAGTGCTGCGTGCAAGACGCTGGCCGCGACCGGCGCCTGAAAGCGCGCGGCTACATACTGGTCCGGGCGGATCAGGTAGCCGCAGCCCGGCGCCAGCGCGTAGCGCGCCTGGAGCAGGGCCGTGTCGCCCAGCGCGGCAATATCGAGCAGCGCCACGCCTGCGGGTACGGCCTCGTGCCACTGGTGGGCCAGCAGCACAAAGCGCCCGCCCAGGCGCGGCAGCAGCCAATGCCCCGCCAGTGGCGCATCCACCGCTGGCGAGCCGGGGCACAGGCCGCCCTCCCAGGGCTGGTCATCGGCGGTGTTGAGCGGGCTGTGCGGGCAGGGGATGGCGGTGGAGAGCCTGCCTGAATTGACAAAGGGCCGGGCCCAGGCTTCGCGTGCTGCCAGCTCCAGCACCGCGTCGCGCAAGGCCCGGCTCGCGGTGCTCTTGGGCGTGAGGAAGTCGGTGGAGCGGCTCGAATGCAGAATGTTCTCATCGGCCATCGCAATGGCCTCGTCGTTGTAGCTCTCCAGCAGCGCCTGCCCTGAGGCCCCGCGCAGCACCCGGTCGAGCTTCCAGCCCAGGTTGTCGACATCGGCCAGGCCGCCATTGCAGCCGCGCGCGCCAAAGGGCGACACCAGGTGGGCACTGTCGCCGGCAAACAGCACGCGGCCATGGACAAAACGCGCCATGCGCCGGCACTGGAAGGTGTAGACGCTGTACCACTCCTTGCTGAACGGCACCCCGGGCCCCAGCATCGCGCGCACATAGCGCTCCACGTTCTCGGGCTGGACGCAGGCCTCGCGGTCAATGCCCCAGCCGAGCTGAAAATCCAGCCGCCACAGCCCATCGGGCTGGCGGTGCATCAGCGCCGACTGGCCCGGGTTGAACGGTGGGTCAAACCAGAACCAGCGCTCGGCAGGGCGCTCCTCGGGCATGCGGATGTCGGCGATGAGAAAGTTCTCCTCAAACACCCGGCCGTTGAAGTCCAGCCCCATCAGGCCGCGCAGCGTCGACTTGCTGCCGTCGCAGGCGATGAGCCAGTCGGCCTCCTGGGTGTAATGCTGCGCGCCTGCCTGCACGCCCAGCCGCACATGGTCTTCCAGGATCTGCAGAGACTCGATCTGCTGGCCCAGGCGCAGCTGCACATTGGGCAGTGCGCGCAGCGCATCGAGCAAGGCCTCTTCGACGTAGTACTGCTGGATATTGATAAAGCCCGGGTACTGCTGGTCCTTGATGGGCAGCATGTCGAACTGGTAGATGGGCTCGGCGCGCGCGCCCCAAAACACCTTGCCCACATTCCAGGTCACGCCCTTGTCCAGCAGTGGCTGGCCCAGTCCCAGGCGCTCGAAGATATCGAGCGAGCGCTTGGAAAAGCAGATCGCCTTGGAGCCCCCCGGCACAAAGTCCAGCCGGCTGATGACCACGACCGCATGGCCGCGCTGGGCCAGGTCCAGCGCCATGGCCAGCCCCACGGGCCCGGCCCCGGCGATGACCACGCTGGCGCGCGGCGGCTGGCGGCTGGGTGCCGGCGTGGCCCCGATATGGCGCCACACCGGAATGCCCCGCTGCTGCGGGGGGGCGGGCGGCGCGGCGGCACTGCGCGCCTGCGCCACGGAATGCATCGTGCTCGCTGCCATGGCGCTCACCCTTGCAGCTGGGCCCAGACGTCCCGGTCGCGCTCGGCCGTCCAGATGCGCGGCCAGCTGATGCCGTCGAACTCGTCCCACAGGCGCTGCACATTGAACGGCAGGCAGTGCTCAAAAATAGGCCAGCGGCCAAACTGGGGCGCCAATGCCTGGTGGGTGGCCTCAAAAGCCTCCTTGAGCGTGCCGCCGCGCCGGAATACCGGGCCCACCTGGTCGATCATGCCCTGGAGGAACGCGCGCGTCTGCTCGATGGCCGCGTCGCATGCCGCTTCGCCCCGGGCCACCGCGCCCCGGCCGCCGACCAGGTTCTGCGCGCGGTACTGCTTGAGCTGGTCCAGCGTTGCGCCGGCCCATTCAAAGTGGTGGGCATCGCCCGTGTACAAGGCCGCTTCGGCCTCCACCAGATCGCCCGCAAACAGGGTTTTGCTCTTGTCGTGCCAGACCACGATGTCGCCCGCCGTATGGCCCCGGCCGTTGAACTGCAGCTCCAGCTTGCCCCGCTCGCCTCCCAGTTCGATCTCGTGGCGGGTGGCAAAGGTCTGGGTCGGCCGGGTCAGCCCCGGAATGCCCTCGAACTCCTTGAACAGGCGCGGCATGCGGCCGTATTCGCTGGCCCAGTCCTGCTCGCCGCGTTCCTCGATCAGCTGGCGGGTCACGTCGCTGCTGATGATGTGCTCGACCTCAAAGGCCGATGCGCCCAGCACGCGCACGGCATGGTAGTGCGTCAGCACCAGGTATTTGATCGGTTTTTGCGTGTGGGCCCGCAGCGTGCGCAGCCAGTCACGCGCTGCCGCTGGTGTGGCGCGCGCCTCGATCGCGACAATAAAGTCCTCGCCCTCGATCGCGCCCACATTCGGGTCGCCTTGCGCGGTCAGCGCATAGACCCCGTCGCCCAGGATCTCCAGCGTCTCGGTTTTGGCCGTCATGTCGGCCGATGATGCAAAAGGTTTTGCCATCGCTTTGGTGCTCCTCGGTAGTCCATCCATGGTGTTCATTCACGCCAACGCGGCTGCCTGCCAAGCCAAGCCCGGCCCTTGCCACAGCGTCTGCGCCCATGCCAACCAGTCTGCTGTGGCTATGCAGCGCTGTCTGTCCATAGGTTGATGGACAAGCAGCACGGATCGGGCAAGGCGGTGTTGATTTGCCTCAGGTTTTTCTGCGAGCACACGGGTATATCCCTAGCTTTGTTCCACCCGCCCGACATGGGCAAAAGCCGCTGCTCCAGGCACCGGGTGCTCTGGCTGGCCCCGCTGCGGCGGCATCGGGCATGTTCTCGGCACGACGGCAACCAACGCCGGCCTCGCAATGCGATGCCAGCAGCATCAACCAACCGCTGCAAGCAATGAGAATAATATAAAAATGTAATCGTACTTTGTTTATTAATGGACATCATTTATCTTTATTGCCATCGCCATGGCGTGCCTTGGGGCCCTGGGTCTGAACGCGGGCTTGGGCGATTCATGTCCATCCCATGGGGCTGAAGAGGCTCCCTGCAACGGTGGTTTTCATGCAGGCGGATGCTGCGACTCAGCGGTATCTCTGCCGTGGAAAGCAGCGACCAAGGCTGGCAGGGCGCTCCAACCGGTGATGCGGCATGTCGGGACGTCTCAAACGCAATGGGCAAGGGAATGCAGAGGTTCTCTGCTGCGTTTGTCTCTTTCACTGCCTCGCCAATAGGAGGAAAAGATGCAAAGTCTCTCAAACTTTTTCAGGCTGTGCATGGCCGCTTTCTTGCTGTGTGCCGGTGCGCAGCAGGCCTGGGCACAAAAGGTGCTGCTGCTGACGACCAATATCTCAGGGGCCAATGCAGAGGCAGCAGATGCCATTACTGCTTACAACAACCTCCAAAGCGAGTTTTCCGCACAGCTCTCCAATCCCAGCGACTTGACCCGTTTGTCGGTATTGGGCAATGCCAATGCCCTGTCGCAAGCCAGCTTCACTGCTGCAGCCGGTACGCCCTATGACATCGTGATTGTTGCCAGTACGTACAGACCTGTTGATGCAACAAACTGGGCGGTGCTACAAAGTGCCGTGGCTAACCGCTGGGCCAACTCCATCCTGTTTTTTGTGGATGCGTGTTGTGAGGCCCAGAACGGAGGCAATGCGCAGCAACTGGTCACGACGCTCAATAGCAGCGCAGGAACTGCTTTCTCGCTTGGAGGTTCCATTGCCGGCTTTGCCAGGTTTCCACTCAATACCAACTCGCCTTTTGCGCCTTCATTTGCGGGACTCAATCCCTTTGCCGGGGGCGAAATCACCTATATCAACCAGGTGCCGGCCAACAACGCGCTGTATTTGGCAGCGGGCACGTTGCCAGGAAATTTGCCACCGGCAGGCAACTCCCTTATCGATCATGTTTATGGGCTGCTGATCCCCACCTCCCAATCCAACCAAGGCATGGGGGCCTGTGTGTTCGCGGTGGTGGATGTTTCTCCGTTCATCGATATAGAGTCAAGCTACCCAACCTGGGTGGAAAACCAAGGCAAGGTGGGCCGCGCCTTCCTTCACGCTGCCACATCCGGGGCGAGCGCCTGCGGCCTGCTCAAGGTCAGCAAAAGCTTTGACAAAACGGACCTCTCTCTGGGTGGCGGTGACAACACCGCACTGTTGACGATCACGCTGTCCAACAGCGCATCGCAGGCCGTCAGCAACGTGACGCTGAGCGACAAACTGCCTGCCCCCCTGGTGGTGGCACCGGGCGCCGTGAGCAACACCTGCACCGCTGGCAGGTTCAGTGCCGTGCCAGGCTCGGACATCATCCGCGATAGTGGCATGACCATTCCTGGTGGCGGTTGCAGCATCACCGTGCCCGTGCAATGGCCCAACACCGATGCCGGCCGCCAGGCATGCATCAGCACCCCGTCGGTGACCAACACCATCACGCCGGGTACCGACTTTGTCTCGCCCACCGGCCAGGTCAATACGCCAGCGACCGCAAGCCTCGCCTGCCATGCCGCGCAGCTTGCCATCTCCAAGCAGGTGGTCTGGCCCGCCAACGTCGCGCCCGTGGATCTGACGGGCAGCAGCTTCCCCGTCTCGGTGGTCTGCACCGGCAGCGATGGGCTGGCCTTGCCCGCGATCGACACCTCGATCACGCTGGATACGCCCAAAACCGGCAGTGTCACCGTCACGCCGGTGATCGCCAGCGGCAGCTGCGTGGTGACCGAGGGCGCGCGCCCCGCGCCCCCCGCCAACCATATCTGGATGGAAGACCCGGCGCCCAGCGTGTCCGTCCCCATGGCAGCGCCGCCTGCGGCCAACCATGCGCTGCTGGTCAACACCTTGGCCCGCGCCAACACCGATATCACCATCAGCACCGCCGTGACCGGTGGCCCGGCAGCGGGCATCAGCGGCAGCTTTAGCTTTAGCGCCCACTGCGGCACAGATGGCAGCTTCACAACGGCTGTCACCTTGAGCGGCAGCAATGCCGGTGCCATGGCCATCACCGGTGTGCCCCAGGGGGCCAGCTGCACCGTAAGCGAGGATCCGATCTTGCCCGCCGCTCCGGCCGGCTACGCCTGGAGTACCAGCTTGCCCGCCCCGGTGAGCCTGCTGACGGGCGATGGCGGCAATACGGCCTCCTTTGTCAACACCCTCGTGCGCACGGCGCCGCTGGTGCCTGCTGCCGTACCCACGCTGCAGCTATGGGCGCTGGTGGTGCTGTCGCTGATGCTGCTGGGTGCTGCCACGCTGCGCCGCCGCCAACGCTGACTGCCCCAAGCCGCTGCCAGCTGGCTTGGCTGCAGGCCGTAGGCCCTTGCTACCGCTAGCCGCCCACAAGACGAGCGAAGACACCGAGGCATCCCCCTTTGCCTCGGTTTTTGATGGCTGCTTGACAAGCAGGTGTGCGAATGCAGGTGGCCTTGCAGGCTTGGCAAGGCTTGGCTAAGCCCCTCTGCAGCGGTGCAGCCTGTGCCCGCTGAGCCGGTAGCTCCCCCTGTGCAGGCGCTGGGCCGGATGGTGCGCGCGACCACCTCCAAACCCCACAAGCTGCTGTCAATGCTTTTAATCAATTAACAATACAATTGCAATAGATTGCATTTGATCGATTAGTAGATTTTCTCAATAGCTTTTGTGTATGTATGATGCCATTTCACACGATATCTCTGCAGCGCAAGGTCGCCTCCTTGCGGCCCTTGTGCGCCATCAGGGCCGCGTAACAGCAGGCGCTTGCCACGGCCGGCCGCAACAGCCGCCCGCGAGGCGGTCCATCGGTTTGCGTTGCAGATCTGTTTTTTAGATGGACAAGTAAAGAGAGGACGAAATGAAAAATTTCCCCCATTTTTTCAGGCTATGCCTGGCGGCTTTGTTGCTAAGCGCGGGTGCACAGCAGGCCTGGGCACAAAAGGTGCTGTTGTTGACGACCAATGTCACGGGTGCCAATGCAGAACGAGCAGATGCGATTGCTGCTTTCAACAACGTACAAAGTGAGTTTTCGTCGCAGTTAGCCAATCCTAGTGATCTCACGCTCTTGCAGGTGCTGGGCAATGCCAATGCCATTTCGCAGGCCACTTTTACTTCGCCTTCTGGCGCCCCTTATGACATTGTGATTGTTGCAAGTTCTTATAGCCCTATTGATGCAACAAATTGGACGATGCTACAAAGCGCCGTTGCTAATCGCTGGGCTAATTCCATCGTGTTCTTTGTGGATGGGTGTTGCGAAGCGCAGAATGGGGGGAACGCGAGAAATATGGCGGCTGCCTTGAATGCAGGAACAGGCTCAGCTTTTTCAGTGGGGACGACTTCCGTTGACTCGCAGTTCCCCCTCAATACGAATTCCCCATTTGCAGCGACCTTCGCAGGCTTGGATCCATTTGCCGGAGGAGTTGTTTCTTACATCAATAATGTGCCAGCGGATAACGCACTTTATTTGGCGCAGGGAACGCCTCCTTCCCGTTTTCCTCCTCCAGGCGCAGCACCTACGAACAACGTTTATGGGTTGTTGATCCCCACGTTTCAATCCAACAACGGACTCGGCGCTTGCGTGTTTGCTGTGGTGGACGTTTCCCCATTCGTTAATTTTGCCCAGTACCAGTCATGGACGGCCAACCGAGGCAAAATCGCTCCCGCCTTTCTCGGTGCCGCGACCTCCGAGACCGGCGCCTGCGGCCTACCCAAGGTCAGCAAAAGCTTTGACAAAAGCGATATCTACCTGGGCGGTAGCGACAACAGCACCGTCCTGACGATCGATCTGTCCAATGGCACGCGCGACCCCATCATCAATGCCGATATGACCGACAACCTGCCCGCGCCTTTGGTGGTGGGAGCCGGCACCGTCGGCAATACCTGCACGGGCGGCAGCCTCAGTGCCGTCGCTGGCGCCAATGTCATCCGCAGCAGCGGTGTGACGATTCCGCCCGGCGGCTGCAGCATCACGGTGCCGGTGGTCTGGCCCAACACCGATGCTGGCCGCCAGGCTTGCACGGACACCCCGCTGCTGACCAACACCATCACGCCGGGCACGGACTTTGTCTCGCCGATTGGCCAGGTCAACACGCCAGCGACGGCCACACTGACCTGCCAGCCCGCGCAGCTCTCCATCGCCAAGCAAGTGGTCTGGCCGGCCAACATCACGCCGGTGGATTTGACCGGCAGCAGCTTCCCCGTCTCGGTGGTCTGCACCGGCAGCGATGGGCTGGCCTTGCCCGCGATCGACACCTCGATCACGCTGGATACGCCTAAGACCGGCAGTGTCACCATCACGCCGGTGATCGCCAGCGGCAGCTGCGTGGTGACCGAGGGCACACGCCCCACGCCCCCCGCCAACCATATCTGGGTGGAAGACCCGGCGCCCAGCGTCTCCGTCGCGATGGCAGCGCCGCCAGCGGCCAACAACGCGCTGCTGGTCAACACCTTGGCACGCGCCAATACCGACATCACCATCAGCACCGCCGTGACCGGTGGCCCGGCAGCGGGCATCAGCGGCAGCTTTGGCTATACCGCCAACTGCGGCGCCGATGGCAGCTTTAGCGCCACGGTGAACCTGAGCGGCAGCAGCGCTGGCGCCATTGCCATCACCAATGTGCCCATGGGCGCCAACTGCACGGTAGAACAAACGCCCACCATGCCAGCGGCCCCTGCAGACTACGTCTGGAGTGAGACGCTGCCGGCAGAAGTGGGCTTGGTGACCGGCCCCACCGGCAACACGGCGTCCTTTGTCAACACCCTTGTGCGCACGGTGCCGGCCGTGCCCGCTGCCGTGCCCACGCTGCAGCAATGGGCGCTGGTGGTGCTGTCGCTGATGCTGCTGGGCGCTGCCACGCTGCGCCGCCGCCAGCGCTGAATGCACTAAGCCACTGCGCGGCAGCAGGGGCTGGGTGGGCCACTCCACCGGGCTCCTGAGCGCCGATACGCCAAACCGCCGGGGCAGCTGCCCCGGCTTTTTTGTGCCTGCGCCAGGGCGCCGTAGCGGCGGCGGCGCACTGGGTACCAGTGATAAAAATGCCCCTGGCGCAGGCCACGGGGCATCGATATGGATAGGGCAGGGTGGCCGTGCAGCGCACCCTGGGTCTTGCTAGGCTGCGATAAGCCGCAGGCTCAGACCAGTTTTCGGCGGGCAAGGCCGACCAGCAGCAAACCCAGGCCCGCCAGCGCCAGTGGGTGGCCGACCGGCACGGCCTTGGGCACGACGACCACGGGGGCAGTCACCTCCAAGGTGACGGTGGCCGTATCGCATTGCGTGGCCTGCACGGTGCTGCAGATCTGGTAGCTCACCGTGTAGGCACCGGGCGTGGCGGCCGCGCCAATCAGCACATTGCCATCGGGCGTGACGGTGATGCCGGTGGGCCAGGTGCCCACGGGCGTCAGGGCCACATTGCTGGTGGTGGCGGGCGCCGCATCGACCGTGTCATTGGCCAGCACATTGACGGCGGTGACCGTGCCGCTGTTGGGGCGGGTAATGGCGGGAGCGGTGTCATTGACGGCGTCCACCCCAATCAGCTGCACCCCGCCAATGCCCTTGAAGGCAAAGATAAAGGTGTTGGGCGTGCCATCGGTGCTGGGGGTTCCGGGCGGATTCTGGCTAGGTTTGCCCAGCGAATAGGCCTCGGAGCCAAAGGCGGCCAAGGCTGCCAGCGCATCGACCTGGTTGCCCGCTGCGCCATAGCCAATGGTGAACTCCACCTTGGCGCCGGGAGCAATGGTGCCAAAGTTGAAGCGGAAGTGCGCGCCGTGGTCCTCGGGGCCACTGTCCTCAATATCCTGGTTGGTAAACAGAATGCCAGCGTCGGGGTTCAAAGGGTCTGCGTTGTGAAAACCGTTGTCGCTGGAGAAGACCAGCGCCGTGCTGCTGCCGCGCTGGATGGTCGTGTATTCGCTGAACTGGGTGGGGAACACATCCCAGTCCATTGCGCGGCCATACAGGGCTTCGACTGGTGCGGACGAGATGTTCTCGATCGTGACCTTGACTTCGTAAATATTGCTGGTGGCCGAAGAAGGCGCAAAAGCATGGGTCACGCGGAAGGTATTGAAGGCATTGGCCACGGCGGTAGCGGTGGTGGCCGTAGCGCTGAAAGACTCTGACGTAATCCCTTGAATACCGACATCGGCGCCGGTATAGCCCGACGTATTGCTCAGGGCATCGGCAACGCCCCAGGCCTCGCAGAAGCACCCTGGTGTCAGCCCATCGGCACCACTCGTCAAATAGGTAATGCCCGTCAGCGGCGATATTTCCTGGGGCATCAGCGAGCCATCGTTGCGCACTCCCACCCGCAAGGTGCCATTTTCAATATTGGCCTGCGCCAGCACGATCGCCGGCACGGCAACCACCATCCCCGCCAACAGTTTTCCTAGTTTCATGCTCTCACCTCATTTAGTATTTGAATTTATGATGAGGTTTTTTATCATAGTTATAAGAGATGAAAAAATTACTATACCAAACTTATGGCGTTAGAAATACCTCATAAAAACATGGACTTGTGTAGATGTCTGGAGTCAATTTTCTGAATGCATGTGATTATTCACTTTTGTCAAACATTGTCAAAATCTTGCTATCAAATATTCTTGATATAGGTCATGAAAATGGGGTTGCAACGCATTGCAATGCCTGCGCATTTGATTCGCAAGGCGAGAGAGGAAGTCGTCGTTTTTGACCTGCAGGGGGTGCGCAATGCTGGCTGCAGCACATTCCGCCCATGGATGGGCGGTGTATATCTGGGTGGCTCGCTGCATATGGCTGTTGATGGCCGCCTGAGCGCAGCGCTGGCATGGGCCCCTGGGGTGTTGCACCTGCACGCGCCAGTGGGGGCGATGGCCGCAGGCCTCAGCGGCTGACCCGGCTGGCCAGATGGGCGGGGTAGCGCGCACCTTCAATCGCAATGCGGTCCAGTGCCTCGCTGATGCGCTGCAGGTCGGTGCTGTCCAGAACGACTTGGGTGGCAGCCAGGTTCTCTTCCAGCCGGTGCAGCTTGGTGGTGCCGGGGATGGGCACTATCCAGGGCTTGCGGGCCAGCAGCCAGGCCAGGGCCACCTGCGCCAAGGTGATGCCCTTGGCCTGGGCCATGCTGCCCAGCGCATCGACCAGCGCCTGGTTGGCCTGGCGCGCCTCGGTGCTAAAGCGCGGCACGATATGGCGAAAATCATCCGGGCTGAAGGCGGTGTCTGCCTGGATCGCTCCGGTCAAAAAGCCCTTTCCCAGCGGGCTGAAAGGCACAAAGCCGATGCCCAGCTCTTCGAGCAGTGGCAAGGTGGCTTGCTCGGGCTCGCGCCACCACAGCGAATACTCGCTTTGCAAGGCTGCCACTGGCTGCACCGCATGGGCGCGGCGGATCGAATCGACGCCCGCTTCGGACAGGCCAAAGTAGCGCACCTTGCCCTCAGCAATCAGCTCTTTGACGGCACCGGCTACCTCTTCCATCGGCACGGCAGGATCGACGCGGTGCTGGTAGAGCAGATCGATATGGTCCGTGCGCAGGCGCTGCAGCGAGGTATGGACCACCGCTCGGATGCGCTCGGGCCGGCTGTCGAGCCCGGCTTGGGAGTCACCATCCTTGAAGCCAAACTTGGTGGCAATCACCACCTGGTTGCGCACCGGCGCCAGCGCTTCGCCAACCATCTCTTCGTTCAGGGCCCCATAGGCCTCGGCCGTGTCAAAAAAGGTGACGCCACGCGCTGCGGCATCGCGGATCAGCTGCACGCCTGCGCTGCGGCTGAGCCCCGGGCCATAGCCAAAGCTCAGGCCCATGCAGCCCAGGCCGAGGGCGGAGACCTGCAGGCCGCTGCGGCCGAGTGGGCGGGTGGGGATGGGGGTGTGGGTAGCAGAGTTCATGCCTATCAATGTAGGTATGTAGCCCCGTGATGACTAGATGGTCAGCATGGCACGCCATCATGAGCGGGGCTCATCAATGGCCTGCGCCATGCAGGCGGCATCAAGCGGCCGTGCTGGCCACCACGCAAATCTCGATCAGCTTGGCCGGGCTGGCCAGGCGCGCTTCCACCGTTGCGCGGGCCGGTGCATGGCCAGCGGCGACCCACTGGTCCCAGACCGCATTCATCTCGGCGAAATGGCGCATATCGGCCAGGTAGATCTGGCAGCTCAGGATGCGCTCCTTGTGGCTGCCATGCTCGGCCAGCAGGCGGTCAATCTTGGCAAGCACTTCTTCGGTCTGGCCGCTGATGCCCGCATCGGCCTGGTCAGCGACCTGGCCGGCCAGGTACAAGGTGTGGTCGTGGCGCACGACCTGGGACATGCGGTGGTTGCCGCCGATGCGGGTGATGGTGTTGGTGGTAGTCATCTGCTGTTCTCCTGGGTGATGGCGCAAGCTGGCATTCATCAGCGCGCATCAGCGCTCAATGCCGGCCTTGTATTTCTGGTACTGGATGGTGCTGACCACGGCGATGCGGCGCAGCGGCTCGGGCGGCAGCCAACTGGGGCGCTCAAAGCCGAGCGCATCGGCCAGCTGGGGCGACTGCTGGCCGCAGGCCATCTCGCCGAGCAGCTTGCCGAACATGCTGCCCTTGAGCATGCCCGCGCCATTGCAGCCGATGGAGATGTAGAGGCCATCGCCCACCTGGCCAAAGTAGAGCGCGCCGTTGCGGGTGAGGGCGGTGACACCGCCCCAGACCAGCGGCAGCGCATGCGTGCGCATCTGCGGGTAGCGCATCTGGTAGCAGCCCTGCAGCGCTTGGCGCACCTGGGCGAGCGGCTCTTCGCTGTCGTACGAGTACGAGCTGCGCACCATAAAGCGCCCGCCCGCGACCTTGCGCAAGGTGGTGCCCAGGCGGTTGGCGGGGATCACGCCCCATTCCGGCGCGGGGCCCAGTTTGTGCAGTTCCTCATCGTCCAGCGGCTCGGTGAGACCCGCGTAGGTGTAGATGGTGAACACGCGGTCACGCGCAAAGCCGAGCTTGCGGGCAAAGCCGTTGTTGGCGATGACGATGCGCGGGGCGCTCAGCTCGGCGGTAGCGGTACGCACGCGGTGGGGCTTGCCCTCGTGCAGCGACAGCACGGGCTCGCCCTCCCAGAGCTGCACATTGGCCGGCAGGCTGTCGGCCAGGCCACGCACCAGGGCGGCGGGCTGCACAAAGACGTTGTTGTCCGAGTGGTAGCCGTAGTGGTAGTGCGTGGTGCCCAGCTGCTGCTGCAAGGCATCGCGCCCCAGCTCGGTGTAGGCGACGCCCCAGTCCTGGTACTGCTGGAGCGTGCTTTTGAGGCGGGCTGCGCCGTCGGGCGTGGCGGCCGCGTGGTACTTGCCGACAGGGTTCCAGCCGCAGTCGATCTGGTGCTGGTCGATCAGCGATTTGAGCCAGGCCAGACCCGTGTTGTAGAGCGCTATCTGCTTGCGCGCCACCTCGATGGGGCTGCCGTGGCCGGACATGCCGGTGTTGTGCGGCAGGTTGATCAAAAAGCCCGAGTTGCGGCCCGAGGCGCCGTCGCCCACGGTGCTGGCATCGACCAGCAGCACGCGGGCCTGGGGCTCGAGCTCGGCGATGCGCCGGGCGGCGGCCAGGCCGGTGACGCCGGCGCCGATGACGATGGCATCAAAGTGCCGCTCGCTGGGCGCCTGGGTCTTGGCTTGCCTTTTGGGGAGCAAGGTATTCCAGCCCGAGCCCGCTTGGTAGCTCGGGAAAGTAGGTTGCTTGGACATGGGGTGGTGGTGGTTAGTGGCGGGTGGCCTGCAGGCTGCGCATGACCTCGGACTGCACGGTGTCCCAGATCTGGCCCTTGAGTTCGTTGTAGCGCGGCGAGAGCTGCACCTGCGCATTGCGCGGCATGGGCAGGTCGTTGCGGATATCGGTCACCACGCGGCCGGGCCGTGCGCTCATGATGAGCATGCGGGTGGACAGCAGCAGCGCCTCGTCGATGGAGTGGGTGATGAAGATGATGGTCTTCTTGCTCTTTTCGTAGATCTGCAGCAACTCGTCCTGCAGCACCTGGCGCGTCATCGCATCGAGCGCGGCAAAGGGCTCGTCGAGCAGAATCACATCGGGGTCATTGGCGAGCACGCGGGCGATGGACACGCGCTGGCGCATGCCGCCGGACAAGGCATTGGGGTACTTGTCCTCAAAGCCCTGCAAGCCGACCATGTCGATAAAGCGGCGCGCCACCTGCAGGCGCTCGGCCTTGGCAATGCCCTTCATCTTGAGGCCAAAGGCGACGTTGTCGAGCACCGTGAGCCAGGGAAAGAGCGCGTACTGCTGGAACACCATGCCGCAGTGCGGATCGACCTTGTTGACCTCGCGGCCGTTGACGACGATGCGCCCGGCCGTGGGCTTGTCAAAACCGGTGACCAGGTTGAGCAGGGTGGACTTGCCGCAGCCCGAGGCGCCCAGCAGCACGACAAACTCGCCCTTTTCAATCTCCAGATCGACGCGCTCGAGCGCCTTGAAATCCCCGTAGTGCTTGGCGATCCCCTGGATCGAGATCATCGGGCCTTTGTGTTGCGCGTTCATTGTTTCCACCTCAGTACCCAGTTTTCAATCAGTCGGAAGAAAAAGTCGGTGATCAGCACCGTGGTGCTGATGAGCACCATGCCCAGCACGACCACCTCGGTCTGGAAGAACTCCTTGCCGTTCATGATGAGAAAGCCCAGGCCTTCGCGCGCGGCGACCAGCTCGGCGGCGATCACGCAGGTCCAGGCCAGGCCCAGGATCACCTTGAAGCCGCTCAGGATCTGCGAGAGGCTGCCCGGCAGGATCACCTCCTTCATCACCTGCCAGCGGTTGGCGCCCAGGTTTTGCGCGGCGCGCACCAGGAGCGGATCGACATTGCGCGTGGCCTCGATCACATAGACCATCGCTGGCGCAAAGCAGCCCATGAAGACGATGCTGTACTTCTGCGTCTCGGTGATGCCGAACCACAAAAGCGACAGCGGAATCCAGCTCATCGAGGGCAGCGGGCGCAGAAACGACAGGATGGGGTCAAAGGCCGCCCGGGCGTACGACGAGGTGCCCAGAAAAATGCCCAGCGGAATGGCGACGGCGGTGGCCGCCAAAAAGCCGATCATCACCCGGCGCGCAGACGCCAGGATGTGGGGCCAGAAGGTGCCGTCGCCCAGCATGGCGGCGGCCTTGCCCAGCGCGGCGCTGGGCGGGGGCAGAAAGATGGGGTCGACCAGGCCTGCGCGGCACACGGCCTCCCAGACGGCGATGAACAGCAGCACGGAAGCCGCACTGGTGGCGGCCAGCGCCATGGATGAAGGGGGTTTGGCAATCACGGGGTGTGCTCCGGCCTTCAGACAAAGGAGGCATCGATCCAGTCTTTGACGACCGGGGCCTTGTCGATCTGCTTGTGCTTGACCAGCATCTCGGCGAGCTTTTGCAGGCCTTGCACAAACTCGCCCGTCAGCAGCTCTTTTTGCTGGGCTTGCGGGTACCAGTCCGAGCCGGTGACGGCCGACATCTGCTCCTTCATGGTCAAGCCGGTGAACTTGAGCAGCGCCTGCGAGGCCTTCTCGGGCTGCTCGCGCAGGAGATCGCTGGCCTTGAAGTAGGCCGACAGGTAGCGCTTGACCAGCTCACCGTTCTTGGCGGCAAACTCGCGGCGCACCAGCAGCACATCGGGGCCGGGCGTGACCTTGAAGGACTTGTAGAGGCTGAACTGCGAGTCATCGGCCAAGAGCTTGACGCCGGGCTCGCGCAGGATGTTGTCAAAGTGCGGGGTCCAGGCGGCGGCCGCATCGATCTGGCCGGTCTTGATCGCGCCATGCAGCTCCGGGCCGGGGATGTTGAGCACATCGGCTTCGCCCGGTTTGATGCCGGCCTGCTCCAGCACATCGAGCACCAGCAGGTGGGTGCTGGATGCGAAAGTCACGCCGATCTTCTTGCCTTTGAGATCGGCCACGGTCTCGATGCCTTTGCGGGCGACCAGGCCTTCAACGCGGCCAAAGTTTTCCGGAATCGCAATGATCGCGAACTGCTTGGCGCCGCGCGACATCAGCGCCAGCGCCGAAACAATGCCAGCGCAGCCAATATCGACGCCGCCGGACATGAAGGCGCTCATGCGGGCCGACGAGGTAGCAAAGGACTGCCAGTCCTGCGTGATGCCTACCTCCTTCAAATAGCCTTCGGCCATCGCCAGGTGGGCGGGGTAGTGGCCCAGCCAGGGTGAGCCCCCGTATTTGACGGTCGCATCGGCCGCCCAGCTGGGCAGCGACAGCGCGCCGGCCAATGAGGCGGCGGCGCTTTGTTGGATAAAGGAACGGCGGTTGAGGGTCATATGTGTCTCCTTGGATTTCCTGTTTTTCAAGAGCTGGCCAATCGCTGGACAAGGCGCTCCCCTGGCGCGGATGCGGTGGCATCCCAGCCATGGAGAGCGGCTTGTGCAAGGGCTGGCTAGCTCAGCGCGATCCCGCTTCTGAGCCAGGGGATCAGTTGGCGTACATCGGGAAAGATGTCGTTTTCCATGACGCTTCTGCTCACTTGGAAGCAGTTCTCGGCCATGTCCACATACTCCCCCTCGCGGGAGAGCTGGTAGATGGTGCGGTGCAGGCTGGCGCCGGGCAGCGGAATGGCGGTAATCTGCCCGCTGTAGGTGCGGCCCTGCAGCAGGCAGATGGGGGTGGTGACGGTCCAGCCCAGGTCGGCGGCGACCATGGCCATCACCACGTCGGAGGTGTCGATCTCCAGATAGGGGCGCGGGCTGAAGCCCTGGCGGCGCAGGTGCCGCTCGATCAGCGCGCCAAAGTGGGAGCGGGCGCTGAAGCGGATCAGCGGCATCTTCTCGATCAAGGTGGTGAGGTCGGCGTTCTTGAACTCTTTCTCGCGCACCTTGGGGATCACCGCGATAAAAGGCTCGGAGAAGATGGAGCGGCGCACGATGTGGTCGATGTCGTCGAGCGTGTCGGTCGTGACGATCAGGTCGAGCTGGCGCTTCATCAGCGCCGTCGCATGGCTGTTGGCGAGACCCGACCAGAGCAGCAGCTGGCTGGCCGACTCGGTGACCTTCTTGACGATGGCCGGCCCTGCGGTGGCGGCAAAGGAGTCGATCATGCCGACGCGAATCGCCGGGCGGCTGGCCAGGTCGGCATCGCGCACATGCACCACCAGCCGCTCCATGTCTTCCACAATCTGCCCGGCGCGGCGGCTGAGTGCAATGCCTGCCGGCGTGAGCTTGAACGGCCGCTGCGAGCGGTCAAACACCTGCGTCTGCAAGATCGCCTCGATCTGCGTGATCGTTTGCGACACCGCCGATTGCGTGACCCCCAGCGCTGCCGCGCCCTTGGACAGGCTGCCCGAAGACGCCACCGCCTCGAAAATCTTCAAGGCGCGGACATCGAGACCCGAGGTTGTCTTCATGTCGTCTCCGTTGTGGATCCACTGCAGTGCCTGGGGCACTTTTCAGTAGATTTTTAAGTATTAGTATTTCTACAAATACTAGCTATTAAGCGGAGATTTTGATAACAAATTAATTAAAACTAATACTTAGGATCAGTTTCGCTTTCAAGTTGGTTTGTTGAAGTGAGACACAAAAAAGCCTCCAAGGCCGCAACCTGCTGGCGGCGATGGAGGCTGTAGCCGGGGTGGAGCCGGTGCTTTTAGGCCTGCTGGCGCGTTGCGGCGAGCACGATTTCGCGGATGCAGACGCCGGCCGGCTGCGCATAGGCGTAGTGGATGGCGTTGGCCACATCTTGCGCCGCCAGCACCTTGCCGCCCATGGCGGTTTTCCAGTCCTCATAGCCGGACTTGATGGCCGCATCGGTGGTGTGGCCGAGCAGCTCGGTCTCCACCGCGCCGGGGGCGATGGTGGTCACGCGCACATTGTGGGCAGCGAGCTCTTCGCGCAGGTTCTCCGTCAGGCCATGCACGGCGAACTTGGTGCCGACATAGGCGACATGGTTGGGGAAGGTCTTGCGGCCCGCGACCGAGCTCACATTGATGATGCTGCCGCGCTGGCGCTGCACCATGCCGGCGGCAACAGCATGCACACCGTTGAGCACGCCTTTGACATTCACATCGAGCATGCGGTCCCACTGGTCCGGGTCCTGGCGCGTGATCTCGCCCAGCAGCATGACGCCGGCGTTGTTGACGATGGCATCGGCCGGGCCAAAGCGGGCTTCGCCTTGTTGCACGGCGGCGGCCAGTGCGGCGCGGTCGGTCACGTCGACAGAGATCGCCAGCGTGTCGGGCAGGTTCAGCGCCTGCATGGGCTCCAGCCGGCGCGCCAGCAGCAGCAGTGGGTGGTCCAGCGACGAAAACAGCTGCGCGGTGGCCAGGCCAATGCCCGAGCTGGCACCGGTGATGACGATCAGGGGTTGGCGGTTTTGCATGGTGTTGTGGCTTTCTAAAGAAATAGATTTTTCTGATGAATCAGTAGAGAATCTAGTGTAGATCGAGCGTATGTCGTTTGAAAAATGGTTTATTCTTCTTTCACTCATACGTTTTACTTATGGCTTGTGATGGATTACCGCCAGTTCCGCGCCTTTGTCGCCGTCTTTGAAGAGCGCAATATCACCGCTGCCGCGCAGCGCCTGCACCTGAGCCAGCCGGCGCTGTCGGGCAGCATCCGCCTGCTGGAAGAGGCCCTGGGCACGGCGCTGTTTGTGCGCAAGGCGCGGGGGGTGGAGGTGACGGACGACGCCCGCGCGCTCTACCCCCAGCTGCGCCGCATGGTGGCCGAGGCCGACGACCTGGCCCAGCGCTTTCGCCAGCGCGGCGCGCGTGCGCGCCTGACCATTGGCGTCGAAGAAGATGTGGCCCGCAGCACCGTGCAGCACTTGGCCGCCACCGCCCGGGCTTGCGTGCCCGGCCTGCAGCTGCACCTGCTGGCGCAATGCGAGGGCGATGCGCGCCTGGCCAGCGAAGAGCTGCGCTGCGAGGACGAGCTGTTTTTACCGCTGCTCAGCGAGCGCTATGTGCTGGCCCTGCCCGCCCAAGCGCTGCCACCAGACAACGCAGCGGGCACCCCACAAGACCTCGCCACCGACTGGATCGTCTGCCCCAGCCACGCCAGCCACCAACGCCTGGTGCCGATTTACGGCAGCCGCGCCGACACCCCCGCCGCGCTGGCCGGCAATTTCTCGCTGGCGCTGGACCTGGTGGCGGCCGGTGTGGGCCGGGCCATCGTGCCTGAATCCCTCGCGCAAGCAATGCCGGGCGTGCAGACCCAGCCGCTGGAGGTGGAGCTCAAACGCCGCATTGGGCTGTGCTACAACGCGCAAGCGCTGGGCAATGGGGCGCTGGCGCAGTTGCGGGATGGGGTGTTGGCCGTTTGATTGGCTGCGTATTGGTCGTCGGAATACGGAGTACAGCTGCCATTCAACGCGCTCGCCCGCCAAAGGGTTTTTGTCGCCAGGCTTTATCGCGTCATTGAATGGTTTAAGACGGCTGTTGATACCAACACAACTGCCTTTGAGGACGTAACGACGCATTACGCCGAAATGAGACATATCCAAACCCGGCACGCTTAAAAGCACAGCTGTTGTGTTTCAATATGTGTGAATCTGTATAAATATGGCCGCTGCTTTGCGGAGATTGTTGGCTGCATTTTGCCAAGAACTATTGGGACGAATAGGGACAGGGCATGCCGGTGAGACTTGGCAACTGCTATCGAAAAACAGAGCTTACAGCCAAGCATAGATAGAGCTAAACAATATATTCCATAGGCTGATGGTGAATAGCTGGCGCAACGCTGCATAGCCGCCCATACTGACAAGTCGCTGACAGTCCATGAGAAACCCACCGTCATTTCGACGGTTACAAACACGCTAGGTGCTTTTGTAAAGCTCGTCTACATTTGCCTCCATAGTTATATCAAATGGAAACAAAATGTATATAAGGGGAGCCTGAGGGAGGGAAGCGGCCGCGCGCTGCATCGATGTCGTAATGCTTCGCCACCCTGGCGAAAACCACGCTGGCAATGCGTGGTGAGTGATCACTATGACTAGCTGATCGCACTCTTGGTCAATTCTCATAGCCATCGACCCCTTTCAGAGAGGTTGGAACCAGCGCCGCGCTGGCTGGCTCACCCGCTGTGGTGGCGAATACCGGGATAACCCAATACCTGCAGATCTGAAACGGAGGGATGCCTGTACGCACCCGCGTTGTCGTGTCTGCTGCGATTTTTATAAATACGAGAGATGGATGGTGACGACCATGGTGTCAGAGGGGAAGCATTTTTTTCGTGCGTTGGGCAGACGCTTATCGATATGGCTGTTATTGCTGCTGTTCATGGCTGCCGGGGTGACTGCAGCACGGGCCGATGGCGTGGCGCAGGCCAAAGGTTTGGCATGGTTGCAGGGGCAGGTTCTGCCCTCCGGCAAACTGGCCAGTAAATCGCGCTTTGGTACCGCTGCGCAGGCGCAATGCGAAGCGGCGCAAACGTTGCTGCGCCTGGCAGGCAATAACAGCCAGGTAACGGCGCTGGTGAATGCCATGCCCGCATCGGGCGATAACGTACCGACCGAA
The DNA here is from genome assembly GCF_037479315.1 of Comamonas sp. MYb69. Classification (NCBI taxonomy): domain Bacteria; kingdom Pseudomonadati; phylum Pseudomonadota; class Betaproteobacteria; order Burkholderiales; family Comamonadaceae; genus Comamonas; species Comamonas sp. MYb69. The sequence goes on from NZ_JBBGZG010000002.1 coordinate 402,662, forward strand.
ACCCTGGCTTGCTGGCAGTCGCTCAAAACCCAGCAGGGTGTGCAGATTACCTCGCCGTTGTCCTCTCGGTTTATTGCCGACAAAGGCTATGCCACCTATCCCGACGAGATGGTGCCCGGCATTATCGACACGGCCTGGGGGTACAGCACCTTTGCCGCACCGGCAGCTTCCACGCGCCAAGGGGTGATGCAGTGGCTGATGTCCAAGCAGTCTGGCGGCATGCTCAAGGCGGGCGGCTATGCCAACCTCTACACCACGGCCGTGGTGCTGCGCGCCATCAACGCCGATGCCCTGAAAGACGCCGGCACCCTGGCCTTGGCACAGACCTTGGCGCAGGCTTTGCTCGCCAAGCAAGCCGCCTCTGGCGCATGGGGCGAGAGCCAGATGCTCACGGCCTTGGTGTTTGAAGCGGTGCATCCCTACACCGCATCGGCCCCGCAGGTCGCCACCCAGGTGCGGAGCTATTTGCTGGGCAGCCAAAAGCCCGATGGATCCTGGGAAGCCGACAGCTACACGACCGCCCTCGCTCTGAGGGCCTTGGCCTTGGTGGCAGTCAAGCCGACCGACCCGGGCCAACAGGCCAACTCGGGCACGGTCTTGGGCATGGTGCTCGATGGCAGCAGCAACACGCCGCTGGAGAACGCAACGGTCACGGTGACACCGGCTTCGGGAGGAGCACCCATCTCGGTGCAGACCAATGCACAAGGCTTGTACGAAATTGCGGTATCGCCCGCCGGCCAGGTAGGCGTTGCGGCGACCAAGGAAGGCTATAGCCTGGTGATGGGATCGGGGGTAGTGCAGGCGCGCGGCAGCTTGAGCTTCTCGCCCACGTTGACCAAGGCGATCACCGTGACCCCGCCTGCCAACCCGGACCCCGCAGTGACGACGGTGACGGTGCAAGGAACGGTGACCCAAGAGACCGGTGGCGCACCGATGGCCGGGGTGACGGTGATGGTGAAGAACACGGCAGCTGGAACAAGCTACCAGGCAAGCACCGATGCCGCAGGCAAATACAGCATCACCAGCGTGGCCGCCGGTGCAGTCGTTCTTTCTGCTGACAAAGCGGGCTGGGTCAGTGCATCGGGCACGGCCAACCTGCCTGCCGGCAGCACGGGCGTGTTCTCGCCTGCGCTGATCGACGCGAGCTCTGCCAGCGCCACTTCGGTGCCGGTGAGCGGCCAGGTCATCGATGCGGCGACGAAAGCGCCACTGGCCGGTGTCGCGATCGCGATCCAAGGGCCCTCATCCCAAACCACTGGGTCCTCGGGTGCGGATGGCAAGTTCTCGATGACGGCGCCCATCGGGGCCATCACCCTGAAGTACACCCTGGCGGGCTATGGCACCATCAGCCAGTCTGGTACCTCCAGCATTGGTTCGCGCCTGGATGCCGGCACCATTGAGATGTCTGCGGCGCGCCAAACTAGCGTCTTGCATGGCCTGGTGACCGATACATCGGGCGCAGCGATTGCCAATGCCACGGTGGCGGTGGGTGCGAACAGTGCACTGACCAATGCGGCCGGTGCCTATGTACTCGATGGGCTCACAGGCATCGCCTGGGATGTGCAGGTGTCTGCCAGTGGCTTCCAATCGCGTAGCTACCAACTGACGATTGCCGAGCCCGGCGATATCACGCAGGACTTTGTGATTCCGGCGTCGGCAGGGGTGGGCTTTCTCGATCTCGCCGACTTGGTGGTAGCGCCCACGACCACGGGTTTGAACAAGCCTGTCAAGGCCAGCGTCAAGCTGAAGAACAACTCGGCAGCGGCATCGACCACCAGCATCGTGCTGGAGATCCAGGGCCCCGCCGGTGATGTGGTGGCCACGCTGTCTGCGCTGGATGCGGCGGCCATTCCGCTGGGCGATGCGACGCTGAACCCTGGCCAAGCGCTGGAGGTGTTTTTTGAGTGGAACACCGCCAGTCATGCCGCCGGCCGGTATGCGGTGATTGCCAAGCTGGTCGAGCCCGGCTCGCGCGGCAAGGACAACCCCACTGGCGTTGTCACCGGCAGCTTGCGCGCCGCACTGGACATCACACCCCAGGCCGCATTCTCTGGCTCGGCCAATGCAGAGCCGCCGGTCGTACAGGCTGGTGCGAATACGCCGGTGGCCTTCAGCGCCCTGGTCAAGAACGATGGCAACGTGGTGCTGCCCGCATCGGGCTACTTGCTCAAGGTGAGTGACTCCACCACCGGCGCGCTGGTGTACCAGACCACGGCGCAAGCCCCCAGCATTGCGCTTGGTGGCCTGCAGGAGATCAGCTTTGGTACCTGGATGCCCGACAAGGCGGCCAGCCTGAAGGTGGAGGTGACGGCAGGCATTGCGCCGGGCGCCGCTATCCAGTCCAGCCTGTATGTGGGTGATATGGCCAAGGCCGAGTTCACGGTTGACAAGCCGGTGGTGCCACCCGGCGACCAGTCCGTCAAAGGCAAGATCAAGATCACCGGGCTGGACATGGCATCGGGCAGCAGCACCGATCCGTTGGCGCCCGTGATTCGGGATGCCGTGACCAAGGCCGTGCGCTATGGCGACAGCTATGCCTACCAGCACCATGTGAGCGATCTCAAGTGCTTTGCCTGCCATGTGCAGACGCAGGCTGTGGTGGGTGGCGAGAAGAACCTGCGCTTTGTGCAGCCGCTCGACCAGAACAAGCGCAACGAGCTGATGAATGCCATCTTGCAGCAGGTGCGTGCGGACGGCAAAGTCAATTACTCGGGCGAAACCTACATCCGTACCACCACCACTTTAGGCCTGTGGGCGACCAAGGAGTGGCACAACCCGCAGGAGATTGCATCGAGCAACCGCAAGCTGGCCGAAGCCATTGTCTCCATCGCCAACAACGGCGAGTGGAATCCGGACTATGGCGGCCACTGGTGGGGCTCAACCGGGCAATCGACGGGCATCAATGTGGCCAGCCTGGTGGACTACAGCACGCTGCTGAACAAGCACGGCCCGGGCACCGTCAAAACCAATACGCCAGTCAGCATTGCAGGGCTCAGCACCGGTGACCAGCGCTTGGCCGTGGCTGCCAACGGCCAGGTCTATGTGGGGGACAGGGGCCGGCAAACTGTCTATGCGGTGGATCTGGCCTCTGCCCAGGCGACGCCAGTGGCGACGGGTTTGCCGATCCAGAACCTGCGTGTGCTGGCCAATGGCAAATTGCTGATCGCCACCACCTCGGGTGTTTACCTGTCGGACACCGTGGGCACGCCCGTCAAGATCAGCAGCCAGGCCAGCAGCGATGCGATGGAGCTGGCAGGCGGCGGATTCCTGCTCAAAGCCTATGGGCAGACCAAGCTCTACAAGCTCGATGAGGCGGGCAACCTGTCGGAGTTCCTCAACAGCAACCTGCTTGAATCGACGGGTGGGCAGCTGGAGCAGGAGCCCGATGGCGCCATCCTGGTGACCCACCCCGGACAAAACCGCGTCTTGCGTTTTGAGCTGAGTGGCGCGTTCAGAGATACGCCTGCGGCATATACCAATGGCACGCCTTACCAGCTGGTGCGGTGGGGCGACAAGGGCTATCTGCTGAGCACCAGCAATGGGCTGTATTGGTACAACGAGAACTGGATCGTCGAGCGCCTGGGCTTTGCGTCCGTCAACACGGCGGTGGCCTTGCCGGATGGCTCGCTGCTGTGGAGCGACAGCTACAGCCTCAACCGCATGGCATTCACGCCGGCGGACGCTGCTGATGTCGCGACCAAGATCGACGCGACCTTGGCGAAGTCGGCGACCAAGCTGGTGGCGGGCTCGATATTCAATGCCTCGAACAATGCGGACACGGCGTTCAGAATGATGGGCCTGTCCAAGCTGCGCGAGTACTACCAAGGCACGGCGCGCGCTGCGGAGTTCGATACGCTGATCTACGACATTGCGCAGACCTTGTGGAGCCGCCAGAACAGCGACGGCGGCTGGGGCAATACGACGGGTTACACCACCAGCGACCCGGTGGCGACGGCCATCGTCGGCGTGGCGCTGGACTTCACCAACCCCTCGCGCAGCGACCCGAGGTTGCGGCGAGCGATTCAGTATGTGCTCAACCAGCAGCGCGCCGATGGCTCCTGGCTGAGTAACCAGGGGCTGGGCGGATCGCTGCTGTCTTCGACCTGGATCGAGATCTGGCTGCCCACGATGCTGGACCGTCTGGGTGCGCTCGATGCCGACCTGGTGGTGAACTTTGCGGCCAACACGGCGCCGACAAATATCCAGCCCGCTCCCACCAAGACGCTGCCGCAGGCCGATGGCTCCACGCAGTACCTGTGGTCGTTCACCGGCATTACCGAGACGGGCCGCGAGGTCAACTTTGACCTGGCGCTGGCCAACATGGCGATTGAAGAAGTGCGCCCGGCCGCGCAGATCGCCAGCTTGAAGTTCCAGAACAGCTTTGTGGCCGGAGAGGTGGTCTCGCCCATCGTGGTGCCGCGCATTGCCGCCAATGCCAACATCAGCATCCAGGCGTTGACGGACAAGCCGGTGTACACCAGCCAGGAGAGCGCGTTCTTCTCTGCTCCGGTCACCAACCAGGGTGTGGCTGCGCGTGAGGCACAAGTGCGCTTTACCGTGTTGGACGCCAACGGCGATGCCGTGGCCTCTTTGCCTTTGCCTGCACTGGTCAACGTCGTTGTGGGGCAGACCCTGCAGGTGGACAGTACTTGGCCGGTAGCGGGCGTGCTGGCGGGCGACTACCTGCTGCTGGCCGAGCTGGTATCGCCAGAAGGGGTGGTCTACGGCAGCGCCACGGCACCTTTCAAGGTCATTGGCGGCCCTGGGCCCGGCAATGCGACCAAGATCAGCACCGACAAGGCCGAGTACCTGGTGGGCCAGGCCACGCAGATCACCTCACGTGCAGGCAACACTTCATCGAACGTGGTGCAGCAAAACCTGCGTGCAGAAACCGTGGTGCTGCAGCTGACGAGTACCAAGCGTGAGCGGATGAAGGCGACCCCATCGTTCCAGCAGGCGGAGGCGATCACGCAGCTGGTACCCGCCGGATCGCGCGAGTTTGGCTACACCCTGCCGGCCGGGCAACTGGAAGCGGGCACCTACCAGGCGCAGCTCAGGCTGTACGACAGCGTGGGCAACCTCTTGTCTGAAAGCACGACGGGCTTCCAGGTCAAGGCTGCCGCTGCTTGCGTGCCTGGTGCCGTTGGTGCGATTACCGCAACGCCCAGCATGGCCAGTATTGGCGACAGCATCGCACTGGGCTTGAAGCTGGACAACCCCGGCGCTGCGCTGGCCAACGGCGCAGTCACCCTGCGCGTGGTTAACCCCGACAGCGGCGCGCTACTGATGGAGACGCCCACCCCCAACGTGTCGGTCGCAGCTTCTGGCCAGTGGAGCCAGAACTACCGCTGGACCGTGCCGCAAGGCGCGCCCGCCCACGTGCTGGTGATTGCCAGCCTGGGCGCAGCGGGCTGCGAGGAAGCGGTGGCGACTGCGACCTTGAAGATTGGCAACGGCGGCAATGGCAATGGAACCGGAACAGACACCGGCAATGCCAAGAAGGTGCCAGCCCATAGCCCTGCTGGGTTGCTGCTGCTGAGTGCCGCACTGGCCTGCTTGGCCGCTGCGGGCCTGCGACGCCGGCAAGCGGGCCGCTGAGCACCACCACAAAGCGGGCCCATGCGCCAAGGTATGGGCCCGCACATGACAACGACAAAAAACGAGAGAGAGAACGATATGGCGATCGTTAATGCAAACAGCCAGATGGCAGCCGCAGCGGGTGACGCAGCGACCGATGCCGTGATGCGCGGCTTCAAGAAAATAGTGCGTCCTGTTGCCTACGTAGTGGCTGCAGCCCACATCGCGCTGGCGCTGCAACCGCTGAGCGCCATCGCCCAGGAAAAAGCCGAACAGGCCTACAGCCCCTTGGCGCAAAGCCAAATGCAGCGCCTGCAAGACTGGGATGCCAAGCTCAAGGCCGCGAATTACCAGGCCCAGAAAATGGAACATGCCAGCTCGCTGCGCTTGCAAGACCTGATCCAACAAGCCAGCGAGCAAACCCAGGACTTGTTGGTGCAGCAGTCGCTGGCGCTGACCCAGCAAAAGAAGGCAGGCCCAGCGCCCGTCTACAACGCCAAGACGACCCCGGCATCGCTGCAAGCGACGCTGGCCGCTCTTCAGGACGAAAGCGCTGCCGCGCGCGCGGACTTGCACAGCATGCGCGCAACGTTGCTGCAAAAAGGTCTGAGTGCAGAGTTCTTGGCCCGCCACGATGCGGCAGCTGCCGAGTTTGAGCAGAAGGTGCGGAAGTTGGACGCGCTGGTTGCGCGCCTGGTCGTTGATAGAGGCGCCTTGGTGGCCAAAACTGCGGGTTCGGTGAACAGTGCTGATTTGCAAGAGCTGGGCGCATTTCTTGCCGAGAACACCCATAAAAAGACCGTGAACACCAGCAAGGACCTGCCGTGGCACGCGTCTCAACCTTACAAAAATGAGCCCGCTCAAACGCGCCAAGAGTGGAATTTGCGGCTTGGCATCAGTGAATCGCATGTGGCGAAAGTTACCAAAGTGACGAGCGTGGGTGGCGTGCAATTCACAACCCTTCCAACCGCTGAGGAGGCTCCATCAAACGCCGATTTAGCGGAGACGGAAGAAGTTGTCCTGACCGATGCGATCAAAGCCAAAGCGGCAGAACTTCAAAAAAACCCGGTTGCGATTCAGAATTGGGTCAAGAACCATATTGAGTGGCTTCCTTCATGGGGAAGTATGCAGAATGCGGATTCTGTTTTACAGTCGGGAAAAGGCAACTCTTTAGACATAGCGAGTTTGACCATAGCGCTTTTGAGAGCAAGCGGTATCCCCGCCCGCTACCAGTTTGGCACCATCGAACTGCCAGTGGACCGAGCAAAGAACCTCATTGGCAATTTCGACGACGCAGCTTCAGCGCAAAACATGCTGGGCCAAGGGGGAATCGCTAACGTCGGTGTAGTGTCTTCTGGAGTTATTCAGAAGATAAAAATGGAACATGTGTGGGTTACTGCATATATCAATTATGCAGCCAGTAAAGGCTCGGTTCAGGGCGGTGCGGATATCGTACCTCCTCAACATAACAATACCAATGCTAATATTAATGCGTGGATTCCATTGGACTCGAGTTACAAGCAATACAGCTATGCCAGCGGCGTAGAGTTTAAAGATTTTTCTGGATTAAGTCAGGCAGAGGCGCTGGCACTCGCTGGCAACGGGTCAGAGGCTAATAGCGCAGAAGGTTGGGTAGCAAAGGTAGATTTCTTGACCCTGCAAAATTTTTTAAATGACAATAGCGGCAAGATTCAAGCCCATATCAAAGCCAATCTGATTGACCTCAGTGAGGATGCGATCATGGGCAAAAAGATCATCAAGGAATCGGCACCCTCCACGCTTTCGGGGCAACTGCCTTATGTGGTTGTTACAGAGTCTTCCGCAGTGGCTCAGATTCCGGATTCACAAAAGTGGTCTGTGTCCATCAAATTGTTCGAAAATGCGATAGATAAATCTCTCGGTAACTCTAGCTATACCCAAAAAATACAGCTGTCGAATATTGGCTCCAACAAGATAAGTGCCATCGGCGTTCCAGCCACCAATGCGGATGCCGAGCTTTTACAAAACTATGCATCTAATAATGCAGAAAATTTGCCAGCATATCTTGTCAATCAAAAAACGAAACTGCTGCTGAATGATCAGGAGCTGTTTACTTCTGGACCACGGCGCATGGGAAGTGAGCAGTGGTGGGGGTTTGATATCTATTCACCCACGTTGGGTAGTGTGCAGAAGAATTTTTCAGTGGATTCAGCAGTAGGCGATGCCATTGTTTTTGGTGTCAGTTCGGTGGGTGTCACAGAGAAAATGGTTAAGGCGCGGTACCATGGCTTCAATCCGAACACCTTCACTGAGAATCTTCATCATTTGAACTTGGGGTATTTTCTCAGAGCGGATGTGTCCGATAAGGTGCTCGCAAAGTTAAATGGATTTGCGTATCTGAGACTTCCTTCGGTAGGGATGTTCTCCAATCCACTGGAGGTGACTTATTCATGGGGTGTGCCAAGAATTGGTGCCTACAAGGCTTATTCTATTGATATTCCTCGCATTACCCATGCCATTTCAAAAAACAAAGGTGTTTTCAATAACCAAGCCTTTGTCAACATGAATGTGATGATGGGGATGAAGAACTCTTCATTGGAAGGTTCTGTCATCGACGAAGTTTTTCAGTGGCCTTCTGGTTTGGGTGTGGCTGCTGCGCAAGTCCTGTCTGAAGCCAATAAAAAGGGTCAGAAAATATATTCTATTACCAGTGATAATCTTTCGAGTTTTTTATCAAAGTCTAGTCTTAATACTACATTAAAGCAGCAGATAGCCAACTACGTTTCTTATGGCTATATTGTTTATGCGCCGCAGGATAAGGTCAGTGCCATGTATTGGGATGCAGAAGCCTACGTGGCGATCGATCCGCAAACTGGCAGCGGTGCATATATAATTGGGACTGGTGCCAACGGCGGCGAGGGAATGACCTGCGAGACCAAGTCGGAACCTCTTGCCCGAGCGATCGAGCTGATCGTTACCACCTTGATCATCTTGGCGATGATCGCCATGCTTATCGCGCTGGGGTACCTGGTTGCTGGCGTGCTGGGCGGAATGGTAGTGGGCGGTGGAAGCGCTGTTGCCCAGATCATGGCTGCCTTTGGCGTTACAGCGCTTGTTTTCTCAGGATCAGCGTATGCTGGAAAAAATAGCTGCCCGAATGACAATAAATGCCATAGGGGAACTATTCAAGCACAGGGGCTAGATATTCCTGGAAATGGTAATACCAAATCTTTGGCTTGGGCGCAACCCATGCCGTTTACCGTCGTGCAAGGCTTGAATATGCTGGAAGGGGTGCAGGGTTTGCTGACGCCTGCTGAGATGAGCAGCCGGGTGGTTTACTTCTCTCAGGCTGCCGCATGGATCTCTGCGCGGCCGCCTGCCGGGGTATGTGCAGGCCCTACGTTTTCCTTTGGTCCCAATCCTGCGGATAAGGACCATGTGAAGAAGCAAATTCGCGTTGATATCAAGGTATACGCGGGAGAAGCGTTCTCTAACTGATGATGTTTATGAAAATTAGCTATCCAGTCATTGAGAGAAGGCGGCAGCATCGGGTTGTCAATGGGTACATCACCCTGCCAGGTCTGGTGGTGACTCATTCCGACTTCTTGGAGGTGGCTGGATTTTTCAAAAGCATATCCCAGTCTCAACGGGAATACTTTTCTTTGAGAATTCCAAATGGGGCTGCGGGGGATGTCAGGTATATCGCGCTGCAATGCTGGAATGATATTGATCTGAAGTGTGATTTTTCAAAAATCACATTGAATGAATTTTCAGCAATGTTGCCATTTTCTGGATTTGCTGCTGACTGGGTGTTTGGTAAAAATACAGCAGAGCCGTTTTTAAATTTACCGGTGGCCGGCCTCATAGAGAAGGCTTGGCCCTATTCGGTGCAGGTCAATGGGAAAATAATAGCCAAAGAAATGAAGCCGCTGACGGCCTACATTGCTGCGCCAAAGCATATTTTTTATATGCTAGCGCTTATCTTTGAAGAATTTGCCAGGCGCGAAGATGTGTCCGTGTTGAAGTTGGAACAGTCAGCGGCTGGCGGCGGTGTGGGAATGCCGAGCTATGAGTTGGAGTTCAGAAAAGCAAATTTTTCTGAGTAGATTCGCAGTCAAAAGCGGCGTGGCGAGAATCATGTATTGAAGCTCAGAGTCCACGCGCTCCGCGCAGGTTGCCATGGCGGCAGCCTGCTATATAGGGCGCGGCTGAGGTTCCTCAGGCGTTAGGACAGCACGTCGCGCAGCGACGCATCCTTGGCAAACTGCGCCTTGGCAAAGGGGCACAGTGGCAGCACCTTGGTGTGGGTCTCACGGGCCCAAGCTACCAAGGCATTGAGCAGCTGGCGGCCGGCGCCTTCGCCGCGCAGTGAATCATCCACTTCCGTGTGGTCGATGATGATCATCGTGGCATTGGTGCGGCTGTAGGTCATCTCGGCCACGCGTGCGGCATCGCGGTTGATAAAAAACGCGCCTTTGGAATCGGCTTCTTCGTGTTGAACGGTGTAGGGCATGCGGGCCTTGGGTTGAACAAAACTCCAAGAATAAGGGATGGCGGCAGCCCTGGGGGTGGAGGTGGCTTGGAGCAGGGCGCCGATGCCTGAGGTTCAATCCGCGCTGTCCGCGTCTTCGCCGTCGTCCTCTGGCGGGTTTTCAAACCGCTCCCAGGCGCCGCCCACTTCCTGGCGCCAGGCGCTCCAACCCAATGGCAGGTCTGCGATTTGTTCCAGGCTCTGGTCGCGCTCATAGATGCAAGCCATGCAGACCAAGAGGGCCTCGCCGGGCTCGTCGGTGGTGGCATCCAGAAACTGCCAAGCCCCATCGGCATCATGCGAGACCATCAACACTGGCAGATGCTCGCGTACCACTTTGGTCGTAGAAAAGCTGGCGGTGTTGTGCGCATCGGCAAAGGGCCAATGCGCGAACTGGTGGCTGTGCATGCGGCTGCGCCTTTCGGTATCAGGCTTCGGTGGCAAACAGCTCGACCGCATCGTCGGACCAGTCATGGCCGCTCCAGCCGGAATCTGCATCCGGCGGCGGGAAGGCGGTACGGCAGTAGCCCTGCTTGGCCGCAAAATCAAACACCGCATGCGGGTAGCCATTGATCAGCAGCACGACCTTGCTGCCATCGGTGGACCAGCCAATCGTCACCTCGGACGGCAGGTGCTTGTCCGAGACATCGGCCACGTTGTAGATGTGCAGCGCGTTCTGGATGGGTTGCTCGGCGTTCGCAAAATCCAGCGCATAGAAGTAGGCGGTGTCGCCATCGTCTTCAAACACCGCTGCATAGCTGCCTTCGGGCGCATTGCCTTGAAGGGGCTCGGCAGCGCCAATCTGGATGGTGTTCTGGGCGGTAACGACGATGGGCATGAACAGTCCTTGTCATGGATGGGGGGAAGCCGTGGCGGCCAGCAAAGGAGCAGCATAAACCGGCTTTGTGGCAGCGCTGGGTAGGCCAAGGTTGTTATCGCGTGCCCCGGATATGGGCAATCACTTCGCGCAAGGTGGTGGCCTCTGGCACCCACCAGTCAGCCAGCGCACCCAGCGCCACGGCGCAGACCAGGGCGCCGAGCAGCGGCTTCCAGGTCAGTCGCACGGCAGAGGCCAGCCAGCCTGCGCGCTCGACCCGCACCAGGGCGCGGGCGGTCATCATCGAAAAGGCCAGTTCCACCGCCACGGTCAAGAGCACATCCACGCCAAAGTACAGCCACAGCAGCGCGCCAAAGCCAAAGAAGGCCAGCAGCAGGCCGGCAAAAACGGCCAGGATGGGCACGATGATGATGCCCTCATCGCCGCCGCCGATATCGACCACATCGACGGCATCGGTCCAGGAGCTGGAAGCACCGGATGTAGCCGACGACAGGTCCACATCCGCCCAATCTCCTGACGCCCCACCACCACCAAAATTGCCGCCCCCGCCTGACTGCCAATCGGGCGCGCCCCTGCCTACGTGCAGATCGGGCACCGGGTCGATGCCATCGACCCAGGAGTCTTCGCGCTTGCGCGCATAGGCATTGCGCACCAGGTAGGCCGCCCACAGCCGCAGCACCAGCAGGTAGACCGCATAGCCCACGCCCAGGCTGATGGCATAGCGCAGCGCCATCGATGTCACCCCGGAATGGAGCAGTGCTGCCGTGACCGCCCACATCACCAGCAAGACCAGCAGCCCCATGCACAGGCCATGCAGACGCAGCCAGTGCTTTTTCTGCAGGGTAGATGCCATGTGCTGGGGCATGCGCAGCGATGACCAGCTGGACTTGCGCTTGCGCTGGGCGGCGCGGTTGTGGGGTGCTTGGGCCAAGGCTAAAGGGCAGGGAGTGAGGTCGGGAGCAGTGTAGCAGTGCGGATTTGGCGGTTGCTGGCCCCTTGGTGCACGCTGCTTTGGATGGCTGGGGCGCCTATCGCCCGCGCCCCTGGCCGCGACCGACCCAGCTCATACCCACCGCAATGCACAGTGTGGCGGGCGCGAGCAAGCCCAGCCAGGTGATCCAGGCCAGACCACTGTCCATCACCGCTAGGGTGCCAATCAGCGAAGCGAGCAAGGCCGTTGCGCCCAGCACCTGCAACCCACGCCGTGCACGGCGCCCTGACCACGCTAAAGGCAGATGCATCGCATGCCGGTCCATCGCCAAGGCCAGCGCGGCCAAGCCTAGCAGCATGCACAGCGCAGACAGTACCAGCATCAGCGGCGAACCTTTTGGCGGTGTTGCATGGCCAGGGCGCCTGCTGCAAATGCCAGGCCCAAGGCGATAAAGCCCAGGTCCATACCGGCCATCACCGCATCGCCCGTTTGCGTTGACTGCAGCAGGTTCCGATGGCTGGTAGCGGCATTCAGCACAGGCAGCAGGCCAAAGCCCAGCGCTGCACACCAGGCCAGCCAGCGCCAGGCTTTGGCAGGTGCGGTGCAGGCCGCCCAGACAAAGCTCACAAGCCAGGTGGCAAACAGCGCATGCAGCTCCCATTGCGCGCGCGCCTCCATGCCGATGGGCAACAGCCGGTTGGCCCAGAGGTAGGCCGCAATGGCCACGGGCAGGCCCAAAATGGCCGCAGGGTTGAGCCGGCTGACGAGTGCATGGCCCACGCTCGGCTGGCGTGCGCTGCGCCTGGCGGACCAGAGCACCATGCCGGTGGCAATCATCACGCAGCCCAGCAGGCCCGACAGCAGGTACAGCGCGCGCAGCACTGCGCCTGCAAACAGGCCTTCGTGCAGGCCCAGCCACAGGTCGCGGGCGGCGCGCGGCGCCGATTGCCGCGCAGGGCGCTCGGCCAGCAAGGCGCCGCTGACACCATCAAAGATGAGGATGCCGGCCTCGCGCACGGGGCCTGCGGCAAAGTTGCCGATGGCGCTGATGCGGGAGTTGGCATCGCCCGGGTGTTGCACCGTGAGCACGGCCACGGGCGCGCCCTGCCACTGGGCCTGGGCTTGGGCCAGCAGCGGGGCGATGGCGGTCAGCGGCGCGGCCTGGCCGGAGGCCGGGGCAGTGGCCATTGGCGGGAACAGCTCGCCATAAAAGCTGCGCACCGCAGCGCCTGGTGCCTGGCCGTACCAGGCGCTGGCGATCAGCGGCATGAAGGAGAACATCACAAAGACGAGGCCCGAGTAGCTGATCATCAGCTGGAACGGCAGGCTGGCCACGCTGGCCAGGTTGTGCGCATCCAGCCAGGAGCGCTGGCCCTTGCCCAGCCGCAGGGTGAAGAAATCGGCAAAAAAGCGCCGGTGCGCGACGATGCCGGTCAACAGCGCCAGCAGCAGCACCATGGATGCGATGGCGACCAGCCACTCCGTCAGCGCCGGGGGCAGGTAGTGCAGACGCCAGTGCAGTTGGTAGAGCGCCTGGCCGCCCGCCGTATCACGCACGGCGATGGGTGCGCCGGTCTGTGCATCCAGCCACATGGCTTGCGGTTGTGCGGCGCCGGCGGGCGACCAATCGACGCGTAGATAGGGCTCGTTGCGGTCCACCGGCAGCTGGATGGACCAGCTGCGGGCACCGGGCGCATGGGTCTGCAGATAGGCCAGCGCATGTGCGGCCTGGAGCGCCGGTGGCAGCGGGTACTGCGCTGGGGGCAGCTCGGGGCGCATCCAGCGGTCGATCTCGGTATCCAGATAGCCGGCAGTGCCGGTGACAAACATAAAGTACAGCAGCCAGCCCAACAGCACACCGGCCCAGGTATGCAGGCCCGCCATCGCCGGGCGCAGCGGGCGATGTGGGCGCTTGGGGGGATGCGATGGGCTCACAGCGCCACCCAGGCGATGAGCGCACTGCCCAAGCTGGCCAGCAGCATGCCCACCCAGGCGCGGCCTGCGCTGCGGGCGGCAAAGGCCGCCATCAGCGCAGCGGCATACACGACAAAGCTCAGCTGCATCGCCACCAGCACCGCATCGGTACGCGGCAGTGCCGGGGCCAGGCTGGCGACCAGGGCCACGGGCAGCAGCTGGGCCAGCGCATAGCCGCCCAGGCTGCCGGCGAGCAGGCGCGATGCCACGGTCCAGCCCGTCGCAGGCCTGCGCGGCTGGGCAGCCCGCGCCGCCTGGTCAGTGCGCAATCAGAACTCCGTCGATGCCGACAGCAGCACGGTGCGCGGCGCGCCCATGGTCAGGCCTTCACGTGCGGCAGACTGCCAGTAGTTCTTGTTCAGCAGGTTCTCCACCGTCAGGCGCAGGGTGACCGGCGTGTTGCCGGCCGTGAAGCGGTAGCGCGCGCCCAGGTCAAAGCGATTCCAGGAGGGCAGTTGCTGGCTGTTGGCCACATCCACATACTGGCTGCTGGTGTGCAGTGCGCGCGCGGTCAGGGTCAGGCCGGGCACCCAGGCAGTGTCCCATTCGCCGCCGATATTGATCTGCACCTTGGGGGTGGCAGGGGCCGTGCGGCCATCATTGAGGCCATCCTCGGTCTTGGTCAGCTTGCCCTGGGTAAAGGCCACGCCGGTCAGCAGGCGCAGGCCCCGGCGCACTTCCCCTTGGGTGACGATCTCCAGACCCCGGTTGCGCTGCTCGCCATCCATGCGGAAGGTCGAGGGCGTGGTCGAGGCATCGAGCAAGCTGCTGGGCCGGCTGATCTGGAACAGGCTGGCCGTGGTGACAAAGTTGCCGGTGTCGAACTTGGCACCCAGCTCCAGCTGCCTGGATTTGGCGGGCGGGAAGATCTCGCCGGCATTGGCCGTGCCTTCGGGCGCGGTCGAGCCCTGGGACAGGCCCTCGATGTAGTTGCCGTACAGCGATATGCCTGGTGTGGGTTTGAACAGCAGCGCCGCCATCGGCGTGATCGCCGACTTGTCGTAGCGCGCCGTTTCCGCGCCCGATGTGCCGTTGAAGGTGCGGGTGCGCACCTCCTGGTGGCGCGCGCCCAGGGTCAGCTGCCAGCGCTTGTCGGCCGTGGAGAGGGTGTCGGCCAGCGCCACGCTGGTCATGCGCGTCTCGCCGGTGCGGGGCAGGTTGGAGCCGATGCTGATCGAGGGCTTGGCAATGTCGGCAGGGTTGTAGATGCTCGACGCGTAGACCGTGCCATTCTGGCGCAGCAGGCCATTGTCTTGCGCATAGCCGCTGGTGCTCAGCACCCATTCGTGGCCCAGGCTGCCGGTCTGCAGCTTGCCTTTCAGGCCCACCTCGGCAGTGCGGGTGTTCACGGCTTCCTTCAGGCGGTAGGGCCGGGCCATCAGCGTGCCTTGCGCATCCTGCAGTTGCGAGGTGGTTTGCAGGCTGTCAAAGTCATAGCCCATCGCACCCAGCGCGCCGTAGGCCGTCAGGTTGGGGCTGATGTCCACCTCGCCGCGCACGATGGCGGCGCGCTCCTTGGCATCCCAGTAGCTCCAGGATGGCTGGAAATTGGTCTTGTTGTCGGGCGCTGCGGCAATCGGCGTGCCTTCCGACGGTGGGAACAGCAGGCTGCTGCGGCCATGGGTGACGCGCTTTTGGTAGTTAATGTCGGCCTCCAGCCGCACCCGCTCGCCCTGGTAGTCCAGGCCCAGGGCCAAGGCATCGACACGCTCGCTGGCGCCATGGATGGGCGTATCGCCCGAGCGTTTGGCGACGTTGAGGCGCACGCCCCATTCCTGGTCGGCACCAAAGCGGCGGCCAAAGTCGGCATGCACGCCAAACTGGCTGTCTTGCGCGTACGAGGCCGTCACGCGATTGAGCGGCGTGGCGCCGGCACGCTTGGGCACCAGGTTGATGCCGCCGCCCACCGAGCCAGCGGGCGCCATGCCGTTGAGCAACGCGCTGGGGCCACGCAGCACCTCTACCCGCTCCACGCCGATCAGCGAGGCCGCATTGCGCGGTGACAGGCCATACAGGCCGTTGTATGACACGTCGTAGTTGAAGACGGTAAAGCCCCGGATGTTGAACTCTTCGCGGCCCGCATTGCGCCCGTAGGTGTTGCGCACCGAGGGGTCGTTGACCAGCACATCGCCAATGGTCTGCGCCTGCTGGTCGTCCACCAGCTTGGCGGTGTACTGGGTGGTGCTGAAGGGCGTGTCCATCACATCGCGGTTGCCCAGCAACCCGACCTTGCCGCCGCGCGCGACCTGGCCGCCGGCATAGGGGCCGGGCAGGGCTTCGATGGCTGCTGCCGTGACCGAGACGGTGGGCAGCACCACCGTGCCTGCTGGATCGCCCGATGGCGCAGGGGGTGCAGGCCGCACCAGCACCGCACGGTCTTTGACCGCGCCCTGCAGGCCGCTGCCGGCCAGCAGACGGTCCAGCGCCTGCTGCGGCGTCAGCTGGCCCGATACGGCAGGTGCTGTCTTGCCAGCGACCAGCCCGGCCGGAAAGCCCAGCTGCAGATCGCCCTGGCGTGCCAGCTCATTGAGCGCCTGGGCCAGCGGCTGCGCTGCAATCGCGAAGCTGCGGGCTCCCTCCTGCGACGATGCTGCCGTTTGCGCATGCGCCGTCAGCGGCTGGACAGCGGCGATACCCAGCGCCAGTGCGGCGGCCATGGCAAGGGGCGTGGGGCGAGAGCGAAAAAGGGGCGCGGTGCGCAGCATGCAAGGGACTCCTGGAGCGGTAAAGGGATACGGCTGTTGCGCTGCGCACAGCGCCGCCACCCCCCTGTAGACGCAGCTGCGCCAGGAATCCGCAGGTCCCGAGGAAAAAAATTTTGAATAATTTTTGAGGCGCTCACACGGCCCGGCAAACCGAAGCTTGGTGGATGAGACGACGCCCAAAGGCTCAGACATTACGGAAGTACGGCAAGGGTTGGCAACGAAGGAACCAGGGCCTGGTCCGTGACGTTTAGCGGGCGACGATTTCCGTCAGGCCATCGCGTTTGACCAGGCGCACCGGCAGCAGGTGCGGCAAAAATTCCGCAAAGCGCTGGTGCTGGTTCAAACCATAGCTGCCGCCCACCGGCAGGGCGGCGACGGCCGGGTCGCGCACCACGAGGCCAGTGGGGCCATAGCGCTCAAACTCGGCCAAGGCCTGGGCCAGGGGCGTGCGGTTAAAGCTCAGCCGACCGCTGCGCCACTGGGCCACAGCGGCGGGCGCCACCTCGGTGATGGTGCCCAGGCCCGCGTCTTGCGCGTTGCTGTCTTCCAGCATCTGGCCGGCCGTCAGCAGCACCATGGCCGGCGCCTTGTCGGTCTGGTCCGCATCGCGCTGCAGCCGCTCCACCTTCACCCGGCCTTCTTCCACCGCCACCTGGGTGTGGCCCGCGCCCATGCCCTGCGCCGTATGGCGTACCGAAAAGCGCGTGCCCACCACGGTGATGCGCAGATCACCGGCCAGCACCTGGAAGGGCCTGCTGGCGTCGGCATGCACGGAGAACATCGCCTGTCCATCGGCCAGCGCCACCTCGCGCCGGTTGCGGTAGAGCCGTGCGGTCAGGTGCGTGTCGGTATCGAGCTGCACGGTGCTGCCGGAGGCCGCATCGTCGGGCAAGGTGACCATCAGCTGCTGGCCGCGCTGCGAGGCATAGTTTTGCTCAAAGCTGGGTTGTACCCACCAGCCAAACCAGCCTGCGCCCACAACGGCCGCTGCCACCAGCGCCGTGGCGGCATAGGGCAGCACGGGGCGCAGCCAAGCTTGCCAAAAGCGGGGGCGCGGAGTAGAGGTCTGCGTATCACGCTGAGGCAGGCCGGCGCGCAGCCGGGCCAGGTCGCGGGCTGGCAGGCTTTGCACGCCCGCGATGCTGGCGCGCATTGCATCCAGCGCGGGCCCATGGCGCGGGTCAGCCGCCAGCCAGGCCTGCAAGGCCGCCTGGCCCTGCGCATCCAGCCCGGCGTTGCAGCGCACCGCCCAGGTTGCGGCCTCGTGCTCCAGCGCGTCCACATCGTTGGCCTCGTCCGCAGCCATCCCTTCGGGCAAGTCACCCGGGCGGTGGTTAAAGGATGAAGAGGTGCTGGACATGCGCAGAAAAATCGGGAGGGAACGGAGCGAGAGGGGCGGTGAGGAGGAGACGATTGAAGCGGTGCACACTAAGCGCCAGGCCCCTGCCCATGCCGTTTGCAGGCCAGGGTGCCGCGCACCACATGCTTCTCAACCATGCTAACCGATATGCCCATGCGCGCTGCGATCTCGGCCTGCGGCAGGCCATCGATGACATGCAGCACAAAGGCCTCGCGGCAGCGCGGCGGCAGGCTCTCGATCACCTGCACATAGCCATGCACGGTCTGCTGTCGCACCAGGGCCTCCTCGGGTTGCAGATGCTGGGGCGCGGGCGGCTCATCGGATGCCGCCACCTCGTCCAGGCTGTCATGGCGCCGCAGCGCGTCACGGCGGTGCTGGTCAATCACCAGGTTGCGCGCGGTGCGGTACAGCAGCGCCCGACCATCCATCACCGGCGGCCCCGAGCGCTGTGCTGCCAGCACCCGTGCATAGCTCTCCTGCGCCAGGTCCGCCGCCGCATCGCGGTCGCCCACCTGGCGGTGGAGAAAGTTCAGCAGTTCGCGGTAGAAGCGCTCAAGCATGGAGGGGGCGGAGGGCCGGCGGCAGTCCCTGCAGGCAGGGGGCTAGTGACGAAAATAAGAATCATTCTAATTGTCGCGCCTAAGCCCTGTGCCCAGGTTGCCCTGTTCTGGATCTATCCCTTGCCAAGAACCAAGACGGCATCGCCCGCACCGGGCGCGGCCTGCATTCCAGGATCGCCCTGCAATGGAGTCGTTTTGTAGAGCAAATAAACATTTGTTAACATTATTTGCAGATATCTACGGCCGTGTATACATTTGCCAAATAGCTCATTTTTTTGGTAAATGCACACCCGAACGCATCCGGCTTGGAGCGGCTGGCGGGCTCAGAAAGATCCAACGGGATATCCAGATATGACAAACAACTACTTCAGCAGCCTTCTGCGAAAGCTGGGGGCGATCCTTGCGTTGCTGCCCATTTCCGTGATTGCCTGGGGCCAGACCGCCGACCTGCAGATCGTGAAGTCAGGGCCGGCCACGGCAGCCGGCGGTGGTGCATTCAGCTACACGCTGGTGCTGGACAACAATGGGCCCAATGCGGCCAACAACGCCAGCTTTTTGGACACCCTGCCGCCCGGCGTGGTGAATGTTTCGGCCTCCTGTGTTGCCGCCACGAATGGGGCGTCGTGCCCTGCCAGCATCGTGGCGGACAACAGCGCGGTCTCCGGCGTCCTGCCCACGTTTCCCGCACTGGGGAAGGTGACGATTGAGATCTTGGGGAATTTTGCAGTCTCAGGGCCGAGCTCGCTCACCAATACATCGACGGTGAGCCCTCCTGCGGGCGTCACCGATCCCATGCCCGAGTCCAATACGAGTTCGGTGAGCACGGCGATGAACTATGGTGCCGATCTGGTGGTCAGCAAATCGCAGAGCGCTCAGAGTTTTGTCTCTGGCCAGACGGTGACCTATGTCATGACGCTGACCAACAACGGCCCTGCGGCAGCGGATGGCACGATGATGGAGGACTTCCCCTACGGAAACAGCGGCAGCTCTGCGGCCCGCGTGAATGCCAGTTACACGTTTGGCGGTTGCAGCGCAGTGAACGGTGCCGTGTGCCCGGACACCGGTGCATTTCAGAACTACAGCGGTCAGGTAGGAAGCGCAGGCTATTTGTTCAATACCGCGGTTCCCCGTTTGCCATCGGGCGGTGCCTTCACCATCACCTACACGATGGTCGCGACAGCGCCATCGATGTGCGGCTTGACGGCAGGCGCACTGCAAAACGTGTTCCAGACCCGAGGCATGCCCGCCAGCGTCATCGACCCCGATCCGACCAATAACCGCGCGGAAGTGGAGCAGGCAGTAGCTGCGACGGCCGCCTGTCCGGAGGCGGACCTGGAAGTGACCAAAACCCAAAGCGCTGACGATTTTGTCCCTGGCCAGCCGGTGACCTACGTCATGACGCTGACCAACAACGGCCCCACCGCTGCGGATGGCGTCTTGATCGAGGATTTCCCTTACGGCTACGGCGGCACGGCTGCCGCCAACGTGAATGCGGTTTACAGCTTTGGGAGCTGTGTGGCGGCCAATGGCGCCGTCTGTCCGGACGCTGGCGCATTCCAGAATTACTCGGGCCTGGTGGGAAGCGCGGGCTATTTGTTCAATACGTCGGTACCGGCCTTGCCATCAGGAGGCACGATCACCATCACCTACACGATGGTGGCGGATGCGCCCTTGCGATGCGGCTTGCCCTCCGGGCCTTTGCAGAATGTGTTTCAGACACGGGGACTGCCACCGGGTGTCACGGACTCCAATGCATCCAACAATCGCGCCGAAGTGGAACAAACCGTCGATGCCACAGCGGATTGCCCACAGGCTGACCTGGTCGCGACCAAAACGCAAAGTACCGATATCTTTGTCGCTGGCCAGCCAGTCACCTACACGATGACCTTGACGAACAACGGCCCGGCAGCGGCCGATGGGGCGTCCATGTTGGATTTCCCCTATGCCTACGGTGCGGGCGTCCAGCTCAATGCCGCCTATAGCTTTGCCGGCTGCACGGCGACCAATGGCGCGGTTTGTCCCGACAACGGCGTTTTCCAGAACTACAGCGGCCAGGTCGGTAGCGCGGGCTATCTGTTCCAGACCACCGTGCCCAGCTTGCCATCAGGCGGTGCCGTCACCATCACCTACACGATGGTGGCCAACATGACGAGCGCTTGCACCTCTGCCAACGGGACCATTCAGAATAACTTTCGGGTCTCTGCACCGGTCGGCGTCACCGACCCCGAGCGATCCAATGACGAAATCCTGGTGGAGCAGCCGTTTGTATGCGCGGATATCTCCACCAACAAGACGGTAGCGCCAGTCACCGTCCAGGCCGGAGAGACGGTGACCTACACCGTCAGCGTGGTGAACGCCGGTCCTGCCGATGTCAGCAACGTGGCGTTTTCCGATCCGCTGCCCAATGGCTTTGTCTACGCCAGCGCAAGCTGTGCGGTTGAAGTGGCGCCGGGCACCTGCGGCCCCGTCAACTATGACGCTGCTACGCGCACCGTCAGCAGCAGCATTGCGGCGATTGGGAATGGCGGCCAAGTGCGATTCACCATCGTAGGTACCGCTGGAAACATCCCCGGAACCTATCCCAACGTGGCCTATGCCGCCGCACCTTCTGGTGTCGTGGATCCGGTGACCTCGTCCAACAGCAGCTCGGTCAATCTCCAGATCTTCAACACCAGCGCAGCGGTGACGGTCAGCAAAACCATCACGGGTCTGTCGCCCAGTGGCCTGCCCGCTCCGCTCACCTTCAGCGGCACCGTCACCTGTGGCGCACAAGCGCCGCAAAACTGGTCTGCCACCGTTGCCGCTGGCAGCAGCAGCGCCAGCAGTGCTGCTTTGAGCTTCTACGACGGTGATGCCTGCACGGTGACAGAGAACGCGCCACCTGCTGCGCCCGCAGGCTACCTCTGGACCGGCACGCCCGTCATCAGCCCCAGCCCCACCGCAACGCTGGCATCGGCACCAGTGGCCGTCAGCGTGACCAATGCCCTGCAGCGCCAGACCGGCAGCCTGGATCTGAGCCAGTTGTTTACCGGCCCGGCCGATGGGATTGCGCAGGTCAATGGGGTATTCAATTTTTCGCTGAACTGCGGCGCCGATGGCAGCTTCTCCTTGGCGATCACCGTGACCCATGGCACCAGCGTGCCCGCTGTCATCAGCAGCCTGCCCGCGGCTGCCAGCTGCACGGCGACTGCGACAGGCCCCATGCCGGCAGCTCCTGGCGGATTCACCTGGGAGGCATCGAGCTACCAGAACAATCCTGCAGTGACCATTGCCAATGGCGTGGTGAGCATTGTCGTTACCACGCCGTTGAAGGCGACGACGGGCGATGTGGGCGGCTCCGTCAAGGCCGTGCCCGGCCTCGGCAACGCCATGCTGGTGCTGATGGCGCTCCTGCTGTTGGGCTTTGCGGCTGTTAATGTCAAGAGGCGTGTGCATTGACTGGCATAGCACGGCTCTAGCTATGCGAAACGCCCGGCCATGCTGGGCGTATCCAGTGATGGAACGTCATCTGTTGATCGGCGATAGGCAACTGAATCGATGCATGATCTAAATTGGAGCATGCATGGAAGAAGACCCAATGTTCCACAGTGATGTGAAATCTAGGCGCATGGAACGCGCCGTGTGAGTTTGGGTGACCCCGTTATCTGCATAAAAATGAGGTAGAAAATACTATGCGACACCACATTTCTCGTCCATTGCGGCAGCTGCTTTCAGTTTTGTTGTTTGCAGTCATCGCCTCCGTCCAGCAAGCCAAAGCGCAATCGCTTGTCTTCTTAGACCAATTGCAATCCTGCACGTCGGGCCAGAACTATGCATCCCCGGTGACGACGGGGATAGGCTTTGTGAACATGTTCTACCCTTATGCGTCGCCAGCGACGGAGTACGGACAAGCGACATGTGCCGACACTTGGACATTTGATGGCGCATCCTATCTGGTGACCCCCAACGGAGCCACGGTTTTTCCAGGTGGCGCTGCCAAAGCGGTCTGGCTCAACGAAGCGTTTTTTGACACTGTCCTGGGAGCGAACCGTCCCAAAGGCGAGATGTACCGCACCGTTGCCGGGTTGACGGTGGGCCAGGTATACCGCGTGACCGCGGACGCCTGGCATGATGACTCTGCTGGTGACACTGCGCTAGGACTGGATTTCGGACCTGCCACCGCTACGCTTGCGATCCCTAATGACAATGTTGCGCGCTCCATTTCGGCCACGGTTTGCGCCAAGAGCGCCTCGCTCTCGATGCGCTTGTACGAGGCAGGAACTGCAGGCAACGGTGCTTCTCCCGTGGTCACGAATATTCAACTCGAAGACACGGGTCAATCTTGCTTGCTGACTGTGGATTTCGTCAGCAATGGGGGATCTGCCGTTGCACCCCAATCGGTCTTTCCCGATGATCTCGCCACAGACCCTTTGGCGCCCACGCGGGCTGGCTATAGCTTCACGGGGTGGTTCCAAGATCCGGGCCTCATGCAGCTGTATAGCTTTGCAACGCCTGTGACGCAGAACATCACCCTCTATGCAGGATGGGCACCCAATCCCTTCCATGTCAGCGGCACCGTCATCGGGCTGGCCAATGGCAGCAGCGTCACACTGGCCAACAGCAATGGCGACCAGATACAAGTGGCGGCTGCTGGGCCCTTTGTTTTCCCTTTGGGGCTGTTGGGCACTGACAGCTATGCAGTGACCGTTGTCACTCAGCCTGCTGCGCAAGTGTGTACCGTGACGCAAGCACCATCCGGTCCCATGAACAATGCGGATGTGACCAACGTCGTCGTGACTTGTGCAGCAACCGTGCCCCCAAGTCCCACGGCCGTGCCGACGATGAGCCAGTGGTCATTCATGGGACTGTCTGCATGCTTGGGTCTGGTCGGGTTCATGAGCATTCGCCGCCGCCAGATATCCTAGTCTCAGCCACATTCGGGTGGCTTTCCATTGGGCCTGACCAACCTGGTGGGCCTCATCGTCGGTGACCTGCCCCTGGCGTGCAGCTGTTTGGGCAGAGGACGAGCGGCAATCCCTGCAGACAAAAGTAGAAATTCTTCCAACTGGAGTGGGTAAGCCCTGTAATGACGCGTTGTCGAATGCAGGGCAACCGGCTGATGTGAGCCCCGTTGCTCTTGATGGGGAAGCGGTCACGCGTCTTGGGTTCGAGAGGCTGGCCATACACGGCAGCTGGACGATGGAGTCAGGCTACAGCCATGGCCCTGAAAACCGGTCCAGCCGATAAGCCGAAAGATCGGGAAGGGTCTGTGAGGCAACGGTGGTCGCAGGCCGCACGGCCAGTTGGGCGATCCATTCGGCCGTGATGGCCGCCTGGGTCAGGCCCAGGTGCTGGTGACCAAAGGCGAGCAGTACCCGCCCATCACACACTTGATCAATGACGGGCAGCGAGTCGGGCAATGACGGCCGGAAACCCATCCAGGTGGTTGCATCCCGGGCGTCCAGATCCTGGCGAAACAGGCCCTGGCTCAACCGCTGCAGTTGCCAAGCCCGATTCATGCGAGGCGGGCGGTGAAGCCCGGCAAATTCGACGGTGCCGGCGAGTCTGAGTCCTCCCAGCATCGGAGTCATGATGAATTTGCGCTCCAGGGAGGTCACCGGAAACGGCAGTCGCCCCTGCTCGTGGGGCAGCATCAGGTGGTAGCCCCGTTCGGTATCCAAAGGCACAGGCCTGCCGGTCAGTTCGGAGACGAGGGGGGCCGAGTGGGCGCCGCAGGCGATCAGCACGCGCCGGGCGTTCAGCTGCCCTTGGCTGGTGGTGAGTACGGCGCCTTTGTCATGCAGGCGGCCGTGGCGCACCTGCTGTTGGACAAAGTGCACGCCGCAGGCCCTGGCAGCCTCGGCCAGGCGGCAGACCACCAGATGGGGGTCGATGAAGTGTCCAGTCTGCGGGAAAAAAAGCCCTCCCAGCAGGTGTTCGCTCAGCAGGGGGGCCGCATTCTGAAGCGCCTGCGCTGACCACAGCTCGGTTTCTACTCCTTGCTGCATCCAGCGCCTGCGCAGTGTTTCGAGAGGGGTCTGGGACTGCCTTCGCTCGTAGACCAGCAGTGAGCCTCGGACCTGGAGCAGTTCTTCGCAGCCGATGGATGCCAGCAAGCGCTGCCAGGCGTTGAGGCTGGCTTCGTTGAGCTTGCGCAGGCCTGCAACCGTACGCTGAACAGGCGCGGCGCGCAGGTTCAGCAGCAGCCGCGTGAACCAGGGCAGTGCATGGGGGAGGTATTTCCAATCTAGTCGCAATGGCCCCATCGGGTCGAAGAGCATGGCGGGCAGACGCAGGAGAATGGACAGGTCAGCGATGGGACTGACCTGCTCGGTAGCCAGGTGGCCAGCATTGCCGTATGACGCGCCGTGTCCTGGTTCCTGGGCGTCGATCACCGTCACGCGCAGGCCTTGCCGTGCCAGCGCCAGTGCGCATGAGGTACCGATGATGCCCGCGCCCACCACGGCAATGTCGGTAACGTCCGGTCCGGAGTCTGTATGCGAGAAGTCTGACATGCAATTTCCTGTGGAGGAGCGGCATCGGCCGCCGGCTTTTACGTCGCTTGGGCAGCCTCGCTGGTGTTAGCTAAGACGGTGCTCGGCGGACCAGTGGGCATACCAGGCCTTGAACAGCGCGTACTGTTGCTCGGCATAGCGGCGCTGCGCTTCGCTGAGCACATCGCTTTCATTGAAGTGCAGGGTGTATTCCTTGTCGCCGTTGAGCACCATCAAGTGCTTGTAAAAGAGCACAAGGTCGCAGCCTTCATCGAAGGACGAGAGAACGGCCAGTGCGGATTCCAGCTCGCGCGCCAGACGGCGTGCCTTGGCATCTCCCTGCGCCGCCTGTTTGCTCAAGGCGACCAGTTGCAGCACTTCACGTGGCAGGGCATTGCCGATGCCGGTGATGGCGCCACTGGCGTTGCAGTTCACAAAGCCATGAACGACCTGGGTATCGACACCGGCCATGAGCGTGATGTCTTCCTCTTTGGAGGTGATGTTCTCCGCTGCATAGCGCATGTCTGCTGCGCCGCCAAACTCCTTGAAGCCAATCAGGTTCGGGAACGCGTGGCGCAGCTCAAAGAACAGATCAGCACGGGTGGCAAAGCCATAGTAGGGGCTGTTGTAGATCACCGCCGGCAGCTGGGGCGCCGCCTTGAGAATGGCTGAGAAGTGCGCCTTCTGGGCAGCCGCTGAGCTGCCACGCGAGAGGACACGCGGGATCACCATCAGCCCATGGGCGCCAACCTGGGCTGCATGGGCAGCATGAGAGACGGCTTCGCGGGTGTTGATCGCGCCGGTGCCGACAATGGTCGGGATGCCGGCGGCCACCAGGCGGGCAACGCCTTCTTGGCGCTGATGTTCGGAGAGCAGCGGCCAATCGCCCATGGAGCCGCAGTAGACGACAGCACGCATGCCGAGATCCACCAAGGCGCGGGCCTTGGCGACCAGGGCCGAAAAGTCTGGCGTGCGCTCGGCGGTGCAGGGGGTCATCAGTGCTGGGATGCAGCCGGTGAAGATGTTGTCGCTCATGGTCGTTCCTTGTGGTGGTGTTTAAGAACCTGTTCAAAGGGGAGCAAAGGAGAGGTGGCCAGAGGCTGTCTGGACGCCCCTGCACCTCTCAGATGCCCCATGCGAAAGGGTCCTGCTCGTCGATCAGCAGGGTGCTGTCGGCCGTCATGAAGGCACGGCCGGTGATGAAGGGGCGGATGCGCTCGCCATCTTGGGCATAGCGGGCGAAAAACTGGCTGCCCGTGATGCTCGCCTGCACCCAACGCTCGCCCGCTGCGAGCTTGCCGTCGGCCGCGAGGCATGCCAGCTTGGCACTGGTGCCGGTGCCGCAGGGGGAGCGGTCATAGGCTTTGCCTGGACACATGACGAAGTTGCGGCTGTTGGCCTGGTCGTCATCGGCAAACAGCTCGACATGGTCGATCAGGGCGCCATCTTCACCCCGTATGCCAGCGGCCTCCAGCGCTTGGAGCACCGCCCAGGTGAAGCGGCTCAGGGCTTCAACATGTGCAAGCCTGAGCTCCTGGCCGTGCTCGGACACCAGATAGAACCAGTTGCCGCCCCAAGCAATATCCCCGACCACACGGCCATGGCCGGGCACATCTACCGCAACCTGGTGGCGGTAGCGGTAGGCAGGCACATTGCCGACGGTCACCGACCCATCAGGGTGCAAGCTGGCGCTGACCGGGCCGACCGGTGTGTCGATCTTGTGTTCACCCGGCTCGATCAGCCCCAGATGGTGCAGCGACGCCACCAGGCCGATGGTGCCGTGTCCGCACATGCCAAGATAGCCGGCGTTGTTGAAAAAGACCACGCCACAGGTGGCATCCGGCGATACCGGAGCGCAGTACAGCGCACCCACCAGCACGTCGTTGCCGCGTGGCTCGAGCAGGCAGGCGCGGCGCCAGTGGTCGTGTTTCTCACGCAGTTCATCGCGTTTTTCAGCCATGGTGGTACCGGCTAAATCGGGAAACCCCTTCATGACCAGGCGTGTGGGTTCGCCGCCGGTGTGGGAGTCGATGGTGTGGAGTTGGATCATGGAGTGCTTCCTTGAAAACCTGCGCAGGTCTTTAGGTGGAGGTTTGGGGCGCGGCGTGCAGGCCGCTCATGGGGGTGTCGGCGACGGTCTCGCTTTCGTCGTCGCCCTCCAGCTGGATCAAATGGGCGGGTATGCCGGTGGCTGCGCCCCAGTGGTAAATGCCCAGGGCACATGCCGCTACGGCCAGCGTGTCGAACGGATGGCGCAGTACGCCCAGACCGCCCACGCTGCCCAGCTTGGAGAGCACGATGGTGATGGCGTAGAAGCCGATCAGCCAAGCCGATGAGCGCACCTGCTGGTACAGGTTGAGGTGTGCAGTAGGAACGAAGCGGCCGCACAAAACGTACACCACGAACATCAGAATCTGCAGGCCGAGCAGCCAGGAAACCGTGCTCCAGCCCGACCAGTACACGATGAGCGCAGCGATGACGAAGGACAAGGGTCCGAGCACGCCCATCCACCGCACGCGGAATGGACGAGGCATGCCAGGTGCATTGCGGCGCAGCGCGGCCACGGTGACGGGTGCTACGGCATAGCTCAACACCAGCGCTGCGGACACCACATTGATCAGCGCTTCCCAGGAGGGAAATGGCAGGGTCCAGAACACCGACAAGGCGAATGTCAGCCAAAGTGCCGGACGCGGGATGCCGGACTTGGCATCGATGTGGGTGAAGATCTTGAAGAACGTGCCGGTCTGTGCCCAGCCATAGATAACGCGCGGCGTGGCATTCATGTAGATGTTGCCGCAGCCACTGGGGGAGATCACCGCATCGGCCACGACCAGGTAAGCCAGCCAGCCCACACCCAGTAGCAAGGCAATGTCACGATAAGGCAGCGCAAGCTCTTTGGAGATGCCGGCCCAACCGTTGGCCAGCATCTCGGTCGGCAGGCTACCGAGAAAGGCCACTTGCAGCAGCACGTAAATCGCGGTGGACAGCAATACCGAGAGGATCAGCGCGACTGGAATGGTGCGCTGCGGGTTCCTTACCTCGCTGGCCACCGAGATGATGGGCGTCAGTCCCAGGTAGGCAAAGATAATGCCGCCAGCGGAGACTGCCATCTCGATGCCGGAAAGACCGAAAGGGGCAAATCCCTGGACCTGGAAATTCTCCGGTTTGAAAAAGGTGAAGAGGATGCCGATCACCAGCAGCGGAACGATGAACTTGAACACGCTGACCAGGTTGTTGGCTTTGGCGAAGGTCTTCACGCTGCGGTAGTTCAGCGCGAAAAACAGGCACAGCAGGCCAAACTGCGTGAGCCAACCTGCAATGGTGGGGTTGCTGGAGCCCGCCTGGGTCAAGCCGGGGAACCAGGCTGCCGCGTACTGGCGCGCAGCCACAACTTCGATCGCAACCAGGCTGGAGAAGGCGATCAGGGTGATGAACCCCATCATGTAGCCGAGCAAGGGGCCGTGCGAATACACCGGGTAGCGCACCACACCTCCGGCACGTGGAAGCGCTGCGCCCAGCTCGCAATACACAATGCCCAGCAGCAGCACCGCGAACCCACCCAGCAGCCAGGAAAAAATCCCCGCAGGGCCGGCGATGGCCGATACATGGCTGGCAGCGAACAGCCAGCCCGAGCCGAATATGGCCCCCAAACCGATGAAGGTCAGGTCTGTGAGCGACAGCTGTTTTTTGAATTTTCCATTTCTCAGCATAGTGTCTCCTTCTGTGATTTGTGCTTGCGCCGGATGGAGCTGCAATGAACGATCCGCTGCACAATCCTCGCCCCCACGGGACGGATCCGAACCGACCGGGTTCCTATTCAGCCCAGCGCAGGGAGTTTTGGACAGACTTCTTCAGGCGCCATGTGGCGGGTAATGCATGCGGAGTAACTCTTCTCCATATGAAAATAGAATTTGATCATTTGATATTCAAATGCCTTTTGGCGCTAAAGGCATTTAGACATTGCGAGCGGACAGAGGCTGTTTAAAATCAAAACCTGGTATTAACCCTGAGGATTGATGCATGGAGGGTTTGCTGAATTATTCAGTGAGATGGCCCGGTCGTGCTTGATGGTTATGCATCTGAAATATGACGAAATTGGCATAGTCAAAGGCATGTTCGCACATGCGCTATGGCCTGGTAGAGCTTGTCCATGGCGGATTGTGGGTGCGTGTACGCATTGACCTGGCGAGCATAGACCGCGCATAATTTCGCTGCATGGCAGGCAACCGATAACGAGAGCGCTTCATGCAGAAAATCATCGACATGCTGGGTGGTGAGGCTATTTCTCAGCGATCCGAAAATATCGAGCAGATGGTTTTAAACCTGCTGCCGTTTTTGCCTGTGCTGGATGCGGTGCCGAATGCTGTGATATTCATCAAAGATACCCAGGCGCGTTATCTTTTGGCCAACCGCACCTTGGTGCAACGCTGCGGTCTCAAGCAATTGGCACGCTTGATTGGTAAAACCAGCGCTGAGGTTTTTCCCGCACAAATGGGGCCCGGGTACACCCAGCAGGACACCCGTGTCCTGAAGCAGGGAGCCATTCTGGAAAATCAACTGGAGCTGCATCTTTTCAGCAGCCGGGAGCCCGGTTGGTGCCTGACGTCCAAAAGACCGCTGCGCAATGGCCAGGACGAGATCATCGGCTTGATGGGGATTTCGATGGATTTGCCATCAGCCAGCGGGTCGCACCCGGCCTACCAGCGGTTGGTTGCTGTTGATGAGCACATTCGCAAGCATTTCAGTGACGCGGTGAGCATGAAGGAGCTGACAGGCATTGCCGGTATGTCGGTTGCCCAACTGGAGCGCTACTGCAAGCGCGTCTTTCATCTGACCCCAAGGCAGATGATCCACAAAGCCCGCTTGGAGCACGCACATGGGCTATTGAACACCGCGCTGCCAATCACGGACATCGCTTTGCAGTGCGGCTACACCGACCACAGTGCATTTACACGGCAGTTCAAAATGCTGACAGGGCAGACGCCCCGGCAATACCGAGAGAACCGTGGGCGCAACGCAGCTGCGTAGGCGCAGGCCATGGTTTTGCGCACTGGACGCGCAACCCAATGGCTGAGTACTTATCCGGGTAGCCGTCTTGATGGGCGGTATCTCACCCGGCCCCAAATTCCGAAGGGTTGTCGGCTGAGCACGCGCGAATGCTTGCTACGCAGGCTGACACCAGCCCTGGTCTGTCGATGCCTTGCCAGTTGGGAAGGGGCCAAAACAAAGCCGCCTGGGCAATTTGCGCAGGCGGCTTGCGTGCTTGTGGAGCAGAGTTTTTAACCTACAACGCTCTTTTTGCAGTGGATGCTGTTACCAACAGCAACCATCACACATCAATATTCCCCGCCCGCAGCGCGTTGGTCTCGATAAAGTCGCGGCGTGGCTCGACCTCGTCGCCCATCAGCATCGTGAAGACGCGGTCGGCTTCGATGGCGTCGCCGACCTTGACCTGCAGCAGGCTGCGGACTTGGGGGTCCATCGTGGTTTCCCACAGCTGCTCGGGGTTCATCTCGCCCAGGCCCTTGTAGCGCTGGCGGGCGGTGGTGCGTTCGGCTTCGCTGATGAGCCACTGCATGGCCTGGCGGAAGTCGGTCACTTTTTCCATCTTGGCTTTTTCGCCTTCGCCACGGGTGACCTTGGCGCCTTCGGCGAGCAGACCGTGGAAGTTCTGGGCTTCGGCGGCCAGCGCCGCGTAGTCCTGGCCTTCGACAAACTCCTGCGTCAGGATGGAGCTCTTGATGTTGCCGTGGTGGTGGCGGCTGATGCGCAGGATCGGCTTTTCGGTGTGCGGGTCCAGCTCGCCGGTGACCTCGGCGGGCACGCCGGTCGTGGTCAGCTCGCGCAGCTTGGCTTCGAGCACCGGGGCACAGACCATGGCGTCGTCCAGCGTGTCGAGGCGAATCTGCACGCCGTCGGCGATGGCGCGCAGCGCTTCGGCGTCCAGGTAGGACGAGAGGCGGTCGATGACGGTTTCGGCGGCCAGGTGCATGCCGGCCAGGCGGCCCAGCTCTTCCCCATCGATGGTGCGCGGGTTGGCACCGCCGGTGCTAACGCTCGCGCCTTGCAGCGCCACGCGCAGCAGGAACTGGTTGAGGGCAGGGCCGTCCTTGAGGTACAGCTCTTCCTTGCCGTTCTTGACCTTGTACAGCGGCGGCTGCGCAATGTAGATGTGGCCGGCTTCGACCAGATCGGGCATCTGGCGGTAGAAGAAGGTCAGCAGCAGGGTGCGGATGTGGGCGCCGTCGACGTCCGCATCGGTCATGATGATGATGCGGTGGTAGCGCAGCTTGGCGAGGTTGTAGTCGTCGGTGCTGCTCTTGCCCGAGTCTTCGCTCACCTTGCCGATGCCGGTGCCCAGCGCGGTGATCAGGGTGACGATTTCGCTGCTGGAGAGCAGCTTTTCGTAGCGGGCTTTTTCCACGTTCAGGATCTTGCCGCGCAGCGGCAGGATGGCCTGGAACTTGCGGTCACGCCCTTGCTTGGCCGAGCCGCCTGCGGAGTCACCCTCGACGATGTAGATTTCAGACAGCGCCGGGTCTTTTTCCTGGCAGTCGGCCAGCTTGCCGGGCAGGCCCATGCCGTCAAGCACGCCTTTGCGGCGCGTCATTTCGCGGGCCTTGCGGGCGGCTTCACGGGCGCGGGCTGCTTCAACGATCTTGTTGCAGATGATCTTGGCGTCGTTGGGCTTTTCTTCGAGGTACTCGGTCAGCAGCTTGCCGACGATGTCCTCAACCGGTGCGCGCACTTCGCTGGAGACCAGCTTGTCCTTGGTCTGGCTGCTGAACTTGGGCTCGGGCACCTTGACGCTGAGCACCGCGCACAGGCCTTCGCGCATGTCGTCGCCGGTGACTTCGACCTTGGCCTTCTTGGCCAGGTCATGGTCGGCGATGTACTTGCCGATGACGCGGGTCATCGCCGCACGCAGGCCGGTCAAATGGGTGCCGCCATCGCGCTGGGGGATGTTGTTGGTAAAGCACAGCACCTGCTCGTTGTAGCCGTCGTTCCACTGCATGGCCACTTCGACACCGATCTCGGTGCCAGGAATGCCGCCATAGGTCTCGGCCGGGCGGCTGCCTTCGGCGTGGAACACGGTGGGGTGCAGCACTTTCTTGGTGCCGTTGATGAACTCGACAAAGCCCTGCACGCCGCCGGCGCCGGAGAAGTCGTCGTCCTTGCCGTCGCGCTCGTCCTTGAGGCGGATGCGCACGCCATTGTTCAGGAAGGACAGCTCGCGCAGGCGCTTGGCCAGGATCTCGTAGCGGAACTCGTAGTTTTCCTTGAAGATTTCCTG
The DNA here is from genome assembly GCF_037479315.1 of Comamonas sp. MYb69. Classification (NCBI taxonomy): domain Bacteria; kingdom Pseudomonadati; phylum Pseudomonadota; class Betaproteobacteria; order Burkholderiales; family Comamonadaceae; genus Comamonas; species Comamonas sp. MYb69. The sequence continues at coordinate 434,884 of NZ_JBBGZG010000002.1, forward strand.
GTCGGGCAGGAAGTGCACTTCGGTGCCGCGCTTCTCGGTGGCCCCCACAATGCGCATCGGCGAGACTTCGACGCCTTCGACCACTTCAATCAGGCGGTTTTGCACAAAGCCGCGCGAGAAGTCGATCTGGTGCACCTGGCCTTCGCGGCGCACGATGAGCTTGAGCTTGATGGACAGCGCGTTCACGCAGGACACGCCCACGCCGTGCAGACCGCCCGAGACCTTGTAGCTGTTCTGGTTGAACTTGCCGCCGGCGTGCAGCTCGGTCAGCGCGATTTCAGCGGCCGAGCGCTTGGGCTCGTGCTTGTCGTCCATCTTCACGCCGGTGGGAATGCCGCGGCCGTTGTCCACCACCGACAGCGAGCCGTCGGCATGGATGGTCACCAGGATGTCGTCGCAATAGCCGGCCAGCGCCTCGTCGATGGAGTTGTCCACCACTTCGAACACCAGGTGGTGCAGGCCGGTGCCGTCCGAGGTATCGCCGATGTACATGCCCGGGCGTTTGCGCACAGCCTCCAGCCCTTCCAGGATCTGGATGGCGCCTTCGCCATAGCCGCTGGCATCGGGGCCTGGCGTGCTGGGGGATTGTTCCGGCTGGTTTTCTGCGGTCATGAAGCTGCCTTGGTACTGCACTGGCGGGCGCGGCGCCCTGCCATGTCTTTGAATCAAATAAATCTCGGTGCTGCGCCGGCCTGCTGCTGCAAACCGGCGCGCGGGTCGTCTGCGTGGCTTACATGCGCATCGGCATGACCACGTACTTGAAGGTGTCGTTTTCCGGGTTGGTGATCAGCGCCGAGTTGTTGTTGTCGGCAAAGTCGATGCGCACCATGTCCTGGCCCATGTTGGAGAGCACATCGATCAGGTAGGTGACGTTGAAGCCGACTTCAACGGCCGGGCCGCCGTAGTCGATATCGAGCTCATCCACCGCCTCTTCCTGCTCGGCGTTGTTGGCTGCAATGCGCAAGGTGCCGGGCTCGATGGTCAGGCGCACACCCTTGAACTTGTCGCTGGTCATGATGGCCGTGCGCTGCATGCTGGCCAGCAGTGGTGCGCGGCCCAGCGTGATGCTGTTGGGGTGGTTGCGCGGGATGACGCGGTTGTAGTCGGGGAACTTGCCCTCGACCAACTTGGTGACGAACTCCATGCCGGCAAAGGTGAAGCGCGCCTGGTTGCTGGCGAACTGCATCTCGATGACGGGCTGGTTGTCGCCGCTGGCGTCCGACAGCAGGCGCTGGAGTTCCAGCACGGTCTTGCGCGGCAGAATCACTTCCTGCTTGGGCACTTCCACATCCAGGGTAGCACTGGCAAAGGCCAGGCGGTGGCCGTCGGTGGCCACCAGGCTCAGCGTGTTGCCTTCGGCCACGAACAGGATGCCGTTCAGGTAGTAACGGATATCCTGCACGGCCATCGCGAACGAGACCTGGCCCATCAGATCCTTGAGCACCTTTTGCGGCACGCTGAACACGGGGCCGAACGAGGGCGCCTCCTGCACCAGCGGGAAGTCTTCCGCAGGCAGGGTCTGCAAGGTAAAGCGGCTCTTGCCGCCCTTGAGGATCATCTTGGACTGCTGCGTCTCCAGGCTCACGGTCTGGTCGCTGGGCATGGTCTTCAAGATGTCGATCAGCTTGCGGGCGCCCACGGTGGTGGTGAAGTCACCCATGTCACCACCCAGCTCGGCCGTGGTGCGGATCTGGATTTCCAGGTCGCTGGTGGTCAGCTGCAGCGCATTGCCGGTCTTGCGGATCAGCACGTTGGCCAGGATCGGCAAAGTGTGGCGCCGCTCGACAATACCGGCGACCGACTGCAGTACTGCGATGACTTTGTCTTGTGTGGCCTTCAGAACAATCATTTCAACCTCTTGTCAAATTGCGGTGTTGTTGTGGACGGCAGTTGTGCACGGAGCCCCCTCTGCACCTGTCCCATTTGCCATTGTGCCTGCGGCAGGCAGGCAATTGGCGAAATCAAAAAATTCCATCGGCTAGCCCTTGAGGGTCTGCTCAAGCACGTGCAATTGCTGGTTCAGCTCGGTCAATTGCTGGCGCTCGCCGCCGATCTTGCGCACCGCGTGCAGCACGGTGGTGTGGTCGCGGCCGCCAAACAGCTCGCCGATTTCCGGCAGGCTTTTCTGGGTCAGCTCCTTGGCCAGGTACATGGCAATCTGGCGCGGGCGGGCAATGCTGGCCGGGCGCTTTTTGCTGTACATGTCGGCGACCTTGATCTTGTAGTAGTCCGCCACGGTCTTTTGGATGTTCTCCACACTGATCTGGCGGTTCTGGATCGACAGCAGATCGCGCAGCGCCTCGCGCGCCAGCTGGATGGAGATTTCCTTCTGGTTGAAGCGCGAGTAGGCCAGGATCTTGCGCAGCGCGCCTTCGAGCTCGCGCACATTGGAGCGCACGTTCTTGGCCACGAAGAAGGCCACTTCCTCGGGCATCTCGGTGCCTTCAACGCGCGACTTGTTGATCAGAATCGCGACGCGCATCTCCAGCTCGGGCGGCTCGATGGCCACCGTCAGGCCCGAGTCAAAGCGCGAGACCAGGCGCTCGTGGATATTGGCCAGACCCTTGGGATAGGTGTCGGAGGTCATCACGATGTGGCTCTTCTTGGCCAGCAACGCTTCAAAGGCGTTGAAGAACTCTTCCTGCGTGCGGTCCTTGTTGGCGAAAAACTGCACATCGTCGATCAGCAGCAGATCGAGCGAGTGGTAGCGCTCCTTGAACTCGTCAAAGGTGCGGCGCTGGTAGGACTTGACCACATCCGAGACGAACTGCTCGGCATGGATGTAGAGAACTTTGGCGTCCGGGTTGTCGGCCAGCAGCTTGTTGCCCACGGCATGCACCAGGTGGGTCTTACCCAGACCGACGCCGCCGTAGATGAACAAGGGGTTGTACAGATGTCCGGGCGAGGCCGCCACATGCATGGCCGCCGAGCGCGCCATGCGGTTGGCGGTACCTTCGACCAGCGTGTCAAATGTGAGCACCGGGTTCAGGCGGTTGCGGAAGTTGCCGCTGGCATTGCCGGTATCGCCCTCGGCGCTGCTGGCCTGAGCCGCATGGGGCGCGGGGCTGGCGTCGCTGATCTGGATGCTGTTGCGGTACTGCTCGGCCGCGTTGGCGGCAGCCTGGCCGGGGTTGCGGCTCGCTGGCCCGTAGGACGGCCCCAGGCCCATGCCCGACGAGGTACCGCTGCCCTGGGCAGATGCGGCCAGCGCCCCCCCGCTGCGCACCGGCGGGCGCACGACGGTGCGCACAGCGGCATCGCGCTGGGCAATGGCCAACTCGATGGCCACGGGTTGTCCGTAGGTTTCCTCCAGCATGGCGGCCAGGCGGCCGGTGTATTGGGCGCGAATCCAGTCAAGCTTGAAACGGTTGGCCACATAGAGCGTGACCTTGGACAAGTCGTCCGACACGACAGCGGTCAGCGGCTTGATCCAGGTGTTGAACTGTTGCTCGGGCATTTCTTGGGCGAGTTGCTCTACAACTGCACGCCACAAACCTTGGCCCAGGCTGGCTTCATCCATTGTTATCCCACGGAAAGATTCATCCCCCACGCTATTGTTGTTGTGGATAAGGGGGAAGGTTGATCGGCTGCCTATTGTAGCTTGTGCAAAAGTTATCCACACAACGGACTGGTCTGCACAAACCCCATGCTCGGGTTTCCTCGATGGGCTGGCCGCAGACTTGGCAAAAGTCTGCGCATATTACAGAAAAAACCGAGGACAAAGCCAAGTAATTGCCAAGGACAGTAAACACTGCGATAATTTGCGGTTTCCCTGCATGTCAGGGCGAATTTTACGCGCGTGTCCGTCCGCGCTGGCAGCAGGCCTTGTGCCCTTGCCATGGGGGTGGTCCGCACTATTTCACCGGTGTTGCGCTTGAGCAGGGCTTGAGCTTGGTTGCTTTTGTGTTCATTTATGGATGCAAGCGGCCAACAAACCGGAACCAAGCCTCTCTAGGAATTGCATCATGAAACGTACTTACCAACCTTCCAAAGTTCGCCGCGCCCGTACCCACGGTTTCCTCGTCCGCATGAAGACCAAGGGTGGCCGCGCTGTTATCAACGCACGCCGCGCCAAGGGCCGCAAGCGTCTGGGCCTGTAAGGCTGACAGGGTGACGGGCACCTTCCGGGTGCCAGGTAGTGCACCAGTGGGTGACACTTATGCATCGCCTTAAGACTCGCCCTCAATTCCAAGCCGCCATGGCAGGCGGCACCATCGCCCGTACAGCGCACTTTGCGCTGCACAGGCTGGTGTTGTCTGCCGACGCCTCGGGCAGCGCCGCTGCCCCATCAGGGCCTGGTGACCCACCTGCAAAGGTTGGGGCACAGGCTCTTTTTGCGTTGGAGGCGGCCTGGCTGGGTGCCATGGTGCCCAAGCGCTGGGCGCGCCGCGCGGTCACCCGCAACGCCATCAAGCGGCAGATCTATGCCGTCGCCGCCTTGCATGAGGCGCAGCTGCCTGCCGCCGCCCATGTGGTGCGCCTGCGCAGCACGTTCGACCGCAAGCAGTTCATCAGCCCCAGCTCCGACCTGCTCAAGCAGGCGGTGCGGGCCGAGCTGATGCAGCTGTTTGCCCGGGCGCACAAGAACAGCCAGCCGGCCAAAGCCGAGCGCGGCGAAGGCGCCAAGGCGCTTAGCGTATGATGCAACGCTTGCTCATGGGTTTGGTGCGCGGCTACAGGCTGCTGCTGAGCCCTTGGCTAGGTTCTGCCTGCCGGTTCGAGCCCACGTGCTCTGCCTATTCATTGCAGGCGCTGGAACAGCACGGTGCTGCCATGGGCAGCTATTTGACGGTGCGCCGCCTGGTGCGCTGCCATCCCTGGTGCGAGGGCGGCCATGACCCGGTCCCCGCGCATCCGCGCTGGTTCAGTCGTCTGGTGACTCCCGCCGATTCATCCTCTTCCCCCTCTGAGAAGTCTTCATGAACGATATTCGCCGCACCATCTTGTGGGTGATATTTGGTTTCTCCCTGGTCCTGCTCTGGGACAAGTGGCAAATCCACAATGGTCGCAAACCCACATTCTTCCCCACACCTGAGGTGACGGCCCAGGCGCCTGCAGATGCAGTCAGCACCGACAACGGTCTGCCCGCTGCCAGCGCCGCCAGCCCTGCGGCTGCTGCGAACGCCAGCAACGTGCCCGGCACGGCTGCTGCAGATGCGGCAGCCCCTGCTGCGGCACGCGAGAAGCTGACCGTGGCCTCCGACCTGCTGCGCCTGACCTTCGACAGCGAAGGCGCATCCTTGGTGGGTGCCGAGCTGCTCAAGTACGCCGACCAGGACGACAAGACCAAGCCTGTGAAGCTGCTCGACGAGAGCGCCAACCGCGTCTACGTGGCCCAGACCGGTCTGATCGGTGGCAACTTCCCGACCCACAAGACGGCGATGACCCTCAAGCCCGGTCCGCGCGAGCTGGCCGAGGGCCAGAACGAGCTGAACGTGGTGTTCGAGTCGCCGGATCTGGGCGGCGTCAAGCTGGTCAAGACCTGGACCCTCAAGCGCGGCGACTACGCCATTGGCCTGAAGCAAGAGGTGGTGAACACCGGCTCGGCCGCAGTCAACCCCCAGCTGTACCTGCAGCTGACGCGTGATGGCAACAAGCCCGCTGGCGAATCCTCGTTCTACTCGACCTTTACCGGCCCGGCCGTCTACACCGAAGCCAAGAAGTACCACAAGGTCGACTTCAAGGACATCGAAAACGGCAAGACCGACAGCGTGGACAAGGCAGCGGACAACGGCTATGTGGCCATGGTGCAGCACTACTTTGCCAGCGCCTGGCTGCTGCCCCAGGGCACGCAGCGCGACATCTATGTGCGCAAGGCCGGCACCAACCTGTACTCGGTTGGCGAAATCACCCACCTGGGCGAGATCGCTCCCGGCCAGAGCAAGGCCATCGATGCGCGCCTGTTCGTGGGCCCACAGATCGAAAAGACGCTGGAAGCCATCGCCCCTGGCCTGGAACTGGTCAAGGACTACGGCTGGGTGACGATTCTGGCCAAGCCGCTGTACTGGCTGCTCGACAAGCTGCACGGCTTCATCGGCAACTGGGGCTGGTCGATTGTGGCCCTGGTGATGCTGCTGAAGATCGCGTTCTACTGGCTCAATGCCAAGGCCTACGCATCGATGGCCAAGATGAAGGCGATCAACCCCCGCATCATGGAGATGCGTGAGCGCCTCAAGGACAAGCCCCAGCAGATGCAGCAGGAGATGATGCGCATCTACCGCGAAGAGAAGGTCAACCCCATGGGCGGTTGCTTCCCGATCGTGATCCAGATCCCCGTGTTCATCGCGCTGTACTGGGTGCTGCTGTCGTCGGTGGAAATCCGCAACGCGCCCTGGATCGGCTGGATCCATGACCTGTCGGTGCCCGATCCGTTCTTCATCCTGCCTGTGCTGATGACCCTGTCGTCGCTGCTGCAGACGGCGCTGAACCCCGCACCACCCGATCCGATGCAAGCCAAGATGATGTGGATCATGCCGCTGATGTTCAGCGTGATGTTCTTCTTCTTCCCGGCCGGTCTGGTGCTGTACTGGCTGACCAACAACTTGCTGTCGATTGCCCAGCAGTGGATCATCAATACCCGCATGGGTGTGCCACCGCAGTTCAATCTGCCGAAGTTCAAGTAGCCAGCATTTGTCAATGCAGGGATTGCCTAGGCGGGCATTCCCGGATACACCTCCCAAACGGTCGCATTAGCGACCGTTTTTTCGTTAGCATGAGTTGTTTGAAAATGTGTTCAACAAAATAGGGGTTCAGGTATGGCGAAAGTATCGGTTTTTCGACCTAGCGCGCTGGCGCTGGCAGTGTTGGTCTGTGCAGGCGCGGCCCAGGCGGCCACCTTGCGCTGGGCAGGTGCCAACGACATCCTGACCCTGGACCCCCACGCACAGAACCACCAGACCACCCATGCTTTCCTGCAGCAGGTCTATGAGCCGCTGGTGCGCTATGGCAAGGATTTCCAGCTGGAGCCCGCACTGGCCACCAAGTGGACCGAGGTGAGCCCCACCCAGTGGCGCTTTGAGCTGCGCAAGGGCGTTAAATTCCACGACGGCGCAGCCTTCACTGCCGATGACGTGGTGTTCTCGCTGACCCGCATCATGACCCCGCCATCGAACATGATGAGCGCCACCCAGAGCATCAAGGAAGTCAAGAAGGTCGATGACTTCACCGTCGATCTGATCCTCAAGGGCCCCAACCCCATCCTGCTGCGCGAGCTGACCGAGGCGCGCATCATGAACAAGGCCTGGGCCGAGAAGAACAACGCCGTCAAGACCCAGGACTACGCCGGCAAGGAAGAAAGCTACTCCAGCCGCAATACCAATGGCACCGGCTCCTTTGTCGCCGTCAGCTGGCAGCCCGATGTCAAGCTGACCCTGAAGAAGAACGCCGCCTGGTGGGACAAGCCCACCGGCAACGTCGACGAGATCGTCTTCACCCCCATCAAGTCGGCCGCCACCCGCACCGCGGCACTGATCTCCAACCAGGTCGACTTCATGGTCGACCCGCCGCCGCAAGACCAGGACCGCATCAAGAAGACCGCCGAGTTGAAGCTGCTCGAGGGCACCGAGAACCGCACCATCTACCTGGGTCTGGACATCTTCCGCGACGAGCTGCCAGGCGCTGGCACCCCGGGCAAGAACCCGATGAAGGATGTGCGCGTGCGCAAGGCCATGTACATGGCCATCGACACCGACGGCCTGCACAAGCGCACGATGCGCGGCATGTCGATCACCGCCGGCACGATGGTGGCACCGATGGTGCACGGCTGGAGCAAGGAGCTCGAAGAGCGTGCCGCCAAGTACGACGTCGAAGGCGCCAAGAAGCTGCTGGCCGAAGCGGGTTACCCCAATGGCTTCAACCTCAAGCTCGAATGCCCGAACGACCGCTATGTGAACGACGAGGCGATCTGCCAGGCCGTCACCGCGATGTGGACCCGCATCGGCATCAAGACCAGCCTGCAGGCGACGCCGATGGCGCAGTTCGTGACCCGCGTGATGAACTCCGACCCGAACGCCTACCTGTTCGGCTGGGGTGTGGCGACCTTTGATGCGCTCTACTCGCTCGACGCGCTGATCCACAGCAAGGGCGCAGCGGGCGGCGGCGTCTACAACGGCGGCCGCATTGCCGACAAGGAGCTGGACGCCAAGATCGACGCGATGAAGACCGAGACCGACACGGCCAAGCGCGATGCCTTGATCAACGACGCCTTGAAGATGACCAAGGACAACTTCTACACAATCCCCGTGCACCACCAGATCTTCCCCTGGGCGATGCGCAAGGGTATCGAGACCGTCTACCGCGCCGATGCGCGCCCCATCCCCGCCTGGACCACGGTCAAGTAAGCGTCTCGCTGCACACTCCAACCACCCCAAAGCCTGCGCCAGCAGGCTTTTTTCATGGGGCGGTGCGAAGTGCGGTGAACCAGGCCAATAGCCTGGCGGGCATGCCGCCGGCCTGGTCGCCCGATAATGTGGGGCTTGCTCCACTCGCGCCAAAGACCTGCCCATGCTTGCACGCCACCACGATCCGATTGTTGCCATTGCCACTGCCCCCGGGCGCGGAGCGGTGGGCATTGTGCGCGTATCGGGCAAGGCGATTGCGCCGCTGGTCGAGCGCCTCTGCGGCAAGGCTTTGAAGCCGCGCGAAGCCACCTACCTGCCCTTTAAAGCAGCAGACGGGCAGGCCATTGACCAGGGGCTGGCGCTGTACTTTCCCGCGCCGCACAGCTACACCGGTGAGGATGTGCTGGAGCTGCAGGCCCACGGCGGCCCGGTGGTGCTGCAGCTGCTGCTGGCCCGCTGCCTGGAAGCCGCGCAAGCGGAGGCTGATAGTGGCCGGCCGCTGCTGCCCGGCCTGCGCCTGGCCGAGCCGGGGGAGTTCACCGAGCGCGCGTTTCTGAACGACAAGATCGACCTGGCCCAGGCTGAGGCGATTGCCGATTTGATCGACGCCAGCACCGAGGCGGCCGCGCGCAGCGCCAGCCGCTCGCTGACCGGCGCCTTCTCGCAAGAGGTGCACCGCCTGCGCGATGCGCTGGTGCACCTGCGCATGCTGGTTGAGGCCACCCTGGATTTCCCCGAGGAGGAAATCGACTTTCTGCAAAAAGCCGATGCCTATGGCCAGCTGGACCAGCTGCGCGCCACCGTGCAGGCCGTCATGCAGCGCACCCGCCAGGGCGCCTTGCTGCGCGAGGGCATCAAGGTGGTGATCGCCGGCCAGCCCAATGCCGGCAAAAGCTCCTTGCTCAATGCGCTCGCTGGCGCCGAGCTGGCCATCGTCACCCCCATTGCCGGCACCACGCGCGACAAGGTCACGCAAACCATCCAGATCGAAGGCGTGCCCCTGCATGTGATCGACACCGCCGGCCTGCGCGAGAGCAGCGACGAGGTCGAGCGCATCGGCATTGCCCGCGCCTGGGAAGAAATCGCCGCCGCCGACGCCGTACTCTTCTTGCACGACCTGACCCGCATGGCCCAGGCCGACTATGCCCAGGCCGACCGCGAGATTGCCGCCACCTTGCAGCAGCAGCTGCCTGCCAATGTGCCCGTGCTGCAGGTCTGGAACAAGGCCGATGCGCTGACCCCCGACGAGGCGCACCGCCAAAGCGCCGAGGCCGCCGCCCAGTTCAGCACCCCGGCTGCTGCCGCTGCGGGCGAGCAGGCCCCGCTGGTGCTGTCAGCCAAAACCGGCGTGGGCCTCGACACCCTGCGCCAGCAACTGCTGGCCATGGCCGGCTGGCAGCCAGCCGCCGAAGGCACCTACATCGCCCGCGCCCGCCATGTGCAGGCGCTGCAGCAGGTCGAAGAGCACCTCGATATCGCCCATGCCCAGCTGCATGTGGACAGCCCCGCGCTCGACCTGCTGGCCGAAGAGCTGCGCCTGGCGCAGCAATCACTCAATGCGATCACCGGCGAGTTCACATCGGATGATTTGCTGGGGGTGATTTTTTCGAGCTTTTGTATTGGCAAATAAGCCAGCTCGCCCGCCTAGTGCGGTGCGCTAGCGGTGCTTTCTGCAGCAGCCCCCCGAGGCAGCACCAGCACCGCCTCCAACCCGCCCCCATCCGCCTCGCGCAGCAACAGCTCGCCCCCATGGGCCTGCGCCACCGTCTGCGCAATCGATAGCCCCAGCCCCACGCCGCCGGATGCGGCATTGCGGGAGGGCTCCATGCGGTAATAGGGCTCCAGCACCCTTTCGCGCTGTGCGGCGGGGATGCCGGGGCCATGGTCGCGCACGTGGATGCGCAGCTGCTGGCCATCGTCGTCGATGTGCAACTGCGCATCGCCGGCATAGCGCAGCGCGTTCTCCACCAGGTTCTGCAGGCCCCGGCGCAGGCTTTGGGCGTAGCCGGTGTAGGGCTGCAGCGCCCGGCCGCTGACGGGGACCGGCAGGCCGCTGGACTCGTGCATGTCCTGGGCCACGCCATGGACCAAAGCATGGATGTCCATGGTCTGGCGCGGGCCGCTGGCATGGGCGCCGGTGAGCATGTCCAGGGTGGAGGCGACCATGTGCTCCATCTCTTCGAGGTCCTTGCGGAACTTGGCGCGCAGGGCGTCGGGTTCGAGCATTTCGGCGCGCAGGCGCAGCCGGGTGATGGGCGAGCGCAGGTCATGCGATACAGCGGCCAAAAAGCGCGTGCGCTCGGCCAGACCTTCGTTGATCTTTTGCTGCATCGCGTTGAAGGCCTGGGCCGCCTGCTGCACTTCGCGCGGGCCCCGCGCATCCATCGGCGGGCTGTGCAGGTTGCGGCCCAGTGCCTCGGCGGCGGCAGCCAGGCGCTGCAGGGGGCGCATGGCCAAGCGCACCGCAATGAGGGCGACGGCCACAATCACCAGGCTGCGCAGCAGGTAGACGCGCAGCACATAGTCGGCCAGCGCCTGCAGCGGCTGCACCGGCTGGCCGATTTCGCCTTCCTGCGCGTCGATCTGCAGCCACTGGCCATCCTGCATTTGCAGCAGCAGGCGCAGATGGGCTTCGGGCTGGTCGGCCAGCAGCACCGGGTGGCGGCGGCCGTCTGCGTGGCGCTCGCCCAGTAGCGCGAGCTGCTGCAACTGCAAGGGCACGGGCTGGCCCAGGCGCTCGCTGATGACCTGGGCCACCAGGGCTTGGGCTTCGGGGTAGGGCGAGGGCGCGGTGGTGGCGCCTGCGCCGTCTACCAGCTGCAGCTGGTAGCGGCTGCCCTGCCACTGCGCAACCAGCGCGGCACGCTGCTCCGGCGGGCTGGCCTGCAGCAAGGCCAGCGTATCGGCAGCGCGTGCCGCCACCAGGCGCAGGGGCACTTCCAGCAGTTGGCTGCGGCGCATCTCCCACCAGATAGTGCCGGTCATCGCCTGGGCGGCCAGCATGCCGATGACCAGGATGGCGGCGATGCGGCCGGACAGGGTCTGCGGCCACAGCCGCGCCAGCCACGATAGCCCGTTGGGACGCCAGCGGCCCTGGCCTGGGGTGGCAGCGGCGGTGTTCACGCCAGCGTCTCGACCTCGCAGGCGAGCACATAGCCGGCATTGCGCACGGTGCGCAGCAGCTGGGCCTGGCGCGGCTGGGGCTCCAGGTGCTGGCGCAGGCGGCTGATGCAGACATCGACGGCGCGGTCCAGCGCCTGGCGCTCGCGGCCAAAGGTGTACTCGGCCAGGTAGTCGCGGCTCAGGGTGCGCTGCGGGTTCTGCGCCAGCGCGCAGAGCACGCGGTAGTCCGACTGGGCCAGGCTGATCAGCAGGCCATCGGGGTCATGCAGGCTGCGGCTTTGCATGTTCAAGGTCCAGCCGGCAAAGCGCAGGGTGGCCAGGTGCTCGGGCTCGTGCATCGATGCGGGCACCTGGCGCGTGCGCCGCAGCACGCCAGTGATGCGGGCCAGCAGCTCGCGCGGGTCAAAGGGCTTGGGCAGGTAGTCGTCGGCGCCCATCTCCAGCGCCAGGATGCGGTCCATCAGCGCGCCACGCGCCGTCAGCATCACCACGGCGATGGGGGTGCGCTCGCGCAGGCTGCGGCACAGCGCCAGGCCATCGACGCCGGGCAGCATCAGGTCCAGCACCACCAGGTCAGCGCTGTGGCGGGCCAGCCAGTCCCACATGCCCTGGCCATCGGCCACGGCAGCCGCCTGCATGCCCTGGGCGCGCAGGTAGTCGCAGAGCAGCTCGCGGATCTCGGGGTCGTCATCGACCACCAGGATGCGGGCCTTGCCGGGCAGGCTGGCGGGGGGCGGGGGCGTCACGGTTTTCTCCGGATAAGTAATGGATTGTGTTGGAGGGCGGGGCGACAACATGGCATTGCAAATCAGGCGGGCGGTGGCAGCTGGGCAGCTGCCGCGCTGATTAGAGTGGCGGCTCACTGATCAATAAGAACGATTTTCATTCTAGTTTGTTGTGACCATGACCGCATTGAAGCTCTCCCCGGCACTGCCAGGTGCAGGTGCATCCGCTGCCCGGATTCCGCCCCGTTTTTGTACTGCTGCGCAAGCGGGCATGCGCCTGCGCGCGCTGGGATTGGCGCTGGGCTTGGGCCTGGCCACCAGCCTGGCGCTGGCTGCCCCAGCGCAGCCTGCAGCAGAGGCCGCAGCCGTGCAGGGCACGACGGTGGTGGATATCGTTGGCCGCACCGTGCAGATCCCCGCCAAGGTGGACCATATTCTGCTGGGCGAGGGCCGCTTTCTGTATGCGCTGGCGCTGATGGAGGGCGCTGAGCCCTTGAAGCGCATTGTGGGCTGGCAAGGCGAGCTGGCCTTTGCCGACCCCAATGGCTGGGCGGCCTACCAGCAGCGTTTTGCGCAGATCACGCAGATTCCGCTGATCGGGCGCACGTCGGAGGACAGCGTCAGCTATGAAAAATCGGTCTCGACCCAGCCCGATATCGCCATTTTTGGCCTGGGTGGCCATGGCCCGGGCCGCCAAAGCAGCCTGGTGCAGGCGCTGGAGAAAGCCGGCGTGCCGGTGGTGTTCATCGACTTCCGCGCCCAGCCGGTGCGCAATACCGCCAAGAGCATCCGCATTCTGGGCCGGGCGGTGCAGCGCGAGGCGCAGGCCAATGCCTATGCCGATTTCTACGAGACGCATTTGCAGCGCGTGCAATCCCGCGTCAAGGACATCCCGGCGCAGCAGCGCCCGCTGGTGTTTGCCGAGCTGCTGGCCGGTGTCTGGGATGGCTGCTGCCACACTGCCGGCAAGGGCAATGTGGGCGAGTTCATTGACGCCGCTGGCGGCATCAACATCGCGGCAGGCAAGATCCCCGGCGCGATTGGCGATCTGAACCAGGAGGCGCTGATCGCGCAGGACCCGGCCGTTTACATCGCCACTGGCAGCCGGCCCCAGGGCAGCCGCCCCATGGTGCGGGCGGGTGAAGGGGTGAGTGCCGCGCAACTGGGCAGCAGCCTGCGCGAGCTGACCCAGCGCCCCGGCTTTGAGATGCTGAGCGCCGTGCGCGCGGGCCGCGCCCATGGCCTGTGGCACAACTTCTACGATGCGCCCACCAATATCCTGGCGATCGAGGCCATGGCCAAGTGGTTCTACCCCGAGCGCTTTGCCGATGTGGACCCGCAGGCGACGATGGCCGAGATCAACCAGCGCTTCTTGCCGGCGCTGCCGATGCAAGGCGCGTACTGGGGGGATATCGCCCCGCTGAAGGCCAAGCCATGAGCGTGGCTGTGCCGCCGCTGGCCACAGGCGCGGCAGGGCTGGCAGGCGCTGCCAGCCCTGGTGTCGATGCGGCCCAGGCCGGCCAGCGCGCCCAGGCCTACCGCCGCTTGACGGGCTGGCGCCTTTTGGTGCTGGCGCTGCTGGCCGGCGCGATTGTCGCGGCCTTGCTGTTTGACTTCACCACCGGCCCCTCGGGCCTGGCGCTGCCGCAGCTGCTGCGGACCTTGTACACGCCCGATGCCGCGCCGCCAGCGCTGCGCGTGATTGTCTGGGACATTCGCCTGCCCTACGCCTTGATGGCAGTCGCCGTCGGCCTGGCGCTGGGCCTGGCGGGTGCCGAGATGCAGACCGTGCTGGCCAATCCGCTGGCCAGCCCTTTTACCTTGGGGCTGTCGTCGGCCGCTGCCTTTGGCGCAGCGCTGGCGATTGTGCTGGACTGGAGCCTGCCGGGCGTGCCCGCATCCTGGGCGGTGCCGGCCAATGCCTTTGTGTTTGCAATGGCCTCGGCCTTGCTGCTCGATCTGGTGGCCCGCTGGGGCGGCATGAGCGCCACCGGCGTGGTGCTGTTTGGCATTGCGCTGGTGTTCAGCTTCAATGCGCTGGTGTCCTTGCTGCAGTTTGTGGCCACGGCCGAGGCCTTGCAGGGCCTGGTGTTCTGGACCATGGGCAGCCTCTCGCGCGCGACTTGGCCCAAGCTGGGTGCGCTGGCCTTGGCCCTGGTGGTCGTGCTGCCGCTGTCGATGCGCAATGCCTGGCGGCTGACCGCGCTGCGCCTGGGGGAAGACCGCGCGGCCAGCTTTGGCGTGGATGTGCGGCGCCTGCGCCTGGGTGCGCTGCTGCGCATCAGCCTGCTGGCCGCCCTGTCGGTGGCCTTTGTCGGCAGCATCGGCTTTATTGGCCTGGTCGCGCCCCATATTGCGCGCCGGCTCGTGGGCGATGACCACCGCTTTTACCTGCCGGCCTCGGCCTTGACCGGCGCGCTGGTGCTGTCGCTGGCCTCCGTCGCTTCCAAGGCGCTGGTGCCGGGCGTCATCGTGCCGGTGGGCATTGTCACCTCGCTGGTGGGCATTCCCTTCTTTTTGGCCATTGTGCTGCGCACCCGGGGACGGGCATGAGCGCGGGCGGTTTGCAGATCAGCGGACTGCAGGTGGCCTATGGCCGGCGCGTGGTCATCCCCTCCTTGTCGCTGGCCGATCTGCAGCCGGGCCAGGTCACCGTGGTGCTGGGCCCCAATGGCAGCGGCAAATCGACCTTGTTGCGGGCGCTGGCGGGCCTGACCCGTGCCAGCGGCCAGGTGCGCCTGCACGGTGAAGCGCTGGACCAGGCCAGCCTGGCCGAGCGCGCCCGGCGCGTGGTCTACCAGCCCCAGGCCTTGCCGGCGGCCGTGCATTTGCGCGTGATCGAATCGCTGATGGCCGCGCGCAAGGCCTCGCCCCACAGCCTGCAGGCGGGTGCGGAGCCGGCCCAGGATGCGGTGCTGCAGTGCGCGGCGCTGCTGCAACTGCTGGGCATTGACCACCTGGCCATGCGCCACCTCGATGAGCTATCGGGCGGGCAGGCGCAACTGGCCGGTCTGGCGCAGGCGCTGATCCGCCAGCCCCAGGTGCTGATGCTCGATGAGCCGCTGTCGGCGCTGGATTTGAACCACCAGTTCCATGTGATGGAACTGGTGGGCGAGCAGACCCGCCGCTGCGGCATGGTCACGCTGGTGGTCCTGCATGACCTGGGCCTGGCGCTGCGCCATGCCGACCGCGTGCTGGTGCTGAAAAACGGCGAGCTGCAGGCCGATGGCCTGCCCAGCGACGCGATCAACCCCGAGCTGCTGGCCCGTGTCTATGGCGTGCGGGCCCGTGTCGAGCCCTGCTCGCGCGGCATTCCGCAGGTGATGGTGGATGGCCTGCTGCGCTGAGCGGCCAGAGGGATCCACCGCCTGCTTCTTCTTTCTCAACCACCCAAGCGATCCACCATGACATTTTCCTTGCACCATCTTGCCCTTTGCGCCGCCATCCTGGGCGCCAGCAGCGCTGCCTTCGCACAGCCCGCCACGCCCGCCACGGCGCCGGCCCCGGTCTGTGAGGCCCATGTACAAGGCCAGCCGGGCAAAAAGTTTGACCTGACCGAGCTGCGCGTGAGCAAGCGCTGCGCGCAGTTCACCGTGCACCTGCTGCACACCGGCAAAAAGCCCTGGCAGGAAGCGGGCCACAACTGGGTGCTGACGCGCAGCCAGGACACCGAGGCGGTGATCCGCGAAGGCCAGCGCTCAGGCCCCGAGCGCGCCTGGCTCAGCCGGGGCGATGCCCGCGTACTGGCTGCCACGCAGATGCTGTCGGGCGGCGAGCATGCCTCCGTGAGCTTCCCGGTCGAGCGCCTGCGCCAGGGCGAGGACTACACCTATTTCTGCTCCTTCCCCACCCATGCCGAGCCGATGCGCGGCAAGCTGGTCGTCATCGACTAAGAGCCGTTAACACAACCCTTGATACGTCGTTGCCCTGCCTTGTCGTACTACAGTACTGCCTGCGGCAGGACGCCTAGTCGGGGGCGCCTAGTCTCAACCGCAAACCTTCGGTTTGCTGGATCGTGTTACCGGCTCTAAACCGCTGAACCAGCGGCCCAGCCTCAGCTGGGCATGCGGTAGGCCAGCACCTTGAGCGCCCGGTCGGGCGAGACATCGGCAAAGATCGCCGGGTTGGCCACCTGCTCGATGAACTCCAGCTCCGGCGCCAGCGCGGCCATCTGGTCTTGCAAGAAGGCCAGCGGCAGCTCGGGGGCGTTGAGGCAGAGCAGCGCAAAGCCGCCGGGCGCCAGCAGATCGGGCAGGCGCTTGATCAGGCGCGCGTAATCCTTGGTGGCGACAAAGCTGCCCTTTTGGTAGCTGGGCGGGTCCATGATCACCAGCTGGTAAGGCCCGGTGCGGGTGATCTTGCCCCAGCTGCTGAAAATGTCATGGCCCCAGAACTGGCCACCTGCGAGCTGGTTGAGGCGGTGGTTCTGCTGGCCGCTGGCCAAGGCCGCCTTGCTCATGTCGATATTGACCACCTGGCCGGCACCCGCCTGCAGCGCCGCCACCGAAAAGGCGCAGGTATAGGCAAACAGGTTGAGCACGGTGCAGCGCTCGGGATCGGGCTGGCGCGCGATGAACTGGCGCACCCAGCGCCGGCCCTCGGCCATGTCCAGAAACAGACCATGGTTTTGCCCGCGCAGCACATGCACCAGGTAGCGGGCATCGTCTTCCTGCACCGTATGGGGCTCGGGCAGGCTGCCCTGGACCAGGCGGGTCTCGGCCGCGCCCAGCGCCCGGCATTGGTAGACCCAGGTCAGCGCCTCGCCCGTGTAGAGCTGCTGCCAGCGCTGCTGCAGCGCATCGCCCACGCTTTGCAGCGCCTCGTCGGCCAGCGGCGCAAAGCTGGTCAGCACCACCGCCGGTGGGTACAGGTCCAGCGACAGGTGTTCGCAACCGGGAAACAGGCCGCCCCGGCCGTGGAAGAGGCGTTGCGCCTGCTGGCTTGCGGGCATGGTGGCGATGGCCTCTAGTAATGCATGCATGGAATCTGAAAAACGTCTAGGAGAGAAGGTGGGAGGCGGCGTGCTTGGTCAGGAATTGTGGGCTGGGCGATACTTCTTACAAATTTTTGCCCCGCCGCCCAGCCATTGTGCAGCCACTCGGTTAGATTTCTTGGATTAGGAATTTCGATAGATCACTGGTGGATCCACCGCCAGGATTGCGGAGGAGGATTTCATGTTCAGTAGCGCCAATGACATCAAGCCCCTGGTAACAGCCATTAACAACTGCCAGGATGAGGAAAGCATGATCAACCCGCTGACGGCTGCGCAGTGGGAGATCCTGGCCCCGTACCTGACGCAGACCCAGCTGGCGGCATCGCAGGTGCTGTTTCAGCAAGGCACGCAGGAGCGCACCCTGTTTTTCATCGAAAGCGGCAGCCTCAGCGTGCATTTCGAGGACGAAAAGCAGCGCATTCGCCTGGCGATCGTCGGCGCGGGCTCCATTGTCGGCGAAGGCGCGTTCTTCTCGCACCAGCCGCGCAATGCCACTGTGCAGGCGGTGGCCGGTTGCCGCCTCTGGGGGCTGTCGAGCATCCGCTTCACCGAGCTGTGCAACCGCCAGCCCACGGTGGCCGTCGCGCTGGCGATGGCGGCCGGATCGGTGCTGGCCAAGCGCCTGGGCAACCGAAAACGCCGCGTCGCCGCAACATAAAAGCTTGGCATTGGTCAAATCGCGCGCGCTTTTCTGACCAGGGTATGCAATACTCCTTCCTACAATTACAAACGCCTGTTGCGTGATGAAACGGGTGACCATAAGAGAGTCGCGGATGCAGACGCAGCCAACCCCAGGTTTGCGGGCCTGCAAGGCGGGATGCGGCCAGCCAGGCCATATCCCCCAAGGCCTGTGTCTGCGGCTCAAATTCTGATCAGGGTAGGGAGTGGCATGTCTATATTTGCCAAATGGTTCAGTCGACCAGAAAAAAAATCGGCTTTTGCGCCCCTGGGGCCGCAAACCATGTTTGCCGAACCGCTGGGTGTGAGCCAGCACGATATGCTGGCCGCCCAGAGCCCCTTGGTGGCCGCCAAGCCCATGGCTGCGGCACCGCAGCACGACAGCGCAGCGCCCCGCCCCGGAGAGCGCTCGGCCCGCCGGGAGATGGTGTATTCGGCCGTGCGCGAATCCATGGTGCGCTCGGGCATTCTGTCGGCAGGTTACAAATTCAAGGTGCTGGCGCTGGACAAGCGTGCCACGCAGTTCATCGTGATGGTGGACCTGGCCCAGCAGCACTGCGCCTCGCCCGACAAGCTCACCCAGATCGAGGCCTTGATCGCCTACTCGGCCAAGACCCGTTTCGAGATCGTGATCACCTCGGTCTACTGGCGCCTCAATGCCCAGCTGGGTGCCACCAGCTCCAAGGCCCCCAGTGTGGTCACCGCGCCCCAGCCGGCCGTGGTGCCGGTGCCGCTGGGCATGGACCCGGTCGATGAGGCGGAGATTGCCGCCTTCAAGAAAGCCTTGCTCGAGGCGGCGCTGAACCCGGTGCCTGCGCTCGACGGTGCATCGGCTGCAAACCGCGCTGCCACTAGCGCAGCGCCCCGGCCCGCGCCCATCGTGCCGCCTGCGCGCAGCGCCGCACACAATGCCCAGATCGCCCGGGAGGCCGCGCAGCGCGGCGGTGCGCCCGCGCCCACGGCCGACACCAGCTTTGGCGGCCTGAGCAATACCCAGTACGGCGATCTGCACTGAGAAGATATTCGCAGCCTCTGGCGCGGCGCGAAGAGACTTTGCGCGGGTCCTTGGCCGCTCTTTGCTGAGGTGCGAAGGCCGGATGGCCGCAGTCAGTGCCCCGCAAAATCCACCAGCGTGAACAGCGGCAGACCCGCGTCGGTCAGCCGCTTGGAGCCGCCCAGCTCCGGCAGGTCGACAATCGCTGCGCCCTCCATCACCTGGGCGCCCAGCTTTTCCAGCAGCTTCTTGCCGGCCATCATCGTGCCGCCAGTGGCAATCAGGTCGTCGACCAGCAACACCTTGTCGCCGGGCTTGACCGCATCGGCATGCAGCTCCACGGTGGCGCTGCCGTATTCGAGCTCATAGGTTTCTTCGACCGTGGTGAAGGGCAGCTTGCCCTTTTTGCGGATCGGCACAAAGCCCACCTTGAGCTGGTAGGCGATGACCGCGCCGAGGATGAAGCCGCGCGCATCGAGCCCGGCCACCACATCGGGGCGCATGTCGCGTGACATGTAGCGGTGCACAAAGGCATCGATCAGCACATGGAAGACCTGCGGGTTCTGCAGCAGCGGGGTGATGTCCCGGAACTGCACGCCCGGCGCTGGCCAATCGGGAACGGTGCGGATATGGTGACGCAAAAAGGCGTTGACGTCGGGAGCGTGCATGGTGGGCGGGCAGAAAAGGGGAGGAGCCGCCATGGTAGTCCAACTGCGGCAGCAGCAACCGGCGCCCGGCGCAGGTTAAGCATGTTTGGCAATGACCTGCGCCCGCCGGGGCGCGGGCGCTCCGATAAAATCAGCCTCCATGAGCACCCTACAGCCCAAGCGCCCCGTGGAAGCGGCGCAGATTCTGCGCCTGGCGGCGTCTACCTTTGCGATCGAGGCCGAGGCCATAGCGGCACTGGCGCAGCGCCTGGACGACAACTTTGTCCAGGTCGTGCAGCGCATGCTGGACATTCCCGGGCGTGTGGTGGTCACCGGCATGGGCAAGAGCGGGCATGTGGGGCGCAAGATTGCCGCCACCTTGGCATCGACCGGAACGCCAGCATTCTTTGTGCACCCGGGCGAGGCCAGCCATGGCGATCTGGGCATGGTCACGGGCCAGGACCTGGTGCTGGCCATCTCCAACAGCGGCGAGAGTGGCGAGATTTCCGTGCTGCTGCCGGTGCTCAAGCGCCTGGGCGTGCCCGTGGTGGCGATGACGGGCAACCTGCAGTCCTCGATGGCGCGCCATGCCGACTGGGTGCTCAACACCCAGGTCGACAAGGAAGCCTGCCCGCTGAACCTGGCCCCCACGGCGAGCACAACGGCGCAAATGGCGATGGGCGATGCACTGGCCGTGGCGCTGCTGGATGCGCGCGGCTTCAAGGCCGAGGATTTTGCCCGCTCCCACCCCGGTGGCGCGCTGGGCCGCCGCCTGCTCACCCATGTGGCCGATGTGATGCGCACGGGCGATGCGCTGCCCACCGTGCTGCCCAGCGCCAGCTTCAGCGACCTGATGCGCGAGATGAGTGCCAAGGGCATGGGGGCCGCTGCCATCGTCGATGCGCATGGCCTGCTGCAGGGCGTGTTCACCGATGGCGATCTGCGCCGCCGCATTGAGGCCGGTGCCGATTTGCGCGGGCTGACGGCCGCTGAGGTGATGCATGCCACGCCGCGCCAGATATCGGCCGACGCACTGGCGGCCGACGCTGCCGCGATGATGGAGGCCCACCGCATCACCAGCGTGCTGGTGACCGATGCGGCCCAGCGCCTGGTGGGCATCGTGCATGTGGGCGATCTGATGCGGGCCAAGGTGATCTGATGGCCAGCACATTCACCTTGCCCGCCATCACCCCCGCCCAGCACTGGCCCGCTGAGCTGCTGCTGCGCGCCCAGGGCATCAAGATCGTGTTTTTCGATGTGGATGGCGTGCTCACCGATGGGGGCCTGTACATCAGCGAGCAGGGCGAGACGCTCAAGCGCTTCCACACGCTCGACGGCCATGGCCTCAAGATGCTGCGTGAGGCCGGCATTGTGCCGGCCGTCATCACCGGGCGCGATTCGGCACCGCTGCGCCACCGCCTGGCGGCGCTGGGCATCGCGCAGGTGCGCTATGGCACCGAGGACAAGCTGCCCGCCGCCCAGGCCATGCTCGAGGCGCTGGGCCTGGACTGGCACCAGGCGGCTGCGATTGGCGATGACTGGCCGGATCTGCCGGTGCTGCGCCGCTGCCGGCTGGCCTGCGCCCCCGCCAATGCCCACCCCGAAGTGCTGGGCGTGGCACACTGGGTAACCACCCGCCAAGGCGGCGCCGGTGCCGCGCGCGAGCTCTGCGACGCCGTGCTGGCCGCCTGCGGTGCCTATGTCAACCTGCTCGATCGGTACGGACAATGAAATCTCGCCTGCGACGCCTTATCGACCTGTCGTCCATCTACCTGCCGGTGATCCTGATGGGCCTGCTGGCGCTGGGCACCTGGTGGCTGGTGCGCAATGCCCCCAAGCCCCAGAGCGTGCGCGAGCAGGTGGTGGCCGGCCACGAGGTGGATTACTACATGAACGACTTTTCGGTGCGCAGCTTTGACGGCACCGGCGTGCTGACCAGCGAGATCCAGGGCAAGAAGATGCGCCATTACATGGACACCGACACGCTGGAGATCGACACGGCCACGATGCGTGCCATCCGCCAGGATGGCTCCACCACGGTGGCCACCGCCAACCGCGCGCTGTCCAATGCCGATGGCTCCGAAGTGCAGCTGTTTGGCAATGCCAAGGTGGTGCGCAGCAGCAACAAGCCCGGTGCGCCGCAGATGGAGTTCCGGGGCGAGTTTCTGCACGCCTTTGTCAATGAAGAGCGGGTGAGCTCGAACAAGCCCGTCGAGATCATCCGGGGCCAGGACCGGTTCACGGCCGACTCGATGGTCTTCAACAACATCACCCAGGTCGCAGAGCTCAAGGGCCGGGTCAAGGGCGTTCTGCAGCCCGCACGCTGAGCGCCGCATGTCCACCCCCCTGAGCGACGCACCGCTGGTGCTGATCACCGGCGCCTCCAGCGGCATCGGCCAGGCGCTGGCCTGGCGCTACTACCAGGCCGGTTACCGCCTGGCCTTGGTGGCCCGCCGTACCGCGCTGATTGCGGACTGGGCCCAGGCGCAGGCGATGGACGCCAGCCGCTACGCCATCTATGGCGCGGATGTGGCCGACCAGGACCAGACCATTGCTGCCTGCATGCAATGCCTGCAGCAGCAGGGCCTGCCCGATGTGGTGGTGGCCAATGCCGGGGTGAGCTACGGCATCGACACGGCCGAGCGCGAGGACCTGGAGGTCATGGCCCAGACTTATGCGACCAATGTGATTGGCATGGCCGCGACCTTCCATGCCTTTGTGCGGCCCATGCAGGCGCGCGGCAGCGGCAAGCTGGTCGGTATTGCCAGCGTGGCCGGCATACGCGGCCTGCCTGGCCATGGCGCCTACTGCGCCAGCAAGGCGGCGGTCATCAGCTACTGCGAGAGCCTGCGGGTGGAACTACAGCGCAGCGGCGTGCAGGTGGTCACCATCTGCCCGGGCTTTGTCGCCACGCCGCTCACCAGCCACAACCGCTATGGCATGCCCTTCCTGATGCAGCCCGAGGCCTTTGCCGACCAGGCCTTTGCGGTGATTGCCAAGGCGCGCAGCTATGCCGTCATCCCCTGGCAGATGGGCTGGGTGGCCAAGCTGTTGCGCTGCCTGCCCAATGCCCTCTATGACCGCGCGCTGGCCAACCGCCCGCGCAAGCACCGCCACCGCGAGCGGGTGCAAGAGGCGCCACCGGGTCAAGACTGAAAGCAGGTCCTGAGCCGGGCATGAAAAAAGCCCCTGGCGGGGCTTTGTCGTTGCGGTGCGGCACAGCGCCGGGCTGTGCCTGCAGGCATCAATAGTCGTCGTTGTTGTCGTAGCCTTGGTTGCCGCCGCGGTTGCGCGAACCATTGCCGTAGGGGCTGCGGAAGCCGCCATCGCGCTCACCGCCACGATCGCCACCACCAAAGTCGCGGTCATTGCCGCCACGGCCGCCATCGCGACCACCGCGGTCGCCATAACCACCGCCGCCACCGCCGCCGCCGTAGCCGCCGCGATCACCGCCGCCGCCACCGCCGTAACCACCACCACCGCCGCCGCCGTAGCCACCGCCACCACCGCCGCCGTAGCCACCGCCGCCGCCGTAGCCACCGCCACCACCGCCGCCGTAGCCACCACCGCCGCCAAAGCCGCCACGGTTACCGCCGCCGCCGCCAAAGCCACCACCGCGTGGGCCGCCAAAACCACCACCGCCGCTGCGGGGAGGACGGGGCTCCATGGGGCGTGCTTCGTTCACGACCAGATTGCGACCGCCCAGGGGCTGACCGTTCAGACCGTTGACCGCAGCTTGGGCTTCTTCATCGCTGCCCATTTCTACAAAACCGAAACCCTTGGAGCGACCCGTGTCGCGTTCCATCATCACCTTGGCGCTGGTTACGCTGCCAAACTGACCAAAGGCCTGTTCCAGATCGTTGTCGCGAACCTGGTATGGCAAATTACCGACGTAAAGCTTGTTGCCCATTTGAGGGACTCCTGATAACTCTTAAATAATGCGATCGCGCCCTGTAGAACACCGGTCATCTATCGCAGTAGCCCAATGGAGGAATGCTCCATCCTTTATTTTCTGGCATAAAAACCGAGAATGGCATAGTTGTGCCCCTCAGTTGTGGCGCAGAAGCTGCAACCAGATGCAAAAAAGGCCTCAAAGAGGCCTTTTTTCCGGGAAAACCCGTCATCTCACTGTCAAAACCTCTCAGAGGTTTTGGATGCGATGTGCTTAGTAGCTGCCGCCACCGTAGCCACCACGGCCACCGCCGCCGAAGCCACCGCGATCACCACCGCCGCCGAAGCCGCCGCGATCACCACCGCCGAAACCACGGCCACCACCACCGCCGCCGAAGCCGCCGCTGCGTGGAGGACGTGCTTCCATTGGACGTGCTTCGTTCACGACCAGGTTACGACCGCCAAAGCCTTGGCCGTTCACGCCTTCGATAGCAGCTTGTGCTTCAGCGTCCGAACCCATTTCCACAAAGCCGAAGCCCTTGGAACGGCCGGTGTCACGTTCCATCATGACCTTGGCGCTGGAGACGGTACCGAATTGGCTGAAAGTGCTTTCCAGATCGCTGTCACGGAAAGAGTAAGGCAGGTTGCCCACGTAAAGTTTGTTGCCCATTTGAGGACTCCGAAAAAAGTAAAAAAAGCGATGGAGCCTGATGCAATCAACAAACCTGTGACAACTTCCAAGACGGATCACCGCGCGCTCTAGTGTACCCGGGGGCACATTGAGCTTCACCATTATGGGTGAATCGCCTTACGCTGTGTTGACAGTTCCCGCAACCAGCCCTTGGTATTTTCCCTGGCGGGCGTAGGTGTTGCGGCGCAACATCGCTTTTGGGCGTATGATGCGCCAGTCTTTGGGGAGTAGCCTGCTGGGCGCGCGATGCGCCGCAGAGTGTGCGTCAACAAACTTGGGCCTTCGCGGCCTATGGCGTACACGGCATCTGGTGATGAGGATGCTGGGCGAGACCATTGACCACGTTGCGATCCAATGCCGGAGTCGCGATGCGGTCAATGCTGTCTTGCTATATCCGGCTGCAATAACGATCCCCACTCCATGGAAGCCTTTCTCCTCTCGACCGCTGTCGTTGCCCTTGCCGAAATGGGCGACAAGACACAGCTGCTGTCCCTTGTCCTCGCTGCCAAATACCGCAAACCCTGGCTCATTGTGCTGGGCATCTTTGTCTCGACGCTGGTCAACCATGCGCTGGCCGGTGCCGTTGGCGCCTGGATCACCACGATGCTGGGCCCCGATGTGCTGCGCTGGATTCTGGGCGTGTCCTTTATCCTGATGGCCGGCTGGATGCTGATCCCCGACAAGATCGACGAGGACGAAGCGGGCAAGAGCAGCGGCCGCTGGGGCGTGTTCGGCACCACGGTGCTGCTGTTCTTCCTGGCCGAGATGGGCGACAAGACCCAGCTGGCCACCGTGGGCCTGGCCGCCAAGTACCCCGCTTCTTATTACTGGGTGGTTGCTGGCACCACGATCGGCATGATGCTGGCCAATGCGCCGGTGGTCTGGTTTGGCGACAAGATCACCAAGAAACTGCCGATCCGCTGGATCCACCGCGTCTGCGCGGTGATCTTCCTGGTGCTGGGGGTGGCCGCGCTGTTCACGACGATGGACTGATAGCGCTGGCGGCGCTTGCAACACTGCAACGCCCTAACTAAATAAATAAAAGGGCTGGGGATCTTGCGATCTCGAGCCCTTTTTTGATGGGGCTACGCCCCAAGCTTCAGCCTCAGTCCAAGGTCATCAAGCTGGCATTGCCGCCGGCCGCTGCGGTGTTGATGCTGATGGCATGCTCGGCCAGCAGGCGGAACAGCGGCACGCTGCCATCGGCGGCCTGGGCGGTGATCGGCACGATGGCGCCGGCGCGGCCGGCCAGGCGGCTGGCCGTGGGCAGCCAGCCGCTGGCCGCATCGACGATCAGCGCATCAAAGGCTTCGGACTGCACAAAGGCCTGCTCGCTGTGCGCAGACAATTGCACCGAGGCACGCACCGAGGTAGGCAGCTGGGCCAGCAGGCTGGCGTGGCTGCTGCCCGCGGGCCACACGGCGGAGGAGCCAGCAGCGAGCACGGCAGCGAGCTGGGCCAGCAGCAGGCTGCTAGTGCTGGCTACGCAGCCCACGCGCGCACGGCCGCTCAGCACATACAGATTGCGCTCCCCGGTGGGGCCGGGCAGCTCGGCCGCAAAACCGTTGCCGGTATGGGCGGCATAGCGCTGGCACAGCGCTGCCAGATCGCCCTGGCCTTGCTGGCTGGCCCAGCTTTGCAGCGCCTCCAGCGCAGCGGCGGGGGCGGCATCGGCCTGTTCCAGGCCGTGGGCATTGCCGCGCTGGCCGGCGCGGGCGGCCGGGGCCTCGCTACCGGCCATGCGCGGCAGGTGGGCCAGCGCATCCACGGTGGCCGTGGCCGGCATGCGGCTGAGCAGGCGCAGCATGTACAGCGGGCCGCCGGCCTTGGGGCCCGTGCCCGACAGGCCTTCGCCACCAAAGGGCTGCACGCCGACGACGGCGCCGACGATGTTGCGGTTCACATAGATATTGCCGGCATGCGCGGCATTGACCACCTGGTTGATGGTCTCGTCAATGCGGGTGTGCAGGCCCAGGGTGAGCGCGTAGCCGGTGGCATTGATGTCGGCCAGCAGCTGGGGCAGGTTCTCGCGGCGGTAGCGCAGCACATGCAGCACCGGGCCAAAGACCTCGCGCTTGAGCTCGGAGAGCTGGCCGATGGCGATCACCGTGGGCGGCACAAAGGTGCCTTGCGCGCTGGCGCCGCTGTTTTGCCAGACCTGGTGGCCAGCGGCCTGCATGCGGGCAATGTGCTGGTCGATGACGCCCTTGGCCTCGGCGTCGATCACGGGGCCGACATCGGTCTTGAGCTGGCAGGGGTTGCCCAGCTGGAGCTCCTGCATCGCGCCGCGCAGCATGTGCAGCAGGCGGTCGGCCGCTTCTTCCTGCACGCAGAGCACACGCAGCGCCGAGCAGCGCTGGCCGGCCGAGTCAAAGGCCGAGGACAGCACATCGACCACGACCTGCTCGGCCAGCGCGGACGAATCCACGATCATCGCGTTCTGGCCGCCGGTCTCGGCCACCAGGGTGACGGGCTGGCCTTGGGCATCGAGGCGCTGGGCCAGCGTCTTTTGCAGAATGCGAGCCACCTCGGTCGAGCCGGTGAACATGACGGCCTGCACGCGGTGGTCGCCCACCAGGCGGGCACCCACGGTCTCGCCGGTGCCCGGCAGCAGCTGCAACACATCGCGCGGCACGCCGGCCTGCCACAGCGCCTGCACGGCGGCAGCGGCGATCAGCGGGGTCTGCTCGGCTGGCTTGGCCAGCACGGTGTTGCCGGCGGCCAGCGCGGCGGCAATCTGGCCGCTGAAGATGGCCAGCGGGAAGTTCCAGGGGCTGATGCAGACCACCGGGCCCAGCGCCTGGTAATCCGCCTGGCCCCAGCTGCGCACCTGGGCGGCGTAAAAGCGCAGAAAGTCCACGGCCTCGCGCACCTCGGCAATCGCGTTGGCGCAGGTCTTGCCGGCCTCGCGCACCAGCACACCCATCAGGGTGGGCATATGGGCTTCAAGCAGGTCACCGGCCTGGGCGAGGCAATCGGCGCGCTGGGCGGGCGGGGTGGCCTGCCAGCGGGCGGCGGCGGCCTGGGCGGCGGCCAGTGCAAACTCCACCTGCTCGGTCGATGCCTGCGTGACCGTGCCGACCTGGTCGCTGTGGTCGGCCGGGTTCAGCACCGGTTCGCTGGCCTGGGTGGAGGCGGGCGCGCCATCGGCCAGCATCGGCTGGGCATGCCAGGCCATCTGGGCGCTGGCTTGCAGGTCTTGCTGCAGCGCACGCAGGCGGTTGTCGTTGGACAGGTCGAGCCCTGCCGAATTGCTGCGGCTTGCGCCATACAGCGCGCGCGGCTGGGCAATGTGCGGGTTGGGCAGGCCCAGCTGGCCTTCGCTCTGCGCCCATTGCTGGGCGGTGGTCACGGGGTTTTCCACCAGCTTGGCCAGGGGGATGTCCTGGTCGGCAATGCGGTTCACAAAGCTGGTGTTGGCACCGTTCTCCAGCAGGCGGCGCACCAGGTAGGCCAGCAGGGTTTCATGCGTGCCCACCGGGGCATAGATGCGGCAGGGGCGGCCCAGGTTTTCGCTGGCGTTGCGGCCCACGACCTGCTCGTACAGCGGCTCGCCCATGCCGTGCAGGCACTGGAACTCATACTGGCCGGGCTGGTAGCGGGCCGGGTCGGCCAGGTGGTAGATGGTGGCCAAGGTGTGGGCGTTGTGCGTGGCGAACTGGGGGTAGACCGCATCGGGCGCGGCCAGCAGTTGGCGTGCGCAGGCCAGGTAGGACACATCGGTATAGGCCTTGCGGGTGTAGACCGGGTAGCCTTCCAGGCCGTCGATCTGGGCGCGCTTGATCTCGCTGTCCCAGTAGGCGCCCTTGACCAGGCGCACCATCAGCCGGTGCTGGCTGCGGCGGGCCAGGTCGATGATGAAGGCCAGCACATAGGGGCAGCGCTTTTGGTAGGCCTGCACGACAAAACCGATACCGGCAAAACCGGCCAGCTCGGGCGCAAAGCAGAGCTTTTCCAGCAGGTCCAGCGACAGCTCCAGGCGGTCGGCTTCTTCGGCATCGATATTGAGACCGATGTTGTAGCCCTTGGCCAGCACGGCCAGCTGCAGCACCACGGGGTAGAGCTCGGCCATCACGCGGTCG
Organism: Comamonas sp. MYb69; assembly: GCF_037479315.1. Taxonomy (NCBI): domain Bacteria; kingdom Pseudomonadati; phylum Pseudomonadota; class Betaproteobacteria; order Burkholderiales; family Comamonadaceae; genus Comamonas; species Comamonas sp. MYb69. The sequence goes on from NZ_JBBGZG010000002.1 coordinate 463,047, forward strand.
TACTGGGCGCGGCTGTAGCGCGGGTGCAGGGCCGACAGCTTGATCGAGATGCCGGGGCCTTCGTACACGCCCCGGCCATGGCTGGCCTTGCCGATCGCATGGATGGCGTTTTCATAGTCGCACAGGTAGCGCTTGGCGTCGTCGCTGGTCATCGCCGCTTCGCCCAGCATGTCGTAGGAGTAGCGGAAGCCCTTGGCCTCCAGGCGCTCGGCGTTCTTCAGCGCCTCGCCAATCGTCTCGCCGGTGACGAACTGCTCGCCCATCATGCGCATGGCCATGTCCACGCCCTTGCGGATCAGCGGCTCGCCGCCCCGGCCAATGAGGCGGGTGAGCGACTGGCCCAGCGAGCCTTCGCTGTGCGTGGCCACCAGCTTGCCGGTCAGCACCAGGCCCCAGGCAGCGGCATTGACGAACATCGACGGGCTCTTGCCCACGTGGGCCTTCCACTGGCCGTGGGCGATCTTGTCGCGGATCAGCACATCGCGGGTGGCCGTGTCGGGGATGCGCAGCAGCGCCTCGGCCAGGCACATCAGCGCAATGCCTTCTTGCGACGACAGCGCAAACTCCTGCAGCAGGCCTTGCACCAGGCCAGCGCGGCCGCTGTCGGCCTTGCGCTCGCGCAGGGTGCGGGCCAGTTGCAGCGCCAGCGCATCACCCGCCTGGGCAATGGCGGCGGGCGGCGTGGCCTGGGGCAGCAGTGCTTGCAGCGCTTCGGTCTCGGGCTTGCGGTAGGCGGCGGTAATGGCCGCGCGCAGCGCCGAGGCGGGCTGCAAGGCCGATACCAGCTCATTAAAAACAGGAGCGCTTGCGCCAGATGGGCTGCTTTCTGCGGCCGAAAATGGCGAGGTGGTGGAGGGCTGGTTGTCAACAACGGCGTTGGCAGTCATGGCGGGCTCGGTTAGCAAGTAAATAGTGAATGCCGCCAGTGTGATCGTTTGTGGTTTGAATTTCTCTCCATAATAGGCCCCATTCATAGTGAAAAATTCAGCCCATGACCGCCATCATCGACCCGCCGGAGGACCTGGATCGCATCGATCTGCGCATTCTGGCCGTGCTGCAGCGCGATGGCCGCATCTCCAACCTGAAGCTGGCCGAGGCGGTGTCGCTGTCGGCCACGGCCGTGCTGGCCCGCGTGCAGCGCCTGACCAAGGAAGGCTATATCACCGGCTACGAGGCGCGCTTGAACCCGCAAAAGCTGGGCGCGGCGATGCTGGTCTTCATCGAGGTGCTGCTGGACCGCACCACCCCCAATGTATTTGACGAGTTCAAGGCGGCGGTGCAGGTGCGGCCCGAGATCATGGAGTGCCATATGGTGGCCGGCGGCTTTGACTACCTGGTCAAGATCCGCGTAGCCGATATGAACCACTACCGCCACTTTGCCGGTGAGGTTTTGTGGCAGCTGCCCGGCGTGCGCGAGACCCGCACCTACGCGGTGATGGAAGAGGTCAAAAGCTCCAACCGGCTCTACCTGGGCGGCAGCTGATGCAGCACATCTGCGGCCGATTTGCAGTACACTGAGATTTCACGGCGCCGATTTGCTTCAGCTTGCGGGCGCTTTATAAATCCAGCTAAAGACTCGGTAGGCGACTGCATTCCATCGACCCGGCCTCGTTTTTAGCGTTGCCGGGTTTTTTATGTCATTCGTTGCGACACCCCAATCAATGCATTTCCCGGAGGCGCTTCCGCTCCAAAGTGGCGCCTCCATCCGCGACTACCACCTGGCCTACGAGACCTACGGCCAGCTCAACGCCGACCGCTCCAACGCCATCCTGGTCTGCCATGCGCTCAACGCCTCGCACCATGTGGCCGGCCACTACGAGGGCCAGCCCAAGAGCGAGGGCTGGTGGGACAACATGATCGGCCCGGGCAAGCCGGTCGATACCAACCAGTTCTTTGTCATCGGCGTCAACAACCTGGGCTCCTGCTTTGGCTCCACCGGGCCCATGCACCGCAATCCGGATGCAGACAAGGACACGGACCAGGTCTATGGCGCCGATTTCCCCGTCGTCACGGTGGAGGACTGGGTCAATGCCCAGGCACTGCTGCTCGACCGCCTGGGCATCACGCAACTGGCCGCCGTGCTCGGCGGCAGCCTGGGCGGCATGCAGGCGCTGTCCTGGACCTTGCAGTACCCCGACCGCATGCGCCATGCGGTGGTGGTGGCCAGCGCGCCTTGCCTGTCGGCCGAGAACATTGCCTTCAACGAGGTGGCGCGCCGCGCCATCGTGACCGACCCGGATTTCCACGGCGGCCACTTCTACCGCGAGGGCGTGATCCCCAAGCGCGGCCTGCGCATTGCCCGCATGATCGGCCACATCACCTACCTGAGCGACGATGTGATGAACCAGAAGTTCGGCCGCCAGCTGCGCGAAGGCATGGACCTCAAATACAGCACCCAGGATGTGGAGTTCCAGATCGAGAGCTATCTGCGCTACCAGGGCGACAAGTTCAGCGACTACTTTGATGCGAATACCTATTTGCTGATCACCCGTGCGCTCGACTACTTTGACCCGGCCAAGCCCTTTGGCGGCGACCTGACCCAGGCGCTGGCCGGCGCCAAGGCGCGCTTCATGCTGGTGAGCTTCAGCACCGATTGGCGCTTTTCGCCGGCGCGCAGCCGCGAGATCGTCAAGGCCTTGCTCGACAACCGCCGCACTGTCAGCTACGCCGAGATCGACGCGCCCCATGGGCATGACGCCTTCTTGCTGGATGACGCGCGCTACATGGGCGTGATGCGCTCCTATTTTGAAAACATGGCCCGCGAACTGAGCGCCGGCCAGCCCAGCGCCCAGGAGGCCGCATGACCGAAGCTTCTTCCACCTTTCAGGCGATTGCCAACCTGGTGCCTCTGGGCGCACGCGTGCTGGACCTGGGCTGCGGCGATGGCAGCTTGCTGGCCTACCTGCAGCGCGAGCGCCAGTGCAGCGGCTATGGCATCGAGTTTGACGACAGCAATGTGCTGGCCTGCGTGCGCCGGGGCGTGAATGTGCTGCAGCTGAACCTGGAAGACGGCCTGGCCATCTTCGAGGACAACAGCTTTGATATGGTGCTGCAGATCGACACCTTGCAGCATCTGCGCAATGCCGAGGTGATGCTGCGCGAGACCGCGCGCATCGGCAAGCAGGGCGTCGTCGCCTTCCCCAACTTTGCGCACTGGCCCAACCGCCTGTCCATCCTGCAAGGCCGCATGCCGGTGACCAAGCGCCTGCCCTACCAGTGGTACGACACGCCCAATATCCGCGTGGGCACCTTCAAGGATTTCGAGGTGCTGGCGCTCAAGAACAAGCTGCGCATTCTGGACAGCTTTGGCCTGCAGAACGGCGAAGTGCGGCGCTGGCTGCCGAATGCCCGCGCGGGCACGGCGGTGTTCCACTTCGAGCACGCCTGACCCCCACTGCGGGCGCTGCCCGCCGGGGCCCTGCGCTGGATGACGGCAGCAGGGCTTTGCCCGAGGCGATAGCCGGGCGGCGCTGGCGCTGGTACGCTTATGCCTGCGGCTGCCCTTGTCGTGGCAGCACCTCCAGGAGATTCACCCATGAACGCCCGCCTAGACGCCGCCCATCTGCAAGCCGATGCGGCCTTGAGCCACATCAGCCAGCAGTGGGACCGCGATATCCTTCGCCAGCTGACCGACTACATCGCCATCCCCGCCAAGTCGCCGGGCTTTGATGGCAACTGGGAGCAGCATGGTTTCATCGACACGGTGGTGCGCAATGCCGCGAGCTGGATCGAGGCGCAGAAGGTCGAGGGGCTGACCCTGGAGGTGGTGCGCGTGCCGGGCCGCACGCCGGTGCTGTTCTTTGAAGTGCCTGCCACCCAGGCGCAGAGCACGCAGACCGTGCTGATGTACGGCCACCTGGACAAGCAGCCCGAGTTCTCCGGCTGGCGCAATGACCTGGGCCCCTGGACCCCCAAATACGAAGACGGCAAGCTCTATGGCCGGGGCGGCGCCGATGACGGCTATGCCACCTATGCCAGCGTGGCCGCCATCCAGGAGCTCAAGCGCCAGAATGTGCCGCACCCGCGTATCGTCGGCCTGATCGAGACCTGCGAGGAAAGCGGCTCGGGCGACCTGCCGGTCTATATCGACATGCTCAAGCCCCGCCTGGGCGATGTGGGCCTGGTCATCTGCCTCGATAGCGGCGCGGGCAACTACGACCAGCTGTGGCTGACCACCAGCCTGCGCGGCATGGTCGCAGGCACCTTGAAGGTGGAGATCCTCACCGAAGGCGTGCATTCGGGCGATGCCTCGGGTGTCGTGCCCTCGTCCTTCCGCATCATGCGCCAGGTGCTCGACCGCCTCGAAGACAGCAAGACCGGCCGCCTGCTGCCCGAGAGCTTTCACTGCGCGGTGCCCGCTGAGCGCCTGGCCCAGGCGCAGGCCACCGCCGGCATTCTGGGCGATGAGCTGTACAAGCGCTTCCCCTGGGCGCATTTTGACTGCAATGGCTCGAGCCTGTTTGCGCTGCCCACCACCACCGACCCCACGCAGGCGCTGCTCAAGCGCACCTGGGAGCCGACCTTGTCCGTTACCGGCGCCGAAGGCCTGCCCGCGCTGCAGGATGCCGGCAATGTGCTGCGCCCCTATACCGCGTTCAAGCTGAGCCTGCGCCTGCCCCCGCTGGTCGATGCCACGCAGTGCATGCAAGAGCTCAAGACCTTGCTCGAAGACAATGCGCCCTACCAGGCCAAGGTCACCTGGGAAGGGGCCAGCGGCGCCAATGGCTGGAATGCGCCCAACACCAGCGACTGGTTCCTGAACGCGCTCAACCAATCGAGCCGCGCGCACTTTGGCGCCGACTGCGGCTTTATCGGCCAGGGCGGCTCGATCCCGCTGATGGGGATGCTCAGCGCCGGCTTCCCCAAGGCGCAGATGATGGTCTGCGGCGTGCTGGGCCCCAAGAGCAATGCACACGGGCCCAATGAGTTCCTGCATGTGCCCTATGCCAAGAAGCTGACCGCCGCCGTGGCCCAGGTGATTGCCAGCATGCCGACCACGGCTGCCAGCGCATAAATACAGCCAGCCCCCGGGCAGCCGCCGCGTGCCGATGTGCATGGGGCGGCTGCCTTTTCTTTTTGACGACAACGACAAAGACAGCGCGCCCGCCATGACCGAGCCCACCACCCCCACGATCTTGTTTGACGGCACCGAACCCCTCGGTGCCAGCGCCGAGCTACAGGACAACGGCAAGCCCTTTTTCTTTCAGCTGCCCAATGGCCAGAAGGCCTTTGTGATCCGCTGGCAGGGCCAACTGCACGGCTGGATCAATGAGTGCCAGCACGCCAGCGTGCCCATGGATTTTGATGGCGACATTCTGGAGAGCGGCCGCCAGTTCATCCTCTGCCCCTACCACGGCGCCATCTACCAGCCCGATACCGGCAAATGCGTTGGCGGCCCCTGCCGGGGAGCTAGCCTGGATGCAGTGGCGGTGGAAGAGCGCGATGGCGCGGTGTGGCTGAAGCAGGGCTGAACGCCAGCCGGTTCAGCATGCCCAAGCGCCGGCCCCAGGCATCGCTTTGGCGCGATACTGGCGGGCTTGAAAAATAAGCGGCCACTCCTGCCCGGCCGCTTGCGCAGCGCCCCGCCATGAAATCCCCGATCCGAATTGTTGATGTTGACCGCCTGGAGACCTGGACCAAGTACAAGGCCGGGCTCTGCGACAGCTGCGCGGCCAATTGCTGCACGATGCCGCTGGAGGTGCAGCTGCCCGATCTGGTGCGCCTGGGTCTGGTGGACGCCTTTGAGGTGGACAATATCGCGCACAAGCTGATCGCCAAGCGCCTGCTCAAGGCCCGGCTGATCGACCATTACAACCCCAAGCACAATATCTTCACGATGGCGCGCCGCGCCAGTGGCGACTGCCAGTTTCTTGACCCGGTGGCGCGCCGCTGCACCGTGTATGAAAAACGGCCCGAAACCTGCCGCCTGCATCCCAAAAAAGGGCCCAAGCCGGGATTTTGTGCCTATGGGCACAAAGATTTGCAATAAATCCTGCGCCGATTATCGGGGGCTGCTCTGGCCGAGCTGTTGGCTCAGCGCCCCGAGCGCTTTATACAGAGGGTAAATAGTCCTCTAGAATGGCTCGCGCACCTGCTGCAGGTGTGGTCCGGGCCCTGCAAACGCAAGGCGAGGGCATTTTCTCAAGCCAACTAGCCGATGCAAAAATCAAAAATTTTCTGGTCGTTGGGCGTGCTGGCGCTCCTGGCCGCCGTCCTCACGATTTATGGCCTGGGCCTGCACAACGGCCTGGTGTTCGACGATGGCCGGCTGTCGGACGGCACCATTTTTGGCCGCTATGGCAGCTTACTCGAGCCCAAGGTGCGCATGCTGTCCTATGGCAGCTTTGTCTGGGTGCAGTCGCTCTTTGGCGAGAGTATGGCCGTGCAGCGGGTCATCAATATCGTGCTGCACCTGGCCACTTGCTATGCGATATGGCTGCTGGTGTCGGCACTGTTCAAACACACCCAGTTTTCGGACGAGGCGCGGGCAGAGCCGGGTTTTGACACCAATATTCGGATAGCGATATTTGCCGCAGTGGCGCTGTTTGCCGTGCACCCGGTGGGCGTATATGCCGTCGGTTATCTGATCCAGCGCAGCATGGTGATGATGACCTTGTTTTCCGCGCTGGCCTGCTGGGCGTATATCCGCGCCTTGGCGGGGGCGGGGCTGCAGTGGGCGGCGCTGGCCGTGGTTTTCCTGCTCTGCGCCTTGATGAGCAAAGAGCATGCGGTGGTGCTGCCGGCGCTGGCCTTGCCGCTGTATGTGTTTGTCAAATGGCCGTCGTGGAAGAAGCTGCTGGCGATCGCCGTGGCGATTGCCGTGCTGATCGGCCTGTTCACCGCACTGCTGTGGACGCAGCTGGGCGCCTTTGTCGGCGCTGTCGCCACCGATGACACCTCCTGGGCCTATGTGCGCCAGCTCGAGCAGCTCTACCCCGGCATCACCTCGTCAATTTATCCGCTGAGCCTGCTCAACCAGGGCAAGCTGTTTTTCCAGTACGGCCTGCTGTGGTTCCTGCCCAATGTGCAGTGGATGGCGCTGGACCTGCGCCCGGTCTTTCCGCTGAGCTTTGGCAGTCTGCCCCATCTGCTGGGCGGCCTGGGCTATGTGGCACTGGTGGTGGGCAGCGCGGTCCTGCTGCTGCGCAAACGCGATGCCTGGGGTCTGGTGGGCCTGGTGCTGCTGTGCACGGCGCTGCTGTTCAGCACCGAGTTTGTCACCAGCTGGTTGCAAGACCCCTTTGTGCTCTACCGCAGCTATATCTGGGCGATGCTGCTGCCGGCTTTGCTGGCCCTGGTGCTGCTGCTGTTTCCGCGCAAGCTGATGGTAGCCATCGCCTGCGCCGCCGGGCTGGTGCTGACGGCTCTGGCCACGGAGCGCAGCCTGAGCCTCAAGTCTGAGTACAGCGCCTGGAGCGATGCCGCCCAGAAGGTGGACGAGCAGGCCCCCTTCAACGCCTTTGGCCGCTGGCGCCCCTTTATCAACCGGGGTGCGTCGCTGCTGGAAAACCTGATCTACGAGCAGGCGCTGCAGGACTTTGAGAAAGCCGTTGCGCTGCAAGAACCGCTGGGCTCGGCCCAGTTCAACCGGGGCATGACCCTGGAGCTGCTCAAGCGCTACCCCGAGGCGCTGGCCGCGTTTGACAGCGCCCAAAAGCAAGGCTTTGACAATGCGGCGCTGGCCTACCACCAGGCCACGGCCTACAAGATGACGCAGCAGATGGAGCCGGCGTTCCAAAGCTATGCCAAGGCCCTGGCAATGAAGCCCGAAGACGTCTTGCTGCCCAAGATCTTGCTGGAGCAGGCCGAGGTCGCCATCCCCTCCGGCCACTACGACGTGGCCATTGCGAACTACCAGCGCCTGCTGCAGATGTCGCCGGGCAACACCCGCCTGGAGGTGGGCCTGGGCATTGCGTTCATTGGCAAGCGCGATTTTGCGCAGGCCTTGCAGATCTTTGACGCATCGCTCTCGCGCCAGCCCAACCCCCCCGCCTACTACGGCAAGGCCCTGGCCTACCGCGAGCAGGGCGACCGGGCCCAGGCCATTGCCAACCTGCAACGCGCCAGCGCCATGGACCCGGCCAACCCGGTCTACCAGCGCCTGCTGCAGCAACTGCAAGGCGGCCAATAACATGCTGCGCGATTGGCTGGGCCGGCCCCAGGCTGCGCCCTTGCATGCCCAGGCGGGCGATGCGCCGCAGCGCGTGCTGCATGTGGGCAAGTTCTACCCGCCTTACCGGGGCGGCATGGAATCGTTTCTGGCCGATCTGATCGAGCAGCAGCGCGCCAATGGCATTGACGCCCGCGCGGTGGTGCATGGCGATCCGCTGCCCGATGACCCGCCCTGGCTCATCCGTGTGCCGGTGCAGATCACCCTGGTGTTCGCGCCGATTGCGCTGGGTTTTCCGCTGGCGCTGCACCGGGCCATCCGCGACTTTGCGCCCGATGTTCTGCATCTGCACATGCCCAACAATGCGGCATTTTGGGCGCTCATCATGCCCGCCGCGCGCCGGGTGGCCTGGGTCACGCACTGGCATTCGGATGTGCTGATTTCCAAATGGGACAGCCTGCTGCAGCTGTGCTACCAGGTCTACCGGCCCTTCGAGACCAAGCTGCTGCGGCAAAGCGCGGCCATCCTGGCCACCTCGCCGCCCTACATGGCCGCCAGCGTTCCGCTGCAGCGCTGGCTGTTCAAGACCTTGGCGATCCCGCTGGGCCTGAAGCCGCTGGGCCAGGGTGTGCTGGAGCAGGCCCAGGCCGAGGCCCCGCAGCTGCAGCTCTGGGGCGATGCCCGGCTGCGCGTGCTGTCGGTTGGCCGGCTCACCTACTACAAGGGTTTTGACACGCTGGTCTCGGCCGTGGCCGGCTTTGCCGATGTGCAGCTGATCATTGCCGGCGAAGGCGAGCAGCGCAAGGAACTCGAAGCGCTGATTGCGCGCGAGCGCGCCCAGCAAGGCTGTGCCAACGTGCAGCTGCTCGGCCAGGTCAGTGAGGCGCAAAAGCATGCGCTGTTCAACAGCTGCGATATCTTTGCGCTGGCCTCGCGCGAGCGCACCGAGGCCTTTGGCCTGGTGCTGATCGAAGCCATGCAGCATGGCAAGCCCTGCATTGCCTCTGACTTGGATGGCTCGGGCATGTCCTGGGTGGTGGGGCAGTCGGGCAGCGGCCAGTGCTATGCCCCCGACCAGGTGCAGGCCTGGAAAGAGGCCATCCGCCAGGCCCTGGCCGCCAAGGCGCAGCTGGCCGAGCGCGGCTTGGCAGCGCAGCAGGCGGCCGACGCCTATTTCACCATTGGCCAGTGCGAGCGGCGCATTGCCGAGGTCTACGACAGCATCCTGCCCGCCAGCGAGTGGGCACCTGCCCAGGCTGCGGCAGCGGCCAGGCCCTTGCAGGTTGCGGTGGTGCAGCAGGCCGCGCAGTGGCCGCTGCTGCAGCACTGGCAGGCGGCCCACCCCGAGAGCCTGCTGCTCTGCGTCGATGCCAGCGGCCAGCGCCGTGTGGATCCGCAGGCCCTGGGCGGCCTGGCGCAGGTGTCGCTGGCCGACCTGGGCTGGTCCGAGGTGATCGCGCTGGTCCAGCGGCTCGCTGCTGAGCAACCGCTCAGCGCCTTGTCCATCCGCTCTGCCGCCGATCTGCTGAACGAGACGGGCAGCGAGCCATTGCCGGCGCCGCCTGCGGGCTGGTGGCAGCGCTGGCTGGCGCGGCGCGGGGTTCGCCACCTGCAGCTGGGCCGCCATGCCTTGCTCTTGCGGGGCGATGAGATGGCTGCCTGGGCCGGTGCACGCCACGCCCTGGTGGGTGGGCATTTGTTCATGCGCAGCGCCTAGCCAGCGCTTGTCTAGCGCGTAAATTCTTGCCAGGGCGGCTGGCTCAGCAGCCCAGCAGCATGGGCGGGCGCACCACCGCCAGCACGCTGGCGGCCATGCCCGCGCCCAGCAGCAAGCCCCGGCGCCAGTGCGGCCAGTGGCGGGTGACATGCTCCATGCCCAGTGCCGCAGGCGCGGCGGCAAAGAAGATGCCGTAGTTCAGCACGCGCAGCATCCAGTTGGTGTCCAGCAGCCACCACGACGCGGCAACGGCCAGCAGGCCCAGCAGCGCAATGCCCGCAAGCACGCAGACCAGAAAACGGGCCATGCCCGGATCGATCCGCTGCTGGTGAAAGCCCCCCAGCCAGCGCCCGGCACCCACCAGCAAAAAGCCGGCAAGCAGCAGGTTGCCGGACTGGAACAGCAGGAAGCGGATCCAGGAGCCGCCGTACGGTTCCCAGGCCTCTGGTGGCAGCAGATAGGCCTGCATCGTGAGCACCAGCAGCGCAGCGATGCACAGCGACCATCCGGCAGCACGCTGGTGGCGCAGCAAGCCGGCCAGGGCGGCCGCCGGCCAGCGGATGTCGCCATGCCACCAGCGGCGGCTGGCCCAGGCGACGGCGGCCACGGCCACCAGCAGGGCCAGGGAGGCTGGCAGGCTCAGCGGCCAGTGCCGGAAATGGGCCTGGCGCAGGTCGCGCAGCATATCGGTGTAAGGCCCGCCGGGCCAGGCATAGACCGCAAAGCTGGCAAGGCACAGCAGCGCAATGGCCAGGTGGCGCAGGCTCCAGCGGCGCTGGGCAATGCCATGGGCCGCTACCAGCACCAGGCAGAGAAAGACCAGCACCGCATGGCTCAGGATATGGGTAAAGGCGACGGCAGGCAGCGCCAGGAAAAAGGCCAGACCGCCCCGGTGCTGCAACCAGCGCCAGGCCGAGATGGTGCCCAAAAATACCGCCAGCTGCCCCCATTGCTGCGGGCGTGCCTCCAGCAAGGGTGCCCAGAAATAGCTCGACAGCGCCAGCGTTGCAAACACCGGCACCAAGGTCTTGAGCCCCAGGCGGTAGTAGCCCCAGCTCAGGCCCCCGACGACGATAAACACGCCGCAGACCCCCATCCAGGGCATCACCTCGGCGTGGCTGGAGCCGGTCACCCAGGCCGCCTGGCGCAGCGTGTTGACAAAGGCAGGCCCCGAGACCGGCCAGGCCACGCCCTGGTCCAGCTGCTGGGCGATGCCGATCCAGTTCTTCTCGTCGTTGACGCACAGGGGGTAGTTCAGCAGCATGCGCATGGCGCAGGCCAGCAGCGCAAACAGCGCAGCCCATGCCAGCAGTGACAAGACCCGTGTGCGCAGCGCCAGGTAGGGCAGCGGTATCGCGGGCGCAGGCGGTGCGAACGGGGGCATCGTAGGCAAGGACATCAGCGCTGGAGTGTAGAGGGCCTCAAGCAATATGGGAGAAATCTGGGCGTTTTTGTTGCATTAATTGGTACAGCGCCTGGGCCGCCACCGACAGCTGCGGCTCGCGCCTGCGCACCAGGTAGATCTGGCGGTCCATGCCGGGCAGATGCAGCGGCCGGGTGACCAGGCCAGGCTGCGCAAAGTGAAACAAGCTGAGGGCCGGCACCACGCTGATGCCCAGCCCGGCCTTGACCAGGCCCATCACGGTGGCGAGCTGCTCGACCTCCACCAGGGTCTGCATGGCCTGCGGGAAAAAGGCGGCATCCAGGTACTGGCGCACGCTGCTGTGCCGGGCCAGGTGCACAAAGGGCCAGGCCGCCAGGTCGGACAGCAGCACCTCGTCCAGCGCGGCCAGCGGGTGGTCGGCCGGGCAGACCAGGTGAAAGCGGTCACTGCAAAAGGGCTCGGCGCGCAAATCGGGCGTGTCGGCGCGGATGGCGGCCAGCGCAAAGTCGGCATCGCCATTGGCCACCGCGGCAATGCAGGGCTCGGACAGCACATCGAAGACCTGCAGCTGCACCCCGGGGTGCTGGCCGGCAAAGCTGCGCAGCACCGGCGGCAGCCAGCCCGCGGCCAGCGACGGCAGCAGCGCAACGGCGACCCGGCCCTGGACGAGCTGGGCGGTAGCGCGCATCGCTTTTTCGCAGGCAGCAAATTCGGCCGCAATGCGCTGGGCCGACAGCAGAAACTGCTCGCCCTCGGGCGTCAGCAGCACATGCCGGGTGCTGCGCTCGAACAGGCGCAGGCCCACCGTGGTCTCCAGCGCGCGGATGAGGGCGCTGAAAGCCGGCTGGGACAGGTGGCAGAGGCTGGCGGCCCGGGTGAAGTTCTTCTGGCTGGCCAGCGCCAGAAAGGCCTGGATGTCGCGTTGGGATAGATTCATTTGTCGTGCAGATTAATCGATCTTAATTATCTATTTCACAACATAGAACCTCTTTTCTATAGTGGGCTGCAGGAGATGCTATGCAGACAGACAAGACAGCGCCCGCAGCCATGCTGATTGGCTGCGCGGCTGGTTTTTCAGGCGACCGGGTGGATGCGGCAGCGCCGGTGGTGCAGGCCCTGGTGGCCTTGCAACAGCCCGCGTTTCTGATTTTTGAAACGCTGGCCGAGCGCACCCTGGCGCTGGCCCAGCTGGCCCGGCGCGACGACCCGGAGGCCGGCTACGAGCCCTTGCTGCTCGAGCTGCTGCGCCCGGTGCTGGCCGACTGCCTGGCGCACCGCATCCGCATCGTCAGCAATTTTGGCGCGGCCAACCCGCAAGGCGCCGCCCGTGCCATTGCCGCGCTGGCGCGCAGCCTGGGCCTGCGCGCGCCCCGTATTGCCGTGGTGCAGGGCGATGACCTGAGCGGCCCGGCCCACCGGCCCATGCTGGCCCAGGCGCTGGGTGCGCAGATGCCCGAGCAGCCGCTGGTCAGCGCCAATGCCTATATTGGTGCGCGGCCGATTGCCGAGGCGCTGCAGGCAGGCGCCGATATCGTGGTCTGCGGCCGGGTGGCCGACCCCTCGCTGGTGCTGGGCCCGGCGATGGCGCATTTTGGCTGGGCCTGGGACGACTGGGACCGCCTGGCCCGCGCGACGATGGCCGGCCACCTGCTCGAATGCGGCACCCAGGTCAGCGGCGGCTATTTTGCCGACCCCGGCTACAAGGACGTGCCAGGCATGGACCGGCTGGGCTACCCGATCGCCGAGATCGACGACAGCGGCAACTGCAGCATCTTCAAACCCGAGGGCACGGGCGGCTGCATCACGCCGGCCACGGTCAAGGAGCAGCTGCTCTATGAGATCCACGACCCCCGCTGCTACCTGACCCCCGATGTGGTGGCCGACATCAGCCAGGCCCAGGTGCGGGCCGAGGGCGAGAACCGCGTGCGCCTGGAGGGCGTCATCGGCCACCCGCGCCCCGAGGCGCTCAAGGTCAACACCTGCTATGCCTCGGGCTGGTTTGCCGAGGCCGAGATTTCCTACGCCGGGCCCCGTGCGGCGGAGCGCGCGCGCCTGGCGGCGCAGACCGTTGCCCAGCGCCTTGAGGGCATTGCGCCGCTGCGCAGTGATCTGATCGGCGTCACCAGCGTCTGGGGCAACGATGCCAGCGACTGGCTGGCCGGTGCTGACCTGTCTGCCGCATCGCAGGATGTGCGCCTGCGCATGGCCTGGCAGCATGCCGACAAGGCCACCGCAGCGCGCCTGCCGCGCGAGATCAATGCGCTGTACTGCTGCGGGCCCGCCGGTGGCGGTGGCGTGCGCAGCCATATGCGCCAGCGCCTGGGCATGGTGTCCTGCCTGGTGCCCCAAGCCTTGATTGCCACCGGCTTTACCTGGGCTGCGCAAGAGGAGGCTGCTGCATGACGGACACGATCACCACCCCGCTGTACCGCCTGGCCCATGGGCGCACCGGTGACAAGGGCAACCGCTCCAACATCAGCGTGATTGCCTGGCATCCCGCGCTGTGGGAGGTCATCTGTGCGCAAGTCACCGAAGTGGCCGTGGCCGCGCTGTTTGCCGACCGCCAGCCGAGCCAGGTGCAGCGCTACCTGCTGCCCCAGCTGCAGGCGATGAACCTGGTGCTCGACGAGGTGCTGGACGGCGGCGTCAACGACGCGCTGAACCTCGACAGCCATGGCAAGACCCTGTGCTTTCGCGTGCTGCAAATGCCGATCGCGCTGCCGCTGCATTTGCAGGCCCATCTGGTGGGCCCGCCTGATGCGGATCCCCCATCCATCCCTGAATAAGAAACCAACCGGAGACAAGAGATGACATTTTCCACCCGCCGCCACCTGCTGGCCTGCGCCACGGCGCTGGCCATCAGCCCCCTGGCCTTTGCGCAGGGCGACTACCCGTCCAAGCCCATCACCTTTGTCGTGCCCTTTGCCGCAGGCAGCGCCACCGACCAGCTGGCGCGTGCGCTGGGCCAGGCGGTGACCGAGCAGACGCGCCAGCCGGTGATCGTCGAGAACAAGGCCGGTGCCAGCGGCATGATTGCCGCGCAGGCGGTGGCCAAGGCCCCGGCCGATGGCTACACGGTGCTGATCACCACCAACACCACGCATGCGGCCAATATCCACCTCTACCGCAAGCTGTCCTATGACCCGGTCAAGGACTTCACGCCGATCACCGGCCTGGGCAAGGGCGGCCAGGTGCTGGTGGTGCCGGCTAATGCGCCTTACCAGTCGGTGGGCGAGCTGCTGGCCTATGCCAAGGCCAACCCGGGCAAGCTCAGCTTTGGCAGCGGCAGCTCGTCGAGCCGCGTGGCCGGCGAGATGCTCAAGCAGCTGGCCAACGTGGACATCCTGCATGTGCCCTACAAGAGCAACCCCTTGGCGATCACCGACCTGCTGGGCGGCCAGATCAACCTGATGATCACCGACGTCTCCACCGGCGTGCCGCAGATCAAGGCCGGCAAGCTGCGCGCACTGGGCTATTCCACGCAAAAGCGCAGCGCCCAGCTGCCCGATGTGCCCACCATTGCCGAGGCCGGCGTGAAGGGCTATGACATGGGCTACTGGTTTGCCGCCTACGCCCCTGCCAATGTGCCCGCTGCCGTCAGCGCCAAGCTCAACCAGCTGCTGGGCCAGGCCGTCGGCAGTGCCGCTGCCAAGTCCTTCTTCGAGATGTCGGGCTCCGACCCCTGGACGACGAGCCCGGCCGAACTGGCGCAGTTCCAGGCGGCCGAGACCACCAAGTGGGGGCAGGTGATCAAGGCGGCGGGCATTACTCCGGAATAAAGCGCTGCTTAAAGGATCCAGCGTTTGGGCAGCATGCGCTTGATCTCCGCCTTGGCCAGGTCGATGAAGGGCTTGAGCACCAGGGTGGAGGCGTGGCGGTTGGAGACCACCATCGAGTACTCGCAAGGCACGGCGGGCTCGAACAGCACAAACTTCACATCGGGCCCGTGGTAGCTGCAGGCCGTCAGCGGATCGATGATCGCCAGGCCGGCGCCGGCCTCGACCAGCTTGATGGCGGCGTACGAGATCTGGGTCTCGATGTTCACGCGGCGCTGCACGCGGTTGACGAGGAACAGGCTGTCGAGCTTGGCGCGGGTCTCCATCATCGTGGGCAGCGACACCAGGGGCTCATCGACAAAGTCGATGGGTGACAGGCTGGTCTTGCGCGCCAGCTTGTGGCCGGCGGGCACGGCGACGACCAATTTGCCGATCACCAAGGTCTCCAGGCCCTTGAAGCGGGTGTGGTCGGGCGAGAGCATCACAAAGCCGATATCGCAGCGCTCGGCCTGCACCATGTCCAGCGCGGCCGGCGAGGCCTGCATGTGCAAGGTGACCAGGGTCTCGGGGAACTGGGCGCTGAACTTGGCAATGGCGCTGGGCAGGAACGAGGTGGCCATCGCCGGCGCGGCCGTCACCTCCAGCCGCTGCAGACGCCGAAAGCGCACGTTCTCGGAGATGTTGCGGATACGCTCGATGCCCATCAAGGCTTGGTGCACGTCTTCGAGCAGCAAGGTGGCGGCTGACGTCGGCTGCAGCCGGCTTTTGACCCGCTCGAACAGCGGCATGCCGATGCGCGCCTCGAATTCGGCGATCAGCCGTGTCACCACCGGCTGGGTCACCTCCAGCGACTGGGCCGCTGCGGTGACCGAGCGGCGCAGCATCAGCGCCCGAAAGGCTTCGAGATGGCGCAGTGTGATCTTCTTATCCATGTTGTAAAGACATGAGTTAATGGCCTAATGCAATCGAATAGTCTACAAAATTACTAATTTCGTAGTTATTTCAATGTCTTATCGATTGAGAAATTTCCATCCCATAAAGGCATTGAAGCAGGAATTCACCGATTCAATTTTGCCTGCAGATGCCTATCATTGGCTACCAGACAGATTGAATTCCACTTGGTTCCACGCTACTTTCTGGAGGTAATTCCGATGACCGTATCCCGTCTGGCTCTCTCCCTGGCCGCTGCCTTTGCTGCCACTGCTGGCATTGCCCATGCTGAAGACATCTATGTCGGTGGCTATGGCGGCTCGACCGAGACCGCTTTCAAGCAAAAGATCATTCCGGCCTATGAGAAGCTGACCGGCAACAAGGTCATCTACGTGCCTGGCAACTCCACCGACACCCTGGCCAAGCTGCAGGCCGAAAAGAACAACCCCCAGTACGACGTGGCGCTGATGGACGACGGTCCGATGGAGCAGGCGGTGCAGTTCGGTTTCTGCGGCGATATCGAAGCCGCACCGGTCTACAACGACCTCTACCCCATGGCTAAGACGGCGGGCAACAAGTCGCTGAACCTGGGCGTCATCGCCACCGGCCTGTTCTACAACGAAGAGGCCTTCAAGAAGGCCGGCTGGGCCGCTCCCACGTCGTGGAATGACCTGAAAGACAAGAAGTTCAAGAGCAAGACCGTGATCCCGCCGATCAACAACGGCTACGGTCTGCAGACCCTGCTGATGTTTGCCGAGATGAACGGCGGCGGCGCGAGCAATATCGACCCTGGCTTCCAGGCGCTGATCAAGGACGTGGGCCCCAATGTGCTGGCCTGGGAGCCGTCGCCCGGCAAGATGACCGAGCTGTTCCAGAACGGCGATGCTGTCATCGGTGTCTGGGGCAGCGGCCGCGTCAAGGCGCTGGCCGATACCGGCTTTCCCGTGAAGTTCGTCTACCCCAAGGAAGGCGCGTTTGCGCTGTTCACCTCCGTCTGCCCCGTTGCCAAGAAGCAGCCCAAGGCCGGCGCGCAGAAGTTCGTGCAGTTCCTCTACACGCCTGAGTCGCAAACGGCGCTCGCCGAGACCCAGGCATGGGGCCCCATGAACAGCAAGGTCAAGTTGGATGAGAAGGTCGCCAAGCAAGTGCCTTATGGCCCCGAGCAGATCGCCCAGCTGAAGACCGTGGACTACAAGATCGTCAACGTCAAGCGTTCCGAATGGACCAATCGCTGGAACCGCACCGTCGAGCGTTAAGAGTCACTCACACAAGCCTTGATACTTCGTTGCAAAGCCTTGTCGTACCTCTTGTACTGCCTGCGGCTTTGCGCCTCGTCTCAAGGGCCGTGTGAGCGCCTCTCATTCATCCCTGGCCTCCTTACCAGGACGCCAGGGATAGGCGTTAACACGCCAGCCGCCCTACACAGGCCTGCCGCGCCGCCCCACGCGGGCCGCAGGCCCCGGAGTTTCATATGAGTTTTCTACGTATCGAGGGCCTCGCCAAGAGGTTCGGGGATTTTGTTGCCGTCAAGGACTTCCACCTGGATGTCCAGCGCGGTGAGTTCGTGTCGCTGCTGGGCCCTTCGGGCTGCGGCAAGACAACCACCTTGCAGATGATCGCCGGCTTTCTGGACCCCAGCCAGGGCCGCATTGTGCTGGACGGCAAGGACATCACCCAGCTGCGCCCCGAGCAGCGTGGCATGGGCGTGGTGTTCCAGAGCTATGCGCTCTTTCCCCACATGACGGTGGAGCAGAACATCTCCTTTGGCCTGGAGATGCGCAAGCTCAGCCGCGATGTCGTGCAGCAGCGGATTCAGGATGCGCTGGCGCTGGTGCGCCTGCATGGGCTCGGTGCCCGTTACCCGCGTGAACTCTCCGGTGGCCAGCGCCAGCGCGTGGCCATTGCCCGCGCCTTGGCAATCCAGCCCGAAGTGCTGCTGCTCGATGAACCCATGTCCAACCTGGACGCCAAGCTGCGCCAGGAAATGCACGTCGAGATGCGCGCCATCCAGCGCCAGCTGGGCATCACCACCATCTTGGTGACGCACGACCAGGTCGAGGCGATGACGATGAGCGACCGCATCGCGGTGATGCACAACGGCCAGATCGCCCAGGTCGATTCGCCCCAGCAGATCTACGACAAGCCCAGCTGCGACTTTGCCTCGGTGTTCCTGGGCAAGACCAACCGCTTCGAAGGCCAGGCCCAAAGCCGCGAGACCGTGAAGATTGGCGACATGGTGCTGGGCGCGCCCAGCCCCGTGGCCAGCGGCCCGGTGGTGGTCTACCTGCGGCCCGAACGCATCGGGGTGGCCCCGGCCGGCCAGGGCGGCCTGCCCGGCACGATCAAGACCTTGCTGTTCCTGGGCAGCCAGTGGGTGGTCAATGTCAGCACCGCGCTGGGCGATATCCATATCAGCCTGCCCAATGCACGGCGCGCTGCGCTGCATGAGGGCGATGAGGTCACGCTGAACTGGGCCCCCGACGATGTGCGCGTGCTGACCCAGCAGGAGGCCAGCCGTGGATAGCAAGAACCGCTGGAAACCCTGGGCCATGTCCGGCCCCGGCCTGCTGGTCTTTGTGACCATGCTGCTGGCGCCGCTGGCCTTGACCGCCATCCTGTCGCTCAATGTCTTCAACGGCATGGAAGGCATCCAGAACGTCTACTCGCTGAAGAACTACCTGGAGATCTTCAGCGACAGCTACTACCTGGAGATCTTTGGCCGCACCGCCCTCATGTCGGCCATCGTCACCGTGCTCTGCGTGGTGCTGGGTGTGCCTGAGACCATCATCATCTCCCGCATGCGCGGCCGCTGGCGCGGTGTGTTTCTGCTGATCATCCTGGCGCCCCTGCTGATCTCGGTGGTGGTGCGTACCTTGGGCTGGTCCATCCTGATGGGCAACAACGGCCTCATCAACAAGGGCCTGATGCTGTTCCACATCATCGATGAGCCGCTGCGCCTGGCCTTCACGATGACGGGCGTGACGATTGCCATGGTGCATGTGATGGTGCCCTTCATGGTGATCTCCGTCTGGGCCTCGCTGCAAAAGCTCGACCCCCAGGTCGAGAACGCCGGCCTGTCCCTGGGTGCCAGCCAGCGCACCGTGTTCCGCCGTGTCGTGCTGCCCCAGCTGCTGCCGGGCATCCTCTCGGGTAGCATCATCGTCTTCGCGCTGTCGGCATCGGCCTTTGCCACGCCAGCGCTGCTGGGCGGACGGCGCCTCAAGGTGGTCGCCACGGCCGCCTACGACGAGTTCCTCAACACCCTGAACTGGCCGCTGGGCGCTGCCATTGCCGTGGTGCTGCTGGTTGCCAATATCGTCATCATCGTCGGCTGCAATCGCTGGATCGAGCGCCGCTTCAAAGCTGTTTTCGAGGGTTGAGCCATGCAAAAAAACAGTCCTCTGGCGCTGGTCTTCCACGCGCTGTTCATCAGCTTCATCCTGGCGCCGCTGGTCGTGGTGGTGGCGGTGGCCTTTACCGACAAGGGCTTCATCTCCTTCCCTACCGATGGCCTGTCGCTGCGCTGGTTCCGCGCCATCCTCGATGCGATGGAGATCAAGTCGGCCTTCTGGTTCTCGGCCAAGCTGGGCCTGGCCTCGGCCTCGATCGCCATCGCGCTGGCCGTGCCGGCCGCGCTGGCCATCACCCGCTACCGCTTTGCCGGCCGCGAGGTGCTGATGGCCTTCTTCATGTCGCCGCTGATGATTCCCCACGTGGTGCTGGGCGCGGCCTTCCTGCGCTTTTTCAACATCGCGGGGCTGTCCGGTTCGTTCTTCTGGCTCATGTTCACCCATGTGATCTGCATCATGCCCTATGCCTTGCGCATGGTGCTGGCCGCAGCCACCGGCATGAACCGCGAGATCGAGCATGCCGGCCTGTCGCTGGGCGCATCGCGCAGCACCGTCTTCATGCGCATCACCGTGCCCATGCTGATGGCCGGTATCGCCGGCGGCTGGATGCTGTCCTTCATCCAGAGCTTTGACGAGCTGACGATGACGGTGTTTGTGGCCACCCCCGGCACGATGACCTTGCCGGTCGCCATGTACAACCACATCGCCCAGACCATCGACCCGCTGGTGACCTCGGTCTCCACCGTGCTGATCGTCGGCACCCTGGTGCTGATGGTCATCCTGGACAAGCTGGTCGGCCTGGAGAAGGTCCTGATTGGCAAAGGTTGAGAGCAAAAAATGAATAACAACACACATAGCAGCGATGTCATTGTGATCGGGGGAGGCTTGGTCGGCAGTTCCGTGGCTTACGGGCTGCTGCGCCAGGGCCTGTCGGTCACGGTCATCGATGGCGCGGACGACACGATTCGCCCTTCACGCGGCAACTTCGGCCTGGTCTGGGTGCAGGGCAAGGGCTACGGCATGGCGGACTACGCCCGCTGGAGCCTGGGCTCGGCCCGCCAGTGGCCTGCGCTGCGCGATGAGCTGCAGGCGCAGACTGGCATCGACGTCGAGCTGATGCAGCCCGGCGGCCTGCACATCTGCCTGAGCGAGGAAGAGATGGCCCAGCGCCTGGCCAAGCTGCAGTGGCTGGAGTCCGAGGTGGGCGACCCCGCCTACCGCACCACGGTGCTGAGCCGTGATGAGGCCGCCCGGCAGCTACCGGGCCTGGGCCCCGAGGTGGTGGGCGCCACCTACTCGGCGATGGACGGCCACTGCAACCCCTTGAAGCTGCTGCGGGCGCTCTACAGCGCCAACATCGCCAAGGGCGCGCGCATCCACAACCGCATGCAGGTCGATGCGATCCGCAAGGAAGGCGGCATCTTCCACGTCAGCGCAGGCGAGCGCGCCTGGCAGGCGCCGCGCATCGTGATTGCCGCCGGCCATGCGACGCAGCAGCTGTCGGCCATGGTGGGCATGTTTGTGCCGGTGCGGCCCAACAAGGGCCAGGTCTTCATCACCGAGCGGGTGCAGCCCTTTTTGCCGCACCCCACCAACTATGTGCGCCAGACCGATGAGGGCACGGTGCAGATCGGCGACTCGATGGAAGAGCTGGGCTTTGACGACATGGTGCGTGTGCCGGTCAGCGCCAAGATTGCGGCGCGCGCGGTCAAGTGCTTCCCGGTGCTGGCCAACGCCCGCGTGGTGCGCACCTGGGCGGCGCTGCGGGTGATGTCGCCCGATGGCTTTCCGATGTACCAGGAGTCGGCCAGCCACCCCGGCGCCTTTGCGGTGACCTGCCACAGCGGCGTCACGCTGGCGGCCCAGCACGTCTTTTGTATCGCCCCCTGGGTGGCCACGGGCCTGCGGCCGGCCGCCATCGAGGCATTCCCCGCGACACGATTTACGCCGGAAACGGAAGTGAAACCCTATGGCATCTAAAGCCCTTTTCAAATACCTCCCTGGCCACCAGGCCGGGGCCGCTGGCACGGTGTCGGTGCTGGTCAACGGCGCCGTGGTGCGCATGTCGCCCGCCGCCAGCCTGGCCGCTGGCCTGCTGGCAGCCGGCATCACGGCCGTGCGCGTCTCGCCCGTGGGCCAGGGCGCCCGCGCGCCTTACTGCATGATGGGCGTGTGCTTTGAGTGCATGGTCGGCGTCAACGGCCGGCCCAACCAGCAGGCCTGCCTGATCACCCCCGAAGACGGCATGGAAGTGACCACCATGCAAGCGGCGCCCAGCCTGCTGGATGCGCAGGAGGCCAAGCATGTCTAAGCCCGCTATCCCTTTGAACGACGCGCCCAGCCAGCTGCGTGACCTGGTCGTGATTGGCGCAGGCCCGGCCGGCATGGCAGCGGCCCTGGCGGCCAAACGGCGCGGCTTGGATGTGCTGCTGCTCGACGAGCAACCCCAGGTGGGCGGCCAGATCTACCGCAGCATCACCGAGACCGATGCCCAGCGCGAGCGCATCCTCGGCGCGGACTATGTCTACGGCAAATCGCTGGCCGAGCAGATCCGCGCCAGTGGCCTGACCCACTGGGCGGGCGCCTCGGTCTGGCAGATCGACCCCGACAAGACCGTGCATGTGCTACGCAACGACCGCACCACCCGCATCGAAACCAAGTCGCTGGTGATCGCCACCGGCGCGATGGAGCGGCCTTTCCCCGTGCCGGGCTGGACCCTGCCCGGTGTGATGACCGCCGGTGCTGGCCAAATTTTGCTGAAGAACGCTGCCGTGGTGCCCCAGGTACCGGTGGTGCTGGCGGGCTGCGGCCCCTTGCTCTATTTGCTGGCGGCGCAGTACCTGCGCGCCGGTGTGGATATCCGCGCGGTGCTCGATACCTCGGCGGGTACCGACTGGCGCCTGGCGATCAGCCATGCCTCGTCGCTGCTGGCCGGCTGGGGCTATGTGCGCAAGGGCCTGGGCCTGCTGCGCGAGATCAAGTCGGCCGGCATTCCGTTTTTCAAGGATGTGGGTGGCTTGCGCATCGAGGGCGAAGACGCCGTGCGCCAGGTGCGCTTTAGCAGCGCGGGCCGGGCCCAGCAGATCGACTGCGAGCTGGTGCTGGTGCACCAGGGCGTGGTGCCCAACACCCAGGTGTCCTGGTCCTTGCGCGCCGAGCACCATTGGGACGATGAGCAGCTGTGCTGGGTGCCCGTGCTCGACAGCTGGGGCCAGACCAGCCTGCCAGGCATTTATATCGCCGGTGACGGTGCCGGCATTGGCGGCGCACTGGTAGCCGAGATGCAGGGTGCGCTCGCCGGTATTGGCGTGGCCAACAGCCTGGGCTTTGGCGCGAGCGAAGACGGTGCCCAGCAGCGCGCCCAGATCGCGCAGCATCTGCGCATCCGCCCCTTCCTGAACCAGCAGTACCGGCCCAAGGACGAGTTCCGCATTCCGGCCGACGAGGTCGTGGTCTGCCGCTGCGAAGAGGTGACTGCCGGCGCGATCCGCGAGCAGGTGCAGCTGGGCTGTGTGGGCCCGAACCAGACCAAGTCCTTCAGCCGCTGCGGCATGGGCCCCTGCCAGGGCCGCCAATGTGGTTTGACGGTGACCGAGATCATCGCCAAGGAAGCTAATTTGCCGCCGCAGGACGTGGGCTACTACCGCATCCGGCCGCCGCTCAAGTCACTGTCGCTGGCCCAGCTGGCCGCAGGTGTGTGACATGGCCCGCATAGCCAGCCCGGCATGGGGCAGCAGCGATGTGCTGGTGATCGGGGGCGGGCTGCAGGGCCTGTCCAGCGCCTTCCAGCTGGCCAAGGCAGGCCTCAGCGTGCGCCTGCTGGAGGCCGAGTACTGCGGCCGCCATGCCTCGGGCGTCAATGCCGGTGGCGTGCGCACCCTGGGCCGCCATGTGGCCGAGATTCCGCTGGCGCTGGCGGCACGCGAGCAGCTCTGGCATGGCCTGGCCGACATCATCGGCAGCGACGGCGGTTTTGTGCCCTCGGGCCAGCTGCAGGTGGCCGAGAATGAGGCCGATGAGATCAAGGCCAAGGCGCGCGTGGCCATGCTCAACGGCCTGGGTTTTTTCCATGAGCAATGGGTGGACCAGCAGCAAGTGCGCGCGTTGGTGCCCAGCATCTCGCCCCATGTGGTGGGCGGCATCTGGGCCGACCGCGATGGCTATGCGCTGCCCTACAAGGTGGCCACCGCCTACCGCCTGGCGGCAGAGAAGCTGGGCGTGCAGATCGTCGAGCAGGCGCCTGTGCTGCGGGTCGACCACCAAAGCGGCATGTGGCAGGCCAGCACCGCGCAGGGCGTGTTCCATGCGCCCTGGCTGGTCAACACCGCAGGCGCCTGGGCGGCCGATTTTGCCGCGCAGGTGGGCGACCCGGTGCCGATGGTGGCCGGCGGCCTGATGCTGATGGTGACCCAGCGCGTGGCGCCCTTTGTCAAACCGGTGCTGGGCGCGATGGGCCGGCCGCTGTCGTTCAAGCAGTTCGACAATGGCACGGTGGTGATTGGTGGCGGCCTGCGCTGTGAGGCCGATGCCAGCCAGCGCCATGCGATGGTCGACCTCAACCGCATGCCCAAGAGCGCGCAGACCGTCATCGACCTGTTCCCGCATCTGCGCGATGTGAGCATTGCACGGGCCTGGACCGGTATCGAGGGCTTTATGCCTGACGAGATTCCGGTCATCAGCCCGAGTGCCAGTGCTGATAACCTCGTGCATGCCTTTGGCTTTTCTGCCCATGGCTTTGAGCTCAGTCCGATTACCGGCTGCATTGTGGCCGAGCTGGTGACTAAGGGCACCAGCAGCTTGCCGATTTCGGCGTTTCGTGTGGACCGTTTTTCCGCTGCCTAGCAGCGCGGCGGTCGTATTTTTATCTCAGGGAGTAAATGATGAGCAACGACATCCAACGTATCGACAGCAATGAACGCCTCAGCCGCATCGTTGTGCACGGCGGCGTGGTCTATGTGGCCGGCGTCACCGCTGGCGACATCTCGGGCGACATTGGCGCCCAGACCCGCGACGTGCTGGCAAAGATCGACGGCTACTTGAAAACAGCCGGCACCAGCAAGTCGCGCCTGCTGACCGTGCAGATCTGGCTCAAGGACATCGACAAGGATTTTGCCGGCATGAACCAGGTCTGGGGCGAATGGGCCGACAAGGCCAATATGCCTACCCGCGCGACCTGTGAAGCCAGGCTGGCGCGACCAGAGTTGCTGGTCGAAATCATCGTCAGCGCCGCCATCTAAGCATCGGCCACCCAGCAAAATGCCAGCCCTCGGGCTGGCATTTTTTGTTTAAAGATTCAGCAGATCAGGGAATCAGCAATCCGCGCTGCACGGCTGGCCGCTGCAGCCAGTGGCTGAGCACACGGCTGACTTCGGGGTACTGGCCCCAGCCGATCAGGGCCTCGGCGTTGTAGCGCACGATCATGTTGCGGATCCAGGGGAAGATAGCGATATCGGCAATCGTGTAGGTATCACCGGCCACCCATTCCTTGCCTGCCAGGTGCTTGTTCAGCACGGTCAGCAGGCGCTTGGACTCGTCCACATAGCGGGTCAGCGGGCGCTTGTCCTCAAAATCCTTGCCGGCAAAGATGTTGAAGAAACCGACCTGGCCAAACATCGGGCCGATGCCGCCCATCTGGAACATCAGCCACTGCAGGGTCTCGTAGCGCTTCACGGGATCCTGCGGCAGGAACATGCCGGTCTTCTCGGCCAGGTAGACCATGATGGCGCCGGACTCGAACAGTGCAATCGCCTGGCCGCCCGGGCCATTGGGGTCGATGATGGCCGGAATCTTGTTGTTCGGGAAGGTGCCGACAAACTCGGGCGAGGTCTGGTCATTGCTCTCGAAGCTGATCTTGTGCACTTCATAGGGCATGCCCAGCTCTTCGAGCAGGATGGAGACCTTGACGCCATTGGGCGTGGGCAGCGAATACAGCTGCAGCAGATCAGGCCGGGTGGCCGGCCATTTGCGGGTGATACTGAAATCGGCAAGGGTGCTCATGAGGGATCTCTCCAAACAATTGGCAGGCGGCTTGCAGGTATGCGCCTTGCCAGCAGCATAAAGCAGATTGGACGCAGGCCTGTCGGCCTACTTCTCGTCCTTGGGCTTCACAAATTCGATGCGCAGGCCCTCGGCGGTCACCTTGAAGGTGGCCGGCAGCTCGGCCGCCTTCTCCAGGCGGTCCAGGTCCTCCTGGCGCAAGGTGTGCACGACCACATCCTCCATCGCATGCTCGGCCGCGCGCGGCGCATAGGCATGCAGCATCACTTCCATCGCCTCGGGCAGGCCGTTCATCTGCAGCGACTTCACCTGCACCTGGGTGGCGCGCAGGCTGTGGTCGGCCGGCGAGTAGCGCAGTGCAAAGTCCAGCACCATGGTGCCGTCCAGGCGGTGGGGCAGCACCTTGCCCGACATGTCGGCGCTCATCGTCGCCTGGATGCGGTTGGTCTCGGGCAGTAGCTGCAGGCTGGGGGCCTGCACATCAAGCTGCAGAAAGCCGAGCAGTGGATAGGAGCGGGGGAAGGACTTGGCCACGATGGTCTGCAGCTCGGCGGCAGACAGGGTGTAACTGGCAGGGGCAAGCAGGGAGCAGGCGGCCAGCATGCTGACGGCAAACAGGCTGGAGGCCAAAAAAAGGCGGCGGCGCATAGGGGTTGGAAAGCGTATTGGCAGGGGGCGGGTGGATGCGCATCGTACCGATCAGACGGCGTTACGCGTGCTGGATTTTCCCACCCGCAGGGATCGCATTGTTGCGCAGCTTGCATAACATTGTGTGCTGCACGAACAATGTCAGCAAAAGATGGCCCATCTCCTTGTTTTATTGGGGTAAATGCCCACTTTTCACGGGCTGCGTGAGCGTGAGCAGATGTCATTTCGTGTGAGAATTCGCAGGCTTTCCGGCTGCGGACGATGGCGCGCGCTGGTGCGCGATGGTCCCGCTTCCCGGTTCGAAAGCGCTGCCTGCTGGCAGTGCTAGCCAAGATCCCAAGGACAGACATGAATTTCGCATTGAACAAGCGCGCCCTGGCGCTGGTGGGTGCCTCGCTCATTGGCGCAGCCCACGCCCAACACCTGACCATTGCGCTGGCTTCCGAGCCCACAGCGGCCGATCCCCACTACCACAAGATGACGACGAACGACTCGTTCTCGGCGCATGTCTATGACTCGCTGGTGGGCCGCACCGCCAGCATGGAGCTGGTGCCCTCGCTGGCCACCTCGTGGAAGAACCTGGACGACCTGACCTGGGAGTTCAAGCTGCGCAAGGATGTGAAGTTCTCCAACGGCGCGCCCTTCACCTCGCAGGACGTGCTGTTCACCATCTGCCGCACGTTGAACAACGAGACCAATGTCTCGCAGTCGTACATGGATACGACCAAGCTGATCACCGACGTGCAGACCCCCGATGACCTGACCGTCATCGTCAAGACCGCCGAGCCCGTGCCACTGATCCCGGCCGAGTTTGCGCGCAACCTGCCCATCATCTCCAGCAGCATCATCAAGCACGACAAGCTCAAGTTCGCGCCCAAGGAAGGCTGCGGCTACAAGGGCCCCTGGCCCACGGTGGCCGATTTCAACAGCGGCAAGATGGCCATTGGCACCGGCCCCTTCAAGCTCAAGTCCTATGTGAAGGGCAATGCCATCACCCTGGAGCGCAATGACGGCTACTGGGGCCCCAAGCCTGCATGGCAGACCGTCAAGATGGTGGCCGTGCCCAATGCCGGCCCGCGCCTGACCGGCCTGATGTCCGGTGACTACGACCTGATCGAGAACCCGGCCGCCCGCGACCTGGCCCGCATCAAGGAAGACAAGAAGCTGGCCTTTGTCGCCACGCCGTCCACCCGCCTGGTGTTCTTCCAGCCCGACATCGGCCGCGACAAGTCGCCCTTTGTGACTGCGCCCGACGGCAAGAACCCGCTGCAGGACCTGCGCGTGCGCAAGGCCATCAACATGGCGATCGACCGCAAGGCCATCGTGCAGCGCCTGATGGACGGCATGGCCACCCCCGCCTACCAGTACATGCCCGATGGCATGTTTGGCAGCGTGAAGGCCCCCGAGATCAAGTTCGACCCCGAAGGCGCCAAGAAGCTGCTGGCCGAAGCCGGCTACCCCAATGGCTTCGAGATGACCCTGTCGTCGACGAACGACCGCTACATGAACGATGCGCAGATCTCGCAGGCCGTCGCGCAGTACCTCACCCGCATCGGCATCAAGACCAAGGTCGATGCGATGACCGCCTCGATCTACTTCCCCAAGCGCGCCAAGCGTGAGTTCAGCTTCCCGATGGGTGGCTGGCCTTCGGAGAACGGCGAAGCCTCGGGCCTGTTCCAGCTGTGGGTGGCCAGCACCGATTCGCCCAAGGGCCTGGGCACCAGCAACTACGGCGCGTTCAGCAATGCCGATTTCGACAAGGTCTACATCCCGGCAGCCAAGACGGTGGACTCTGCCAAGCGCAAGGCCATGCTGGAGCAGGCCACGCAGATCGCGCTGGACAACGTGCCGCTGATCCCGCTGCACTTCGAGAGCAGCATCTGGGCCTTCAAGAAAGAGCTGAGCTACGAAGGCCGCCGCGACCAGTACACGCTGGCCACATCGGTCAAGCCCGCCAAGTAAGCCGCGCGCTTGCGGCAGCCGGGGTCTCGCACCCCGGCACGGGCGATGAGGAATAGGTAGTGGCACGGCACTTGCATTGCCCTACGAGGCTTTTAACCAAGGAGGAACGACCTGTGTCTACCAAGAAGATCTCGCGCCGCACACCCTTGTCGCTGGCCAGCCTGGCTGCGCTCGCCCTGCCTGCGGGCATGGCGGCAGCCCAGTCGCTGACCATCGGCCTCGCCTCCGAGCCCACCGCCGCTGACCCGCATTACCACAAGGTCACCACCAACGACGCGTTCTCGGCCCATATCTTCGAGTCGCTGATCAACCGCAATGCGCAGATGGAGCTGATCCCGGGGCTGGCCCAGTCCTGGCGTGCCGTCGATGACAATACCTGGGAGCTCAAACTGCGCCAGGGTGTGAAGTTCTCCAATGGTGAGCCCTTCACCTCCAAGGATGTGCTGTTCACGCTGTGCCGCGTGCTGAACAACGAGACCAATGTCTCGCGCTCCTACATGGAGCCGGCCCAGAGCTTCAGCGATGTGCAGACGCCCGATGACTACACCGTCATCATCAAGAGCGAGCGGCCGATCCCGACGATGCCCAATGAGCTGGCGCGTTCGCTGCCCATCATCTGGAGCGGCATCGCCAAGTTCGACAAGCTGCGCTTTGCCCCCAAGGAGGGCTGCGGCGTCACCTCGCCCTGGCCCACGGTGGCCGATTTCAACACCGGCAAGCTGTCCATCGGCACGGGCCCGTACAAGCTCAAGTCCTATGTCAAGGGCACCGGTATCGAGATGGAGCGCAACGAAGCCTACTGGGGCAGCAAGCCGCACTGGAAGAGCGTCAAGATGGTGCCGGTGCCCAATGCCGGACCGCGCCTGACCGGGCTGATGTCCGGGGACTACGATGTCATCGAAAGCCCCGCTGCGCGCGACCTGCCACGCATCAAGGACAACAGCAAGCTCGACTTTGTCGCGACGCCGTCCACCCGCCTGATCTTCTTCCAGCCGGACGCCGGCCGCGCGCAAAGCCCGTTTGCCAAGGCCGCCGATGGCAAGAACCCGCTGCAGGATTTGCGTGTGCGCCAGGCCATCAACATGGCCATTGACCGCAAGGCCATCGTGCAGCGGCTGATGGATGGCATGGCCACCGTCGCCAACCAGTACATGCCCACGGGCATGTTCGGCAGCCTTGACAAGCCCACCGAGATCAAGTTCGATCCCGAAGCGGCCAAGAAGCTGCTGGCCGAGGCCGGCTACCCGCAAGGCTTTGAGCTGACCCTGACCACGACCAATGACCGCTACATCAACGATGGCCAGATCGCGCAGGCGGTGGCCCAGTACCTGACGCGCATCGGCATCAAGACCACGGTGGATGCGCAGGCCGCAGCCATCTATTTCCCCAAGCGCGCCAAGCGCGAGTTCAGCTTTGCGATGGGCGGCTGGCCGTCGGAAAACGGCGAGGCCTCGGGCCTGTTCCAGTACTGGGTGGCCAGCACCGACAAGGACAAGGGCCTGGGCACCAGCAACTACGGCGGCTTTAGCCTGCCCGCGTTTGATGAGGTGTTTGTGCCGGCGATGGCGCAGATGGACGCGAACGCGCGCAAGGCCGCCTACCAGCAGGCCACGCAGATTGCGCTGGCCAACGTACCGCTGATTCCGCTGCACTTCGAGAGCAGCATCTGGGCATTCAAGAAAGGGTTGAGCTACGAAGGCCGACGCGACCAGTACACGCTGGCCATGTCGGTCAAACCGAAATAGACAGCTGGTGCCACACCGGGCGCCAAACAGGCCCGGTCCCTGGCATGGCCCGCATCCAGCTCCAGTGGTGGGGCCATGCGGGCTTTGTGATTTTGTACGCCCCACGATGAAAAGACTCCACAGAGGGCGACAACCATGCAGGTGACAGCGCATGGCATTCTAATTTTGAGGACGTAATGTGATCGTCTATATCCTGCGCCGCATGGTGCAAAGTTTTCTGGTGCTGCTGGCGGTCTCGCTGGTGGTGTTCATGGCGGTCTACGCGGTGGGCGACCCCATCGAGCTGCTGGTGAGCGCCGAGGCCAGCGATGCAGACCGCCAGGCGATGATCAAGCGCCTGGGGCTGGACCTGCCGGTCTGGCTGCAGTACTGGAGTTTTCTCACCCGCGCCTTCCAGGGCGACCTGGGCACCTCGTTTGTGCATGGCATCCCTGCGATCGAGCTGATCGTGCAGCGCTTTCCCGCCACCTTCGAGCTGGTCGTGGTCGCCATTGGCCTGACCTGCCTGCTCGGCATCCCGCTGGGCCTGATTGCCGGCCTCTTCAACGACAAGCCGCTGGGCCGGGGCCTGATGGGCGGCTCGGTGCTGGGCTTTTCGCTGCCCAACTTCTGGCAGGGCATGATGCTGATCCTGATGTTCGCCGTCTGGCTCCAATGGCTGCCGTCGTCGGGCCGGGGGGATACGGTGAATGTGCTGGGCGTGCCGCTGTCGCTGTTTACCGCCGATGGCTGGAGCCATGTGATGCTGCCGGCCATCAACCTGGCGCTGGGCAATATTGCGCTGGTGCTGCGGCTCACCGCCACCGGCGTGATGGAGGCCAAGACCCAGGAGTATGTGAAGTTCGCGCGTGCCAAGGGCATCAGCGAGCGTCGCATCCTGACCCGCCACATCCTGCGCAATATCCTGATCCCCGTGGTCACCGTGATCGGCATGGAGTTCGGCACTCTGATCGCCTACTCGACCATCACCGAGACCGTGTTCGCCTGGCCCGGCATGGGCAAGCTTTTGATTGACAGCATCTACAAGCTCGACCGCCCGGTGGTGGTGGCCTATGTGATGCTGGTCACCTTCATCTTCGTGATGATCAACCTTCTGGTGGACCTGGCCTATGCCGTTCTCGATCCGCGCGTACAGCTGCAGGAGGCCCCATGATGCAGCCCGATAAATCCCTGATGACCATCGATCCCAGCAAGCGGGCCCAGCCCCTGCAAGACACGCCCCAGCGGCGTGCCATCCTGAAGAAACTGCGCAGCAAGCCCTCCGTCAAAGGTGCGGTGATCGCGCTCGTGCTGCTGCTGGCCGTGGTGCTGCTGGCGCCGTTTCTGTCGCCACAAAACCCCTATGACCTGGGCGCGCTCGACCTGATGGACGGCCGCCTCAAGCCGATGTCCGAAGCTGCTTCGGGCATGACCTACTGGCTGGGCACCGACGACCAGGGCCGTGACATGCTCTCGGCCATCCTGCACGGCCTGCGCATCAGCCTGATGGTGGGCCTGAGCGCCGTGGTGCTCGCCACCATCATCGGCAGCCTCGTCGGCCTGGTCGCTGCCTACTTTGGCGGCTGGGTCGATACGGTGCTGATGCGCATCGTCGACTTCATCCTCGGCTTTCCCACCATCCTGGTGGCGCTGGTGCTGCTGGCCATTTTGGGCCGGGGCGTGGACAAGGTGGTGATCGCCATCGTGCTGGTGCAGTGGGCGCATTACGCGCGCATCATGCGCGGCCGTGCCCTGCAGGAGCGCAAGAAGGAATACATCGAGGCGGCCAAGAACCTGGGCTTCCCCGGCTGGCGCATCATGACGCGCCACCTGCTGCCCAACTGCATGGGCCCGGTGATGGTGTTCGCCACCATCCAGATCGCCAATGCCATCGTGCTCGAAGCCACCCTGTCCTTCCTGGGCGTGGGTGTGCCGATTACCGAACCCTCCCTGGGCCTGCTGATTGCCAACGGCTTTCAGTACCTGATGTCGGGTGACTACTGGATCAGCATGTTCCCCGGCCTGGCGCTGCTGGCCCTGATCCTGTCGATCAACCTGATCGGCGACCGCCTGCGTGAAGCTCTGGACCCGAGGAAGTAATGACTATCCCTTTGCTTGAAGTACAAGATCTGCAGACGGTGTTCCACACCGAAGAGGGCGCCTGGCCCGCCGTCAGCGACATCGATATCCGCCTGGAGGCGGGTGAAATTCTGGGCCTGGTCGGTGAATCCGGCTCGGGCAAGTCGGTCACCGGCTTCTCCATCTTCGGCATGATCGATGCCCCCGGTGAAGTCACCCAGGGCCGGGTGCTGTTCAAGGGCCAGGACCTGCGCGAGCTGTCAGCCGAGTCCATGCGCAAGCTGCGCGGCGACCGCATCGCGATGATCTTCCAGGATCCGCTGATGACGCTCAACCCGGTGCTGCGCATCGAAGAGCAGATGCTCGAAGCCATCGACGCGCACCAGAAGCTGCCCAAGGCGCAGGCTTTGCAGCGCTGTGTGGAGGCGCTGGCGATGGTCGGCATTCCTGCGCCGGAGAAGCGCCTGCGCAGCTACCCGCATGAGTTCTCGGGCGGCATGCGCCAGCGCGTGGCGATTGCGATTGCAATGCTCAACCGCCCCGACCTGATCATCTGCGATGAGCCCACGACGGCGCTCGATGTCACCATTCAGGGCCAGATCCTCTACCGCATGCAGCAGATCTGCCAGGCCCAGGGCACGGCGCTGATCTGGATCACGCACGACCTGGGCGTGATCGCCGAGCTGGCCGACCGTGTTGCGGTGATGTATGGCGGCCGCATTGTCGAGACCGGCAACGTCGCCGAGGTGCTGGATGCACCGCGCCACCCCTACACCCAGGGCCTGCTCAATTCGCTGCCCGCCCAGGCTACGCCAGGCGAGCGCCTTACGCAGATCAATGGCATGGCGCCCAGCCTGTCGGGCCGCGTGCCCGGCTGCGCCTTTGCGCCGCGCTGCGGCCGCGCCACCCCGCGCTGCGTCGATGAGCAGCCCCCCGTCACTACCATTCCCGGCCGCGCATTCCGCTGCTTTGTACCGCTGGAGGCACCTGCCGCATGACCGCGATAACGACCCCTGTGATTGAACTGCGCGATGTGCACAAGCGCTTTGTCAGCGCGCCCGATCTGCTGCAGAAAATCGTTGGCGCCGTCGCCCGGCAGCCCGCGCAGACGCGCATTGTGCATGCCGTCAACGGCGTCAACCTGCAGATCGCCAAGGGCGAGGTGCTGGGTCTGGTGGGTGAATCGGGTTGCGGCAAATCCACCTTGGGCCGCGTGGTGGCCGGCCTGCACCCCGCGACCGAAGGCCAGCTGCTCTACAAGGGCCAGGATGTGAGCCAGTTGGGCGGCCAGGACAAGCTGGCCTACACCCTGGGCGTGCAGATGGTGTTCCAGGACCCGCAGGCCTCGCTCAACCCGCGCCAGAAGCTGCACCAGATCCTGGGCGAAGCGCTGCATGTGCACAAGCTGGCACCAGCGGCTGAGGTGCCGGGCCGTGTCGATGCCGCCCTCGCCGAAGTGGGCCTGGCCAGCGAATACCGCGCGCGCCTGCCGCACCAGATCTCGGGCGGCCAGCGCCAGCGCATCGGCATTGCCCGCGCGCTGATGGTGACGCCGGAGTTTCTGGTCTGCGATGAGCCGGTGGCCGCACTCGATGTGTCGATCCAGGCGCAGGTGATCAACCTGTTCATGGACCTGCGCGCCCAGCGCGGCTTGACCTACCTCTTCATCAGCCATGACCTGGGCGTGGTGCGCCATATCTCCGACAAGGTGGCCATCATGTACCTGGGCAAGATCGTGGAGATGGCGCCCACGGCCGAGATCTTTGGCCAGGCCCAGCACCCCTACACCCAGGCGCTGCTGGCCGAGGTGCCCGATGTGGGCCGGCGCAAGCGCGTGTTCACCCCTATCAAGGGCGAGATCCCCTCGCCGCTGAACCCGCCATCGGGCTGCACCTTCCACCCGCGCTGCCCGCATGCGATGGAGCGCTGCAAGCAGGAGGTGCCCCGCCTGCGCGAGACGGCAGCCGGCCATGTGACCGCCTGCCATTTGTTGGACTGACCCGTTGGACGCGCACAGAGGAAACCACCGCATGGACTGGCAACGTTTTATCCAGCAGCACGGCCGTTTTGCCATCGACTGGCAAGCCGGTGACGGCGCGCTCTACCTGCCGATCACCTTGAACTGCTACCGCCCTGAAGGTGTAGCCGCCGATGCGCCGCTGGTGCTGGTGCAGCATGGCGTGCTGCGCAATGGCGACGACTACCGCGACTTCTGGATGCCTGCCGCTGACCGCTATGGCCTGCAGATCATCGCGCCGACCTTTGGCAACGGGCACTGGCCGGGGGTGGAGAGCTACAACAACGGCAGCGTCTGGAGCGAAGCGGGCGACCTGCAGCCGCGCGCCTACTGGGCCTACCAGGCGGTGGCGAACCTGGCCCAGCAGCTGCGCGATGCCGGGGTGGTGCAGCAGCAGCCGCTCTACCTGTTTGGCCATTCGGCCGGCGGCCAGTTTGTGCACCGCCTGGTCAGCACCCTGGGCGCGGCCGGCTTTGCCGGCGTGGCAGCGGGCAACCCGGGCTGGTACACCTTGCCCGATGCCCAGCAGGACTTTCCGCAAGGGCTGGCGGGCATTGGCCTTACCGAGGACGCACTGGCCCAGCTGCTGCGCACCCCGCTGGTCATTTTGGCGGGCGACCGCGACACCGACACCCAGGACCCCAACCTGCCGGCCGAGCCCGCCGCGCTGCGCCAGGGCCCGCACCGCTTTGCCCGTGCCCACCACTACTACGCAGCCGGCCTGCAGGCAGCAGCCCGGCTGGGCATTCCGCTGGCCTGGCAACTGCATGAGGTGGCAGGCATCGGCCACGATGGCGAGGCCATGAGCCATGTCTGCGCCCACCTATGGTTTGAAGGGCGCATGCCCGATGCGGACTGGCTGGCCCCCTGGGCTGGCCGCGTCACCGCCTGACCAAGCTCTATCACTTTTCGACAAGACCCAAGGAACAACGATGCAAGCAACAACGCAA
The DNA here is from genome assembly GCF_037479315.1 of Comamonas sp. MYb69. Classification (NCBI taxonomy): domain Bacteria; kingdom Pseudomonadati; phylum Pseudomonadota; class Betaproteobacteria; order Burkholderiales; family Comamonadaceae; genus Comamonas; species Comamonas sp. MYb69. The sequence goes on from NZ_JBBGZG010000002.1 coordinate 497,691, forward strand.
CAACTGGTGGATGGCATCTCGGAATGGATGCGCTGCGAATCGCCATCGAACAACCCCGCCTCGATCGCCCGCATGGTCGAGATGATGCGCGCCCAGGCCGCCGCCGCTGGCCTGCGCGCCACGGTGATCGAGACCCAGGCCGAAGGCAAGCAGGGCCTGGGCCCGGTGCTGCCCGTGCTGCACATCACGAACCGCGCCGAGGGCGATACCCGCGAAGGCCTGCTGATCCTGGGCCACGCGGACACCGTGCACCCCATCGGCATGCTGGCCGACAACCCGATCCGCGTTGAAGGCGACCGCCTCTATGGCCCCGGCGGCTACGACATGAAGGCCGGCATCTACCTGGCGCTGACCGCCATGAGCGCCGTGGCCACGCCTGGCAGCACCCCGCTGCCGGTGGACCTGCTGGTCGTGCCCGACGAGGAAACCGGCAGCCACGCATCGCGCAAGCACATCGAGGCCTTTGCCCGCAATGCCCGCTACTGCCTGGTGGCCGAACCTGCCCGCGCCAATGGCGGCCGCTGTGTGACCGCGCGCAAGGGCACCGGCATGCTGCGCCTGGGCGTCAAGGGCCTGGCATCGCACGCCGGTGTCGCCCATGACAAGGGCCGCAGCGCGATCCGCGAAATGGCGCACCAAATCCTGGCGCTGGAAGCGATGACCGACTACCAACGCGGCGTGACCGTGAGCGTGGGCACCATCGAAGGCGGCACCACCACCAACACCGTGCCGGCCTTCTGCAAATGCGTGGTCGATTTCCGCCTGCCCGATCTGCAGGCCGCCGATGAGCTGGTGGGCAAGATGCGCGCACTGCGCCCCGTGGGTGAGGGCCTGGCGCTCGATATCGATGTCGAGGTGAACCGCCCGCCGATGGTCAAGGACGCCCGCGCCGAAGCACTGCTGGCCAAGGCCCAGCAATCGGCCCGCGAAGCCGGCTTTGCGCTGGAAGAAGCCCCCCCCACCGGTGGCGGCAGCGATGCCAACTTCACCTCGGCCATGGGCGTGCCATCGCTCGACGGCCTGGGTGCCGATGGCGACGGCGCCCACACGGTGTATGAGCACATCCTGGTGTCGACCCTGGAGATGCGGGCGCGCTTCTGGCTGCACCTGCTGACCCACCTGGAGTAAGACACCCAGGCTGGCCCCAGATGCGGGCCGGCTTAACCCAGCCGCTGGTCCTTGAATGTAACCGGCCGGGTGCGCGCACCCTTGCGGCGCACCACCACGGTGCCGGCAATCTTGTCGTGCCAGCCCTGCTTGCGCGGGTCAAACGCCACCCAGATAAGGCCGAGGCACAGCGGCACGATGGACACAAAATAGCCGAGGTAGCGGACGACAGATTGGCCCAGGCTCATCGCCTCGCCGGTCTCGGCATCCACAATCTCGGCCCCAATCAGCATCTTGCCTGGCGTGGCCCGCAGCTTGTGCCACAGCCAGATGCAGGCGACCGCTGGCAGCACCCAGCTGATCAGCACATCGGCCGGGCCTTGCACCAGGCCTTCCGCCATAAAGTAGTCCCAGCCGTATATCGCCACCAGGGCCGGCGTGATGATGACGAGCAACACCACCGTGTCGATCAGGGCCGCACCAACGCGCGCCCAAAAGCCTACATATTCCAGATCGCTGTTATCCATTTTTTGCTCCACTGAGTGGCGCCATCTTAGGCCTCTCCGGTAAAGCCGCAGTGACAAGACCTGGGCGCGCCATGGCAAGATGCAGGCTATCTTCACTGCCCGAGAGCGCACCATGGCACCACCGAATCCCGAGCTCCGCATGGCCCCCGATATGTGGGCCTTTGAAGCGCTGTACGCCCAGCCCGCGATGCTGGATGGCGAAACCCTGCGCGCTGCTCTGGCCAAGCGCCTGGGGGCGGTGGACCTGGTCGCAGATGGCGACACCATCTTGCTGGCGCTGCGCGACTACTGCGTGGACTACAGCGACAAAAAGGGCGTGCCCAGCGAGGTCGCGATCATCCGCGCAGGCGAGGCTATGGCGCCCACCGACTACGCCAGCGCACTGGAGCAGACCTGGGACTGGCCCGAAAAGGAAAGCGCGCTGGCCCAGTGCCAGCACTGCGTGCTGGTGAGCGAGTTCATGGGCCGGGGCCTGACGGTGCCCGAGCGGCTAGAGATCCTGCAAGCGGTCATGCATGTGCTGATCGAGAACGGGGGCGTCACTGCCATCAGCCAGACCAATGCCGGCTGCCTGCTGAACCCGCAGCGCTACCTGCAGGCCCATGCCGAAGGCTTTGTTTACTACGGCGTCGTCAATGTGCGCTTTTTCAACATCAGCAACCGCCCCGGCGAGATGCTGATGGACAGCCTGGGCGGCGCCACCTTTGGCGTGCCCGATGTGCAGCTGCTGTTCTCCGAGATGGACCCCGCCGAAGTCTCACGCTTTGTGTTCAATACCAGCGTCTACCTGGTCGAGCACGGCGATGTGATTGCCGACGGCCATACGGTCGCCGGCATCGATGGCCACAGCAAATGGGCCTGCAAGCACCTCGATGCGCTGGTCGAGCCCGAGCGGCTGGTGGTCGATATCGATCCACGGCCCGCTGAGGGGGGCAACCAAGCGGACTGAAGTTTAGAGTCGCTAACACGACCCAGCAAACCGAAGGTTTGCGGTTGAGACTAGGCGTCCCCGACTAGGCGCCGAGCCGCAGGCAGTACAGTAGTACGACAAGGCTCGGCAACGACGTATCAAGGGTTGTGTTAGCGACTCTCAGACCGGCGCGTAGCTGCCGGTGCCATTCGGCCAGGTGGTCAGCACCTCATGGCCATCGGGCGTCACCGCCACCATATGCTCCCACTGCGCCGACAGCGAATGGTCCTGGGTCACGACGGTCCAGCCATCGGCCAAGGTCTTGACCTGGCGCTTGCCGGCATTGAGCATGGGCTCGATCGTGAACAGCATACCGGCCTCCAGCACCAGCCCCTCGCCCGGGTTGCCGTAGTGCAGCACATTGGGGGCATCGTGGTAGGTCTGGCCAATGCCATGGCCGCAGAACTCGCGCACCACGCCAAAGCCTGACGCCTTGGCCACCGTCTCGATCGCATGGCCGATATCACCCAAGGTGGCGCCCGGCCGCACCTGGGCAATCCCCGCGCGTAATGCCTCGTAAGTGGTCTCGACCAGTCGTTTGGCCAGAATGCTGGGCGTGCCGACAAAGTACATGCGGCTGGTATCCCCAAACCAGCCATCCTGGATGACGGCCACATCGATGTTGACGATGTCGCCCTTTTTCAAAATCCGGTCCTCGGACGGAATGCCGTGGCAGACAACATGGTTCACCGAGGTCAGGATGGTCTTGGGGTAATCCTGGTAACCCAGATTGGCCGGCACCGCCTTTTGCACGTTCACGATGTAGTCGTGGCAAATGGCATCCAGCGCTGCGGTGCTGACCCCCGGCACCACATGGGGCGCAATCATCTCCAGCACCTCGGCCGCCAGCCGCGCGGCCTGGCGCGCACGGGCCAGTTCGCTGGCGGTATGCACCGGCGTGATGCGCTGCTTCATGCCGCCATCCTTACCTTGGCCACCAGCGCATGGATATCCAGGCCACCGTCCAGCTCCGCTTGCACCAGCACCTGGCAGATCGCGCGGTGGTCCAGATCAGGGTACATCTCGGCGAGCATGCCCACCCGCATCCAGTGCTCGGCCTGCGCATTGATGGAACGGGAGAGCGCCGCGCCAGCGATGCGCAGGTTCTCATGCATAGGGTCGGAAATTTTGACGATGCCCATGGCTATCATCTATAAAATATATGCGAATTGTATATGTTTTATACATTCTTCGGTTATGCGTGGTCTGTGTGGCGGTGTCGGTAACGGCAGTAAAGATATATCTTTACAAAAAACCGGCTTGAAATCTTCCGTTTAAAGATATATCTTAGATGCATCTTAGTAAAGGAACACAGATGCCACATCCCCATCACCACTTTCATCACCACCACCACCTCTGCAGCCCCCGTGGCCGCCATATGGGCGAAGAGGGCGGCCCCGGGGGGGGGGCCCCCCCCCCCCCCCGCGCCCGCCAGCGCGCCAGGGTCTGGCCCTGGCCGGGCAGGGGCAGCTGGTCCAGGCCCTGTGCGACCAGGTCGCGC
>NZ_JBBGZG010000003.1:0-251855 GCF_037479315.1 Comamonas sp. MYb69
GCCGCAGACAGGGCCACGGCCTCGGCCACGCTGCCGGTGCCGTAACGCGCCAAGAGGCGCGGCGACTGCGTGACCACCGGCTGCGCGGGCAGGGCCTCTTGCGCCACCGCCACCATCGCCACCGCAAACGGCAGCTGCGCGGCCCACTGCTGCAGCGCCGGCCGCTGCTCCTTGCCTTGCAGCACGGCTACCGCGCAAAACTCGGCCAGCGCGGGCTGGTCCTGCCGGGCCCGCAGCCACAGCGCCTGCAGGTCGGCCGCCTGGGCCTGCGCGCGCAAGCCCAGCCCCAACACCACACAGCGGTGGGGCGCTGCTTGCGTCATGCCTGCCAGCTCCATTGCACCAGCGGGCGTGCGGCCTTCCAGCTGCGCATGCGGCCCAGCGCTGCCGCGCTGGACAGCTCCAGCTGCAGCAGCTGGCCGCCCAGCTCGCCATGCAGCTGCACCAAGAGCGCCTGGGTTTCCAGGGTCACCGCATTCACCACCAGGCGGCAGCCCGCCGGCATGTGGGCGCGCAGCGCGGCAAACAGGGCCGCATCAAAACCGCCGCCAACAAAGATGGCCTGGGGTGCGGGCAGGTCCTGCAAAGCTTCCGGCGCCAGGCCGTGCACCACCTGCATGCGGGCCTGCAGACCAAAGCGCGCGGCATTGCTGCGGATATTGGCCACGCGCGCAGCATGCTGCTCAATGCTGGTGGCCAGGCCGCCGGCCAGGCACCATTCGACGGCGACCGAGCCCGAGCCGCCGCCGATGTCCCACAGCCGCTCGCCCGGCCGGGGGGCCAGCGTGGCCAGGGTCAGCGCACGCGCAGGCGCCTTGGTGATCTGGCCATCGTGGGCATACCAGTTGTCGGGCCTGCCGGGCACCGCTGGAAGGGCGGGGCCACCTTGGGCGATCAAGGCGACGGTCACGGGCGCCTGCGCCGGCTCGGCCTGCAGCGCAGCGGCGGCCTCATCGGCGCGCAGCATGCGGCAGCGCTCGCGCGGGCCGCCCACCGCTTCCATCACCCACAAGGGGCTCTGGCCCCAGCCTTCCTGGCTGAGCCAATCGGCCAGCTGCACGACGGCCGCGCCATCGCGCAGCAGGGTGATCAGCTGGCGGCCAGGCGCCAGGCGGGGCAGCAACTGCGCAATCGGGCTGGCATGCAGGCCCAGGCAGTCGCAGGCTTCCAGCCGCCAGCCCAGCCGGGCGGCGACCAGCGAAAAAGTCGAAGGCTGGGCATGGCAGCGCCATTCCTCAGGCTGCAGGTGCGCCGCCAGGCTGCCGCCCACGCCATGCCAGAAGGGGTCGCCCGAGGCGAGCACCACCACCCGCCGGCCGCGCGCGGCCAGCACCGGGGCCACATCAAAAGGCTGGGGCCAGGGGCGGCCGCGCGCATTGATGGCAGCCAGCTGCAGATGGCGGGGGCCGCCAAATACCAGCTCGGCCTGGTCCAATGCGTCTTTGGCCGCAGCGCTCAGGCCTGACAATCCATCCTCGTTCAACCCTATCAATGTCAACCACGGATCAGCCATGACGCATGTTCTCCTGCTGGGCGGCACCAGCGGCGCCAGCGAGTTGGCCCAGGCCCTGCACCAGGCGGGGGTGCGCGCCTGCTTCTCGTATGCCGGCGTCACCCAGCAACCACTGGCCCAGCCGCTGCCCACGCGCAGCGGCGGCTTTGGCGGGCCCGAAGGCCTGGCCGCCTTTATCCGCGCCCAGGGCATCAGCCATGTGCTGGATGCCACCCATCCCTTTGCCGCGCAGATGAGCCGCCATGCCTGCGCGGCCTGCGAAGCTACCGGCACGCCCTTGCTGGCGCTGGAGCGTGCGCCCTGGCAGGCGCAGCCCGGCGATAGCTGGACCGAGGTCGCCAGCATGGCCGATGCCGCCAGCGCGCTGCCCCAGGCGCCCAGCCGGGTGTTTCTGGCCGTGGGGCGCAAACAGCTCGATGCCTTTGCCGCCTACCCGCAGCACCATTACCTGCTGCGCCTGGTCGATGCGCCCCTGCCCGGCAGCTTGCCGCTGCCCCGGCACATGGTGGTGCTGGGCCGGGGGCCTTTTGGCATGCAGGACGACCTGGCCCTGCTGCAGCAGCACCACATCACCTGGCTGGTGGCCAAGAATGCCGGTGGCGCCGCCACGCGCGGCAAGATCGATGCCGCCCGTGCGCTGGGTCTGCCGGTCCTGATGGTGCAGCGCCCGGCACTGCCGCTGCGGCCGCGTACCGACAGCGTGGCGGCGGTCATGCATTGGCTCCGTCATGGCGCCTTGCCAGCCACTGCGCCGTAGTAGCGTGGCGTATAGGTGTAGCGCCCCACGCGGCGGGTGAGGCTATTGCCCACCAGCACGACGGTGCGCATGTCGGCCATCTCGGGCTGGGCATCGGCCAGGCTGCAAACCTGCAGCGATTCCTCGGACGTGGAGACGGCGCGGGCAAAAATCAGCAGGCGCTCGGGCTCGCAATGCGCGCGCAGCAGCTCCAGCAGGCGGATAAATCCTTGCGGCCTGCTGTGCGAGCGCGGGTTGTAAAAGGCCATCGCAAAATCGGCTTCGGCCGCCAGTTCCACCCGGCGGGCAATCACCGGCCAGGGCTTGAGGTTGTCCGACAGATTGATGCAGCAAAAATCATGGCCCAGCGGCGCGCCTGCGCGGGCGGCGGCGGCCAGCATCGCGGTAACGCCGGGCAAGACCTGCACGTCCAGCGCCAGCCAGTCCTGTGCCTGCGGTCCCTCGGCGCTTTCGATGGCTTCAAACACGGCCGATGCCATGGCGAACACGCCCGGGTCACCAGACGAGACCACGACGACCTGCCTGCCTTGGGCGGCCAGGTCCAGCGCCTGTTTAGCGCGGTCGAGCTCGACCCGGTTGTCCGAGGCGAGCCACTGCGGCTCGCGGCTGCCAGCCGGTGCGCTGCGCGCCAGCAAGGCCTGCGCACGCGCCACATAGGGGAAGTAGCCCACAACCGCGTCGGCCGCCAGCAAGGCCTGCAGCACCGCAGGCGTGATCTGGTCCAGGTCGCCGGGGCCCAGGCCGGCAATGGTCAGCTGGCCGCTGCTTACCATGCGGCCTCCGGGCGGCGGCCCTGGCCGTGCACCAGCACGATCGCAAAGTAGGGGCAGACTTCGTCGCCCACGTCGCTGAGACGCGCCACCTGCTGCTGGTCGGTGGTGCCGTTTTGCACCAGCCAGGCGGCGTCGGCCCGGCCGGCGCGCGCGAGCGCGCGGCGGATGCGCGGCAGGTTGCGGCCCACCTTCATCACCACCAGCGCATCGGCCGTGTCCATGCGGCGCACCAGCTCGTCTTCAGACAGGGTGCCGGTCATCACGCTCAGCACATCGTCGCCCCAGGTGATGGGCTCACCGGTGGCATGCCAGCAGCCCACCATGCCGGGGATGCCAGGCACCACCTGCAGGTCTACATCGCCACGCGCACGCAGCCGCGTGTAGAGGTGCATGAAGGAGCCGTAGAGAAAGGGGTCGCCTTCGCAGAGCACGATGACCTGTTCCTGCCGGGCCAGCGCGGCCAGGCGCAGGCACCAGTCGTCGTAGAACTGGGCGAGCTGCTGCACATAGGCGGGGCTGTCCACCGGGATTTCGGTGGTCACCGGGTACTCCATCGGGTACTCGGCGGCCTGGACGCTGAGCATGCCCTCGACCAGCTGGCGCGCCTTGCCGGGCCGGCCTTTCTTGCGGAAAAAGGCCACATGGCGGGCGCCGCGCACCAGGCGGTCGGCCTTGATGCTCATCAGTTCGGGGTCGCCCGGGCCCAGGCCCACGCAGATGATGCCCGGTGCGGCGACGCTGGTCTTATTCAACATGGCTGGCCATGGCGTTGACGGCGGCCACGGTCATCGCCGAGCCGCCCAGGCGCCCGCGTACGATCATCGCCGGCACTGGCAGGTCCTGCATCAGCGCCTCTTTGGACTCGGCCGCGCCGATAAAACCGACCGGAAAGCCAATGATGGCCGCAGGGCGGGGGCAGCTCGGGTCCTGCAGCATGTTGAGCAGGTGAAAGAGGGCGGTCGGCGCATTGCCAATCGCCACCACGGCGCCGGCCAGGTGCGGGCGCCACAGCTCCAGCGCCGCAGCGCTGCGGGTATTGTTCATTTGCTGCGCCAGCTCGGCCACAGCGGGCTCGTGCAAGGTGCAGATCACCGGGTTGCCAGCCGGCAGGCGCGAGCGGGTAATGCCTTCGCTGACCATGCGCACATCGCAGAGCACGGGCGCGCCGGCCTCCAGCGCGCGCTGGCCTGCTGCGACCGCGCCAGCGGAGAACTGCACATGCGCGGCCAGCTCCACCATGCCGGCGGCATGGATCATGCGCACCGCCACGCGCTCCTCACCGGGGGTGAAGCGCTGCAGATCGGCCTCGCGGCGAATGGTGGCGAAGGACTGCCGGTAGATCTCGGCGCCATTGGTTTCGTAGGTATGAACCATTACATTTCTTCAAACAACAGCCCGGGATTGTCGCGCAGACTGCGCTCGCTCCAGCGGGAATCGGGGACGGCCTGGGCCGTGGCATGGCGGGCACGCCCAAACAGGGGGCCTTCGCTGCCCGCTTGGGCCACCAAAGTGACGCTGGCGGGCAGCTGGCGTGCGCAGCCTTTGCTGCAGCCCGAGACATGCAGGTGGGCGCCCTCGGGCACATGGGGGGCCAGCGCCAGCGCCAGATCCTGCGTGGGGGCCAAGGCTTGGCGGCAACCAGGCGCGCCGCTGCAGGCCGAGACGCGCAGCCGCGCATCTTGCGCATCGCAGATCCAGTGGTCGTGCTCGTTCAAGCCCGCCCCTGGCATGCCCTGGGGCGCAAGACCTTCGACCAGCAGCATGCGCCAGGGTGTCAGCCGCAGGCCTGTGATGCCGCTGCGTGCCAGGCGCGCTAGCGCACTGGCAGCGACCCGGCCCAGCGGCGCGGCCACCAACAGGCCAAGACCGCACTGCCAGCCCGGTTTTGGCTGGCTCGCAGCGGGGAGGTATGGGGGCGCTTCATGCAGGCCAGCGGGCAGCGCCAGTGGTGGCTGCGCGCCTGGCTTGGCTTGCGCCTGGCGCAGCAGCTGGGGTAGGCGGCCGGGGTGTTCGCCGGCCGCACGCCGCGCGCGTGCCTGCGCTGCGCACCAGCGGGCCAGCGCCAGGGCGGCTTGCACGGCAGTCGTGGGGCTGTCTGCCTGCCAGGCGATCGCTTGGCCAGGTACCTGCAGCAGCCAGCCTTGGGCACCATCGCGAACCAACTGCACATCGGCCGCGACCTCGGCCAAGCCGCCATGGCGGCCGCTGGCCAGTGAGACGCCAAACTTGGCGGGCAGGCCCTCCAGCGCGGTATCGGCCAGCAGTGCCTGCTGCAAGGCCTCGGCCAGCGCGAGCACGCCGTCAGCGGGCTGGCACAGCGGGTCGATGACCAGGTTGCGCAGCTGCTCCTGGCGCGCATTAGGGTCCAGCAGGCCTTGGGCGGCCAACGCATCGAGCAGGGCGCCGTGCTGATTGGGGGCGACACCGCGCAGCTGGATATTGGCGCGGCTGGTCAGCTCCAGCAGGCCGGCGCCATGCTCGCTGGCCAGCTCGGCCAAGCGCAGCGCCTGCGCGGCCGACAACCTGCCCAGCGGTGGGCGCACCCGCACCACCAGCCCATCGCCAGAAGCCATGGGCTGCCAGGCGCCAGGGCACCAGCCTTGGGTCTGTGGAAGGGGAGAGGGTGGGGTGGCAAACATGGAGCAGGCGGCAGCGCAGTCGCAATGCCGGGGTGCTGAAGTGTAGCGAAGTGCCCGGTTGCCGCCGGGCAGCAGGCGCAAACCACCCCGGTTTTTTGTCACAATCGGGCGCATGACGCTTGCTGCCCCCCGCATCCTCTTGGTGGACGATGATCCGCATATCCGCCGCTTTGTGCGTCTGGCCATGGAGGACGAAGGCTGGCAGGTCTTTGAGGCCGACAGCGCAAGGCGCGGCCTGATCGAGGCGGCCAGCCGCCAGCCCGATGCGCTGGTGCTGGACCTGGGACTGCCCGATGCCGATGGCAAGACGCTGATCACCGAGCTGCGCGGCTGGAGCGGCCTGCCGGTGCTGGTGCTCTCGGCCCGCGACCAGGAGGACGAGAAAGTGGCGGCGCTCGATGCGGGCGCGGACGACTACCTGAGCAAACCCTTTGGCGTGCCCGAGCTGCTGGCGCGCCTGCGCGTGATGCTGCGCCGCAGCCAGCGCAGTGGCGGCGAGCAGCCCGGCAGCACGGTGCACTTTGGCGATGTGGAGGTGGACCTGGCCACGCACGAGGTGCGCCAGGCGGGCGCTGCCGTGCACCTGACGCCGATCGAGTTCCGGCTGCTGGCAGCGCTGATCGCCGGCCAGGGCCGGGTGCTGACGCATCGCCAGCTGTTGCTGCAGGTCTGGGGGCCGGAGTACCTGGACCGGCCGCACTACCTGCGCGTGCACATGGCCAACCTGCGCCAGAAGATCGAGGCCGAGCCGGCCCAGCCCCGCCATCTGCTTACCGAGCTTCAAGTGGGCTACCGCCTGGTGGGGTTACAGGGCTGATGCCCTTATAATCGCACTCCATCCGAGGAGCGTTGCAGCGTTTCCCAGTCTGGCCAGGCGCCAGACCACCATGGGGCGTGAGGCTCGGATTTCATCTCGCAACGACGCTCACCCACGCTTTCTGTGCGGTGAGATGGTCCTTCCCTTCTTCCGCGGAACGTGGTTTTTCATTCAATTTTTGGAGAAAACCATGAACGCTGCTGTTCGCTTCAATCCCGCTGACTCCGCGATTACCGATATTTCCCTGGCCGCTTGGGGCCGCAAGGAAATCAAGATCGCCGAAACCGAAATGCCTGGCCTGATGGCCGTGCGTGAAGAGTTCGCCGCTGCCCAGCCCTTGAAGGGCGCGCGCATCACCGGCTCGCTGCACATGACCATCCAGACCGCCGTGCTGATCGAGACGCTGACTGCGCTGGGCGCCCAAGTGCGCTGGGCATCGTGCAACATCTTCTCGACCCAGGACCACGCAGCAGCCGCCATCGCCGAGACCGGCGTGCCCGTGTACGCGATCAAGGGCGAGTCGCTCAAGGACTACTGGGACTACACCCATGCGATCTTTGAATTCGGCGCCAAGGACACCGAAGGCGAAGGCCCGAACATGATCCTGGACGACGGCGGCGATGCCACCATGCTGATGCACCTGGGCAAGAAGGCCGAGAAGGACATCTCCGTGCTGGCCAACCCTGGCAGCGAAGAAGAGAAGATCGTGTTTGCCGCGATCAAGGCCAAGCTGGCGGTGGATGCCACCTGGTACAGCCGCAAGTCGGCCCAGATCATGGGCGTGACCGAAGAGACCACCACCGGCGTGCACCGCCTGAACGAAATGTCGGCCAACGGCTCGCTGCTGTTCCGCGCGATCAACGTCAACGACTCGGTGACCAAGTCCAAGTTCGACAACCTCTACGGCTGCCGCGAATCGCTGGTGGACGGCATCAAGCGCGCCACCGATGTGATGATCGCCGGCAAGGTGGCTGTGGTGGCTGGCTACGGTGACGTGGGCAAGGGCTGCGCCCAGGCGCTGACTGCGCTGCGCGCGCAAGTCTGGGTGACCGAAATCGACCCGATCAACGCCCTGCAAGCGGCGATGGAAGGCTACAAGGTTGTGACCATGGAGTACGCCGCTGACAAGTGCGACATCTTCGTGACCACCACCGGCAACAAGGACATCATCCGCCACGAGCACATGGTCGCGATGAAGGACGAGGCCATCGTCTGCAACATCGGTCACTTCGACAACGAAATCGATGTCGCATCGATCGAGAAGTACGAGTGGGAGGAGATCAAGCCGCAGGTCGACCACATCACCTTCCCCGATGGGAAGAAGATCATCCTGCTGGCCAAGGGCCGACTGGTGAACCTGGGTTGCGCCACCGGCCACCCCAGCTTTGTGATGTCCAACTCCTTTGCCAACCAGACGCTGGCGCAGATCGAGCTGTTCACCCGCCCCGACGCCTACGAAGTGGGCAAGGTCTATGTGCTGCCCAAGGTGCTGGACGAGAAGGTTGCACGCCTGCACCTGAAGAAGGTGGGCGCCCAGCTGACCGAGCTGACCCAGGTGCAAGCGGACTACATCGGCGTGAAGAAGGAAGGCCCGTACAAGCCTGAAACCTACCGTTATTAAATGGAGCGGTAATCCCAGCGCCTGGTGACACCCTTGTGTGCCGCTAGGCGCTGCAGCCCTGTTGGGCATTTGTTGTGAAGACGGGCTGCTCCGCTTGGGCGGGCCAGCCGGTCGTTTTGATTGAAGGAACGCGCATGCGCGCAGATGTGTTTTTGGTGGAAACGGGCCTGGCGTCGACCCGCTCGCAGGCGCAGCGCCTGATTGCTGCGGGTGTGCAATGGCGCACCACCTCGCTGGCCCCCTGGATCAAGGTGGCCAAGAACGGGGACGAGATTCCAGCAGGCGCCGATGTGGAGCTGCTCGATGACTCGGAAGCCAAGTACATCTCGCGCGGCGGCTTGAAGCTCGAAGGCGCGTTGGCCGCGACGGGCCTGGTGGTCCGGGACCTGCGCTGCCTGGACGTGGGCCAGAGCACCGGGGGCTTTACCGACTGCCTGCTGCAGGCCGGCGCCCAGCAGGTGATCGGTGTCGATGTCGGCACGGGGCAACTGCACGAGCGCCTGCGCGCCGATGCGCGCGTGGTCTGTGTCGAGGGCTTCAATGCCCGCGCGCTGACGCCTGAGTCCTTGCAGGCGGCCTGCGATCTGGCCTTGACCGAGATCGTGCTCGAAGAAGAGGACAACGACACCCAGCCGGTGGCCCCTTATGCCTGGATGCGCAATGGCGGCCAGGTCGATGAGGAATACGACGACAGCCAGGACGCCAAAGAGCAGGAGATCGAGGACTTCAAGGCCGAGCGCAATGCCAAGCAGCGCGCCAAGGCAGAAGGCACGGCTCCGGTCGAGCGCCGCCGCCGCGCCGGCACCGAGAACGTCGATATCCGCCCCGAGTTTGACTTTGTCACTGGCGATCTGTCCTTTATCTCGCTGACCCTGGTGCTGCCAGCGGTGGTGAGCGTGCTCAAGCCCGGCGGCCAGCTGCTGATGCTGGTCAAGCCCCAGTTCGAGCTGCAGCCCGGCCAGATCGGCAAGGGCGGCATTGTGCGCGACAAGGCCTTGTACGCCGAGGTGGAGCAGCGCATCCGCGCCTGCCTCGCCGAGCTGGGCCTGGAGGTCAAGCAATGGATGGATTCGGCCATCGATGGCGGTGACGGCAACCACGAGTTCTTTGTGCATGCCCAGCAAGGCGCCGTGGTGAAGCTGCCTGCGTCTGCGGCAGCCGATGCCAGCGATGAGGCCCCTGCCGCGCCTGCCGCGCCAGCGAAGAAGGCCGCTGCCAAGCGCCCATCGCGGGCCGATATGCGAGCCAAGCGCGATCTGCAGGAGCTGTATGTGGACCCGGAAGCGGCCAGCTTTGGCCAGCCCGGCCCGGCACGCAGCAAGCAGAAAAAACGCAACGAGCGCTGAGTATTGACGACCTGGAAGACGGCCATGACCTTTCCCATCAGTTTTGAATTTTTCCCGCCCAAGACGCCCGAGGGCGCTGAGAAGCTGCGCGTGGTGCGCCAGGCGCTGTATGCGCGCAAGCCCCAGTTCTGCTCGGTGACCTATGGGGCGGGCGGCTCCACGCAAGAGGGCACCTTTGGCGTGGTCAAGGCCATCCTCGACGAGGGGGTGGATGCGGCATCGCACTTCTCCTGCGTGGGCGCGACCAAGCAGACCGTTCGTGCGCAGCTGCAGCAGCTCAAGGACATGGGCGTCAAGCGCCTGGTGGCCTTGCGTGGCGACCTGCCCAGCGGCTATGGCCTGGGCGGCGAGTTCCACTACGCCAGCGATCTGGTGACGTTTATCCGCGACGAATTCGGCCAGGATTTCCACATCGAAGTGGCCGCCTATCCGGAGATGCACCCGCAGGCGCGCAACCCCGAGGCCGATCTGCAGGCCTTTCTGGCCAAGGTGAAAGCCGGTGCCGATTCGGCCATTACGCAGTACTTCTTCAACGCCGATGCCTTTTGCAGATTTCAAGAAGATTTACAAAAACGCGGGGTAGACCTGCCGGTCATCCCGGGTATTATGCCGATCACCGGATCGACGCAACTGATGCGCTTTTCGGATGCCTGCGGCGCCGAGATCCCGCGCTGGATTCGTCTGCGACTGCAAGGCTATGGAGATGATGTTGCCAGCATCCGTGCCTTTGGCCTGGATGTGGTGACCCAGATGTGCGAGGACCTGCGCCGCCGTGGTGCCGTCGGTCTGCACTTCTACACCATGAACCAAAGCGCAGCCACACTGGCGATCTGCGACCGGCTGGGGCTGTAGCCAACAGCGCTGTGGTCGTGCAGCGCGGTGGCCCCGAATGTGCCGAACGCGGAAAGACCAGGAGTTGCTGTTGCCCTCATCCACACGATCGCGATGCCGAGGCTGGCTGGCCGCTGTCAGCCTGGCTGCGCTCGCCGGTGGCTGCGTGCATGTGCCCAGCGACAGCGATGGCGCGGCGCCCGATGGCGCGGCGCCCGATGGCGTGGCGCAGAGCACAGCGCAAGGCCCTGTGCATCCCGAAGCCGCATTCACAGCACCCGAGCGCTCGGCCGCCGAGTCGGCCATCACCTCCACCGCGCCTGAGGAGCTGGCCGCGCTGTCCGGTGAGCGCCGAGGCCTGGGCCTGGTGCTGCCGCCGTCGGCGCCGCTCAGCAGCATCGATGGGCTCTCGCGGCCCTGGGATGTGCCCGATATTCCTCCCGCCCTCAAGCAAGACCCTTACCGCTCGGCCGACCAGCAAGGCATGGCCTCCTGGTATGGCGGCCAGTTCCACGGCCGCAAGACGGCCAATGGCGAGCGCTTTGACAAGGAAGGCCTGACGGCAGCCCACAAAACCCTGCCTTTTGGCACCCAGGTCTGTGTGCGCAGCATGGTCACCGGCAAGGCGGTGGTGGTGCGCATCAATGACCGGGGTCCCTATGCGGGCGACCGCATCATCGACCTGAGCCAGGGCGCCGCCCAGGAGCTGGGCATGCTGGGCCTGGGTATCAAGCCGGTGGAGCTCTGGACCCTGGACGACGATGACGACGACTGCCCCTCATTTGTGCTGGCCGGGCGGCGCGGCAGCGGGGCACTGGCCGGTGATGCGGCGCCCCGCAGTCACCAGAACGCCAAGGCCGCGGTACACCCTGGCCGCGTGCGGGCCGTGGTCCCCGCCACCAAGGCCCGGGCCAAGCCTGCCAAGGCTGCGCCCACAGCACGGCGCAAAAAGTAAAACCGCAGCACACAAAAGCAAAAACGTAGGCCCATCTTTGGCGATGGCCTGCGTTTTTCTGTCCGGGGTTGACCCGGCCGGTGGTGTGTTTCCCGCCTGCGCTGCTTACTTGCCGCCGCTCTCCAGCACATAGCCGGCATTGCTGTCCTGCTGCAGCAGCTCGGCCATCTGGGGCAGGGCCACCTTGAGCTGGTCCTTCAAGGTGAAGGGCGGGTTGATCAGGAACATGCCGCTGGCGGGCAGACCGGGGCGCTTTTCTTCGCCCTGGCGCATGGCGGTGGTGATCTTGCTGTTCTTGACGGTCAGCTCGGCATTGAGCCAGCTCTTGCCAAACTTGTTGGCCAGGGTCTTGAGGCGGCGCGGAAGGTCATGGGCTTCCTGGCGCGGAATGATCGGGTACCAGACCGCATAGGTGCCGGTGGGAAAGCGCTGCATGCTGTCGGCCACCATGTCGAGCACACGGCCGTAGTCGGTCTTCATCTCGTAGCTGGGGTCGCACAGCAAAAAGGCGCGGCGCGATGGCGGGGGCAGGAATTTCTTCACGCCCTCAAAACCGTCTTCCAGCAGCACCTGGACCTGGCGGCCGGCCTTCAGCTGCGCGATATTGCCGCTCAGCGAACGGCAGTCGGTGGGGTGCAGCTCGAACAGCTTGAGCTTGTCGCGGTCGCCCAGCAGCCGCTGCGCGATAAAGGGCGAGCCCGGGTAGACCTTGTAGGTGTTGCTGGTGTTGAAGGCTTTGACCATGTCCACATAGTCCTGCAGCATCGGGCACAGGTCCTTGGCACCTTCAAGGCGGCGAATGCCCTCGTCGGCCTCGGCGCTGGTGGTGGCGTAGTCGCCGTCCAGGCGGTACAGGCCCGCCCCGGCATGGGTGTCCAGTGCAACCAATGCCGCCTCTTTTTGCGTCATGTATTGCAGGGAGGCAATCAGGATGGTGTGCTTGAGCACATCGGCGTGATTGCCGGCATGGAAGGCGTGGCGGTAACTGAACATAGGGCGCCAATGGTAGCGATATGCGCCACGCTACGGCGCCAAAGGGGCATGCAGCAGCTGCTACAGGCCCCAAAAACATGGAAAAAATGCCGGAACCGAGCCCATTGGTGGGATGTAAGGAAGCACTTTACGTCTTACCGAAAAACTTTTATAATGGAGAGCTTCGCAGCGATTTTTATGAATCCCGCGGCGAGGACTTTGCGTGCAGTGCCCAGGCGCTGCATGTGAGGGAGTACCGCCTAAGAGGCTTCCTGCGTGACGAGAGTTGCGTCTAGAAGAAGCACCGACCGCGGAAAAGGATTCGCCAAACCCTCTATTGAAAGAGAAAACTCATGTCTACATTCAGCGCAAAACCCGCTGAGGTGCAACACGAGTGGTTTGTGATTGACGCCACCGATAAGGTGCTCGGACGTGTCGCCAGCGAAGTGGCACTCCGTCTGCGCGGCAAACACAAAGCCATTTACACACCTCACGTTGACACCGGTGACTACATCGTCATCATCAACGCCTCCAAGATCAAGGTCACTGGTACCAAGAACACGGACAAGGTGTACTACCGTCATTCGGGCTTCCCAGGCGGCATCACTGCCACCAACTTCCGCGACATGCAAGTGAAGTTCCCTGGCCGTGCTCTCGAAAAGGCTGTTAAGGGCATGCTGCCCAAGGGTCCTCTGGGCTACGCCATGATCAAGAAGCTGAAGGTCTACGGTGGTGATGAGCATCCTCACACCGCCCAACAGCCTAAAGTGCTGGAAATCTAAGGAGTCCCGAGATGATTGGTGATTGGAACAATGGCACCGGCCGTCGCAAATCCAGCGTCGCCCGTGTGTTTCTGAAGAAGGGCTCCGGCAAGATTGTTGTGAATGGCAAGGACATTCAACAATATTTCGGCCGCGAAACCTCGATCATGATTGCAAAGCAGCCCCTGGTGCTGACCGGCAATGTCGAAACCTTCGACATCCAGGTCAACGTGCACGGCGGCGGTGAATCCGGCCAAGCCGGTGCCACCCGCCACGGCATCACCCGCGCTCTGATCGATTACGATGCAGCACTGAAGTCGCAACTGAGCCAAGCTGGCTTCGTGACCCGTGACGCACGTGAAGTCGAGCGTAAGAAGGTCGGTCTGCACTCTGCACGCCGCGCAAAGCAGTTCTCCAAGCGTTAATTGCTGGCTACTTGCCAAGAACCGCCCCTCGGGGCGGTTTTTTTATGGCTGCTCGCTACGGGTGGGCTATTCCCACACTGCAATTGGCGTCACCCGGCCCCCAGGCTGCGAGAAACATGCGATTGGAGTACCATTCTTTGCAGTACATCAAATAAGACAGGAGTCGTCTCCCATGAGCGAAGTTGCTGAAAACACCATGACGGAAATGCCCACCCCGATTGTCTTTACCGACAGTGCAGCGGCGAAGGTGGCCGATCTGATTGCCGAAGAAGGCAATCCGGATCTGAAGCTGCGCGTGTTCGTGCAAGGCGGCGGCTGCTCGGGCTTCCAGTATGGCTTTACCTTTGACGAGATTGCCAACGACGACGACACGACCATGACCAAGAATGGCGTGTCGCTGCTGATCGATGCGATGAGCTACCAGTACCTGCTGGGCGCCGAGATCGATTACAAGGAAGACCTGCAGGGCGCGCAGTTCGTGATCAAGAACCCGAACGCCACGACCACCTGCGGTTGCGGATCGAGCTTCTCGGTATAAGCCGCGCAGTCTGTGATGGAAGGCATTGCTCCTGTGCTTGCCTTCTGGTCCACCACCTTGCCACAAGCCGCTGTTGACCAGCGGCTTTTGTTTTGTCCATGTCCGCTGAACTGACCCCCCGCCCCGTTGCGCCCCACAAGGAGCGCCTGCTCTGGCTGGTGGCGATTGCCTTTTTTCTGCAGTCGCTCGATGCCACGATCCTGAACATCGCGCTGCCGGCCATGGCCCATTCGCTGGGCCAAAGCCCGCTGAAAATGCAGTCGGTGATCGTCGCCTACTCGCTGACCACGGCCATGCTGATTCCCGCATCGGGCTGGATCGCTGACCGTTTTGGCACGCGCCGCGTCTTCATGTGGGCGATTGCGCTGTTTGTGCTGGGCTCGGTGCTCTGCGCGCTCTCGCCCAGCCTGGGCTTTCTGATCGCTGCGCGTGTGGTGCAAGGCGTGGGCGGCGCGATGATGCTGCCCGTGGGGCGCCTGGCGGTGCTGCGCAGCCACCCCAAGGGTGATTTCATCCGCGCGATGAGCTTTATCGCCATTCCCGGCCAGATCGGCCCCTTGCTGGGGCCGACCCTGGGCGGCTGGCTGGTGGAGGTGGCGACCTGGAACTGGATCTTCTGGATCAATGTGCCGGTCGGTCTCTTTGGCGTCTGGGCCGCGCGCCGCTGGATGCCCAAGACCACCTGGTCGGTGCCGCGCAAGTTCGATGGCCTGGGCTATGCGCTGCTGTCATTCGGCATGGTGGCCATTTCGGTGGCCCTGGATGGCATGTCCGGCATGGGCCTGGGCATAGCGATGGTCGTGGTGCTGATGGTGTTTGGCCTGGCCAGCCTGGCGAGCTACTGGATGCATGCGCTGCGAGTGCCCGAGCCGCTGTTTCCGCCGAAGCTGTTCCGCGTGCGCTCGCTGCGCGTGGGCCTGCTGGGCAATCTGTTTGCCCGCTTCGGCACCGGGGCTGCGCCGTTTCTGATTCCGCTGCTGCTGCAGGTGGGCCTGGGCATGGCACCGATGAACGCCGGCATGATGATGCTGGCCACCGTCATGGGCAGCATGTTGGTCAAGCGCTTTGCGGTGCAGACGGTGCAGCACTTTGGCTACCGCCGCGTGCTGCAGGTCAACTCGGTGATGGTCGCCTTCATGCTGGCGAGCTTTGCATTGACTAGCGCCCAGCAGCCGCCCTGGTTGCTGCTGCTGCAGCTGTTTGTATTTGGCGGCTTCAACTCCATGCAGTTCTCGGCGATGAACTCGGTCACCCTGAAAGACCTGGACGGCGAATTTGCCAGCAGCGGCAACAGCCTCTTGTCGATGGTGCAGATGCTGGCCATGGGCATTGGCGTGGCCTTGGCCGGCGCGCTGCTGTCAGGCTATGCCGACCGCTGGATTACCGACCCGGACAAGTCGCTGCGCGCCATCCACGCCACCTTTTTGACCGTGGCCTTGATGACCTTGGCCGCGACCTTGGTGTTCAGCCAGCTCGACAAGGATGAGCCGGTCAAGCCGGCGCCCGATGGCGGGGATGCTTGACCGCCTAGCTGGCTAACCATTTGTCAGCGAGGGTAGATCGCCCCCAGCACCCGGGGCCCGCGTGCACCGGTCACCGCCGGCAGATTGCCGGGCAGGCGCTGCCAGCATTGGCGGGCCAGCCAGGCAAAGGCGCTGGCCTCGACCTGCTGCGGGGGCAGGCCATGGTCGGCCGAGCTGTCCACGGCGATGCCGGGCAGCAGACCCGCCAGGCGTTGCAGCAGCTGCTGGTTGAGCGCGCCGCCGCCGCAGACGATCAAGGTCTGGCCCTCGGCAGCGCCGTGGTGCTGCATGTCTTGCGCAATCGCCAGCGCGGTAAAGGCGGTCAGGCTGGCCTGCACATCGGCAGGCGCGGCGCCGGGCGCATGGCGCTCCAGCAACGGGGCCAGCCAGGCGGGGTTGAACAGGTCGCGCCCGGTGCTCTTGGGCGGAGGCAGCTGGAAGAAGGGCTCTTCCATGAAGGCCGCCAGCAAGTCCGGAATCACCTGGCCGCTGGCCGCCCAGTGGCCGCCATCGTCATAGGGGTTGCCGGTGTTCAGCTGGCACCAGTGGTCCATCAGCGCATTGCCGGGGCCGCAGTCCCAGCCGCGGATGTCGTCGCCGTCGAGGCGGCTGATGTTGGAGATGCCGCCGATATTGAGCACCCAGCGCAGACTGCCTGCCGCGTCGCCGCCGCCAAACACGCTGTGGTGAAAGGCGGGCACCAGCGGCGCGCCCTGGCCGCCAGCGGCCACATCGCGGCTGCGGAAATCGGCCACCACGGCAATGCCGCTGAGCTCCGCCAGCAGCGCCGGGTTGTTGAGCTGCAAGGTATAGCCAGTGCCATCCCACAGGCCTGGTTGGTGGCGCACGGTCTGGCCATGGGCGCCAATGGCCGTGATGTCGCTCGGCTGCAGGCCGCTGCGCGCCAGCAGCCGATCGACCACCTGCGCATAGCTGCGTGCCAGCGCATTGCCCGCGAGCGCGGCGCGGTGCAGCTCCTGCTCGCCGGCGCTGTTGAGCGCCAGCAGCTCGGCCCGCAGCTCGGGGGCAAAGCCGGTGCTGGCGTACTGCAGCACCTCCATGCGGCCGTCCTGCCACTGGGCAATCACCCCATCCACCCCATCCAGCGAGGTGCCGGACATCAGGCCCATAAAGCGTTCAGTCATTGTCTTCAAAGGTGCAAAAGCAAAGGCCCCAACAATACCAAGATTGTGGGGGCCTGGGGGCAGCGGCTGTTACGTGCTGCTTACCGGCGGACGGGCGTAACCGCTTACTGGTTGGCGCTGGTCTCGAGCATCAGCATCTGGTCGTTCAGGGCCAGGCGCATGCTGTTGGCCAGGTTGTCAAACTTGGCGCGGGCCTGGCGGCTGATCGGCTTGCTGGTTTCGCTCTCGGCGACCATGGCCAGTGGGTCACGCTGCTCGCCAGCGACGCGGAACTCAAAGTGCAGGTGCGGGCCGGTGGCCCAGCCGGTCTGGCCGACGGCACCGATCTCGTCGCCCTTGCCCACGCGCGCGCCTTGCTTGACGGCGATGCGGCTCAGGTGGGCGTAGACGGTTTCGTGCTTGTTGCCGTGGTCGATGTAGATCACATTGCCGTAGCCGTTTTGCACGCCGGCAAAGGTCACCAGACCGTCGCCCACGGTGCGCACCGGCGTGCCTTGCGGGGCTGCCAGGTCGGTACCCTTGTGGGCCGACCAGGTCTTGTGGATGGGGTGCACGCGCATCGCAAAGGCGCTGGAGACGCGGGTGTACTTGACCGGCGAGCCGATGTAGCTGCGCTCGCCGCTTTCGCCGGCGAAGTTGTAGTAGGCGCCCTTGTCCTTGGGCGAGTCCTGGAACCACAGCGCCTCATGGGTCTTGCCGTTGTTGCGGAACTCGGCGCTCAGCAGGCGGCCGGTGCCCAGCACCTCGCCATCGGCTTCCAGCGTTTCGTAGACCAGCGAGAAGCGGTCACCGGCGCGCAGCGCACGGCGGAAATCGATCTTGTCGGCAAACACCTCGACCATCTGGTTCGAGACGTTGTCAGGCAGGCTGGCTGCATCGGTGGCCGCATACAGCGAGCTGCGGATGATGCCGCCCGACAGGCGCGTGCCATGGGTCAGCGGCAGGAATTCGGTCAGGGTGTCGAACTTGCCATCGGCCTTGCGGATGCTGAAGCGCTGGAACACATCGCTGCTGTCACCGGCCCAGCGTACCGTGAGGGTGGTCAGCTCATGGCTTTGGGTGGTCTCGGCGGTGATCTGGCGGCCGGCCTTGCCAATGATGGCGCTGCGCGCCTTGGCATTGCTGCGGATGAAGGCCGCGGCTGCCGGGTCCGCCACGCCCAGGCGGCGCAGCAGGGATTCGGGCGTGTCGTTGCTGCGCACCTCATCGGTGCGGTACAAAGAAAAACCTGGTCCGTCGACCAGGTCTGCGATCGAAATGTCCGAAGCCAGCGACTCGACGGGGTATTCCACGGTCTGCACAGGCATGTCGGACGGATTGGGGCCCAGCTCAGCCACGGCAAAAGCGGCGCCGCCGCCAGTCATCAACATGACGGCGAGGGCTGCAGCGAGACGCTTGGGGTGTGCTTGGGCGGTATTGACCAGCTGGCGAATGACGAGGCTGCCAGCGGTGATGAATCCGTTGTTCAATGTTCCATCCCGGTTATGGATGGCCATCTTGCCGGCTGCGCAGTCGGAGCCAAAACAAACCGCGTCTGCAGGCGCGGTAGGGTGTTTTTTAACAAGATGGCACAAAAAAACTTCATGAGCAGCGTTCGCGGGTCTGGATGAAGTCCCCTTGGGACATCGTCTGACAGACGCGGCTAGAATAAAACGCTGCAACGCAAGGGACGCAGTATAACGCCCTCGGCTTTGCTGGCAACCTGAGAAACCCCATATGAATCAATCGACTGTTACAACTTACCCTGTTACCGACCGTGTGCAAGAGGCTTTGCAGGTAAGTCTGCGTGGGGTGGATGAGCTGCTGCCACAGGAGGAATGGGTCAAAAAACTGGCCAAATCCGAGGCGACGGGCGTGCCCCTGCGCATCAAGCTGGGCCTGGATCCCACCGCTCCGGACATCCACATTGGCCATACCGTGGTGCTCAACAAGATGCGCCAGCTGCAGGATCTGGGCCATACCGTGATCTTCCTGATCGGCGATTTCACCACCCTGATTGGCGACCCGTCGGGCCGCAACAGCACCCGGCCGCCGCTGACTGCGGCGCAGATCCAGGTGAATGCCGAGACCTACCGCGAGCAGGCCTACAAGGTGCTCGACCCGAGCAAGACCGAGCTGCGCTACAACAGCGAGTGGTGCGACAAGCTGGGCGCGCGCGGCATGATCGAGCTGTCGGCCAAGTACACCGTCGCGCGCATGATGGAGCGCAACGACTTCCACACCCGCTTCAACGAAGGCAGCTCGATCAGCCTGCACGAGTTCCTCTACCCGCTGCTGCAGGGTTATGACTCGGTGGCGCTCAAGAGCGACCTGGAGCTGGGCGGCACCGACCAGAAGTTCAACCTGATGATGGGCCGCCACCTGCAGGCCGAGTACGGCCAGGAATCGCAGTGCGTGCTGACCATGCCGCTTCTGGTGGGCCTGGACGGCGTGCACAAGATGTCCAAGTCCAAGAACAACTACATCGGCATCACCGAAGACGCCAACACCATGTTCGCCAAGGTGCTGTCGATCTCGGACGACCTGATGTGGGACTGGTTCACCCTGCTGTCTTTCATGGGCTTGCCGGAAATCGCCGCGCTCAAGCTGGAGATCGAAGGCGGCCGCAACCCCAAGGACGCCAAGGTGCTGCTGGCCAAGGAAATCACCGCACGCTTCCACAGCGCCGCTGCAGCCGAGGCGGCCGAGCAGGATTTCATCAACCGCAGCAAGGGCGGTATCCCGGACGACATCCCCGAAGTCGCGCTCAGCGGCGCGCCGCTGGGCATTGGCGCCCTGCTCAAGCAGGCCAACCTCGCCCCTTCGAGCAGCGAAGCCAACCGCCTGATCGACGGCGGCGGTGTGCGTGTGGACGGTGTGGTGATCGAAGACAAGGGCCTGAAGCTGCCCGCTGGCAGCTTTGTCGTGCAAGTGGGCAAGCGCAAGTTCGCCCGCGTGACCTTGGCCTAAAGCGGGGTTGGCCGGGCTGGTCTGGCCCGGCTGGCTGTTTGATCAAAGAGCCGCTTCCCTTTGTGGGGGGGCGGCTCTTTTTTCTGATCGCCTCTTTTGACTGCTGGCCCGCGCCAGTCAGCAGCGAGGCCTACTGCAGCTCAATCTTGGCCTGGGTCGCAATGCGCTTCCACAGCGCAATCTCATCGGCCTGGAACTGGCGCATCTGCGCCGGGCCGCCGCTCATCGCCGTGGCGCCCAGGTTGGCATAGAACTGCTGGGTTTCGGGCTCGGCCGCAATCTGCATGAACCAGCCCGCCAGCTTGGCGCTGGTGTCCGCCGGCGTCTTGCTGTTGACCATCGCGCCCACCCAGGTGTAGGCCTCGATGCCGGGCAGGCCCGCTTCGCGGGCGGTGGGCACATGGGGCAGGGCGGCCACGCGGCTGTCGGAGGCGACGGCCAGGCCCGTCAGCCGCCCGGCCTTGATCAGCTCCTGCACCGAGGTGGCCTCGGCAAAGGCGTAATCCACCGTATGGCCGGCCACGGCGGTGGCGACCTCGCCCGCGCCCTTGAAGGGCACATGCACGGTCTGCACCTTGGCCACATCGTTGAACAGCTCCCCCATCAGCTGGTAGCCGGCCGAGCCCGCGCCAAAGTTGATCTTGCCGGGGCTGGCCTGGGCTTTGGCCACCAGATCCTTGAGCTGCCTGGTATCGGCATCCCCCGGCGCCACGACGATGGCCGGGGCGCGCATCATCATCATCAGCGGTGCAAAGTCCTTTTGCGGGTCATAGGGCAGCTCCTTGAACAGCGCCGTGTTCACCGCCAGGGTGGAGTTGCTGCCGATAAAGACAGTGTAGCCATCGGCCGGAGCAGCCAAGGCCTGCTTGACCGCTATAAAGCCATTGCCGCCTGGCCGGTTCTCCACCACCACCGGCTGGCCGCTGAGCTGCTGCAGCTTTTTGGCGTAGTAGCGCGCCGACGTATCGGTGCCGCTGCCTGGCCCAAAGGGCACGATGAACTTGATGGGCTTGCTGGGAAAGTCCTGGGCCTGCAGCGCCGGGCTGGCGGCGCCCGCGAGCAGCGCCGCACACAGCGCCAGCGCCTGCCGGCGGCCAAAGCGAGGGTTGAACATGGCTGTCTCCTTGTGTCGTTATAGGTGGCTGCCTGCGGGCGTGGAACGCGCATGCAGCCGCTTTGACTGTAGGGAGGGTGCTCTGGCTTGTCTAATAGTGAATTGGCCGGGGCTGAGAGCACAGGCGTATCAGCGCGCGTCTTATCCAAGCGGCAATCAGCTGCCGGTGGTATCTCCAATGGCCGTACGCGTAGCGGCGGCCTGCAGCTGCAGCCAGGCGCAGAAGGCCGTCACCTCGGGGCGTTGCTGGCTGCGCGGGCCAATGATCAGCCAGTAGGCGAGCGGTGAATCCATGCGGTATTCGGGCAGCACCTCGACCAGATCGCCATTGGCCAGCGCATCGGCCACCAGTGGCATGCGTGCCAGCGCCAGGCCCTGGCCGGTCAGGGCGGCTTGTGCGATCTGGTGCGCGTAGTTGAGGTACAGCCAGCGTTTGGGTTGCAGATTGCCGCAGCCGTGCAGCTCCAGCCAGCGCTCCCAGGTCAGCCAGTCCAGGTGCTGCAGGCGGTGGGCGTCGCCTGCCTCGATCAAGGTGTGGCGAGCCACATCGGCGGGTTGGCTGATGCGCGGGTGGCTTTGCAGCAGCCAGGGGCTGGCGACAACGGCCAGTTGCTCGCCAAACAGGCGCTGCGCGTTGGCGGTGGCATGCTGGGGCAGGCTGTAGCGCAGCGCCAGGTCCACATCCGAGGTTTCCAAGTCGAGGACGTTGTCGGTGGCATCGATGCGGATGTCGATCTCGGGGTTGTCGCGCTGAAAAGCCTCCATGCGCGGGATCAGCCACATCGACGCAAAGCTGGCCCAGGTGGTGATGGCCACGCTCTTGCGGCCACTGGTCTGGCGGATCAGGCGCACGGCCGAGTCGATGCGCTCGATGGCCGGCGACACGGCGCGCTGCAGCTGGGCGCCAGCGCTGGTCAGCTCCACCGCGCGGGTATGGCGCAAAAACAGCGCAATGCCGACCTCGTCTTCCAGCGCCTGGATCTGCCGGCTGACGGCGGATTGGGTCAACGCCAGCTCCTCGGCAGCGGCGCGGAAGTTCAGGTAGCGAGCTACCGCCAGAAAAGCGCGCAGATGGCCCACGGCGATGGGCCGGGTGCGGAGCAGGGAAGGCGGCAGAGGCAGGTCTGGCATGGTGGAGGCACTGTAGCAAGAAGTACACACTGCGCCAGGGTGTATGCCCGGGGCAGGCTAACCATCATGCTCCTGCTTCGATAGCTGCCGCTGGCTTGGTGTGGCCTTGGGGCTGCGGAAAGACCAAAACCTAGGGTAAACCATTAATGCTGCGGCTGCATCGATCGGCCTTGTTTTATTCATTGGACGCAGGCGCTGCCCAGGCGCAAGATATGCATATCGGGTAAACCCTAGGATCGAAACGAGACCAGGGCCCTGCAAAGGAAAACACCATGGCAATGTCTGCATCTCATGTTCTGTCTGCTGGCTCCATCGCTGCGCGCCCCGCGCGTGCCAGCCGCGCTGCCTCGGCCGCTGCCGAGATGCGCATTCTGCCCACCGGCAAGGCCATCAGCTTTGTGCCCCAGCGCGATACCGTGCTGCGCATCTCCGAAGGCACCGCCTGGGTCACCCTGGGCCTGGGTCTGAGCAACGAAGCCAGCCTGCAAGCCGGTGACCTGGTGCTGCACGCCGGCCACACGGTTGTGCTCAAGGCCGGCCAATCGGTCGTCATCGAGAGCAAGCGCCAGGATGCGCTGGTCTACCACTTCCCCAAGAACCAGGGCGGCCAGCCCAACCTGGACGAGCAGCCCGCACGCTGGTTCACGCGCTTCCAATGGGGGAAGACCGACGGCAGCATGCTCTACAACATATAGAGTGACTGACACAGCCCTTGATACGCCGTTGTTCAGCCTTGTCGTACGTTTGTACTGCCTGCGGCTGAACGCCTCGTCTCAACCGCAAACCTTCGGTTTGCTGGGCTGTCTAAGTCCCTCATTCGAACACTTGCCCACAACAGCCTGCCTTGCGCAGGCTGTTTTTTTTGCCCAAAGACAGTGGCGGTGGCGGAAGCTGAAAGCCTGTAGAGCGCGATAATCACAGGGTTTTGTCTTTTAGAGGCGGTGCCCGGCGCCGCCTCGCTGATCCACCATGACCGCTCCACTCGACATCATCATCATGGCCGCCGGCAAGGGCACGCGCATGAAAAGCCGCTACCCCAAGGTGTTGCAGAAGCTGGCCGGGCGCGCGCTGCTGCAGCATGTGCTCGATACCGCAGCCCAACTGCAGGCCCGCTCGGCGGTGGTGATCACCGGCCATGGCGCTGACCAGGTGGAGGCGGCCATCGGCCAGACCAGCGCCGGCATCAGCCAGCTGGCCTTTGCGCGCCAGGAGCCGCAGCTGGGCACGGGCCACGCGGTGCAGCAGGCGGTGCCGCTGCTGGCTGATGAGGGCATGGCGATTGTGCTGTCCGGCGATGTGCCTCTGACGCAGGCGGGCACCTTGCAGGGCCTGCTTGATGCCGCAGGCAGCGACCGCATGGCGCTGCTCACGGTCAACATGCCCGACCCTACGGGTTACGGCCGCATTGTGCGCAATGCCGAGGGAACGGTGCAGCGCATCGTCGAGCAAAAGGATGCGAATGCGGACGAGCGCGCGATCACCGAGATCTACAGCGGCATCATGGCTGTGCCACTGCGCCGGCTCAAGCCCTGGCTGGCCCAGCTGAACAACCACAACGCCCAGAGCGAGTACTACCTGACCGACATTGTGGCGATGGCCGTTGCCGATGGCGTGGCGGTGGAAGGCCATTGCATTGCCGATGTGCTGCAGGTGGCCGGTATCAACAGCCCCCAGCAACTGGCCGAACTGGAGCGTGCCCACCAGATGCGCCAGGCCCAGGCGCTGATGGCCCAAGGTGTGCGCATGGCCGACCCGGCCCGTTTTGACCTGCGCGACGATGCGCGCGGCGGCAAGGCGCAGCTCATCTGCGGCCAGGATGTGGAGATCGATGTGGGCTGCATCTTTGGCGGCCAGGTGCGCATTGGCGATGGCGCGCGCATTGGCGCCTACTGCCATATCAGCAATGCCGAGATTGCCGCCGATGCGGTGATCCACCCGTTTACCCATATCGATGGCGAGGCTGCGGGCGCCCTGGTGGGCGAGGGCGCGCTGGTCGGGCCCTTTGCCCGACTGCGCCCTGGTGCCCAGCTGGGCAAGCAGGTGCACATCGGCAATTTTGTCGAGGTCAAGAACTCGCGCCTGGCAGATGGCGCCAAGGCCAACCACCTGGCCTACCTGGGCGATGCCGAGGTTGGCGAACGGGTCAACTACGGCGCGGGCAGCATCACCGCCAACTATGACGGCGCCAACAAGCACCGCACCGTGATCGAAGCCGATGTGCATGTGGGCAGCAACTGCGTGCTGGTAGCGCCGCTGACCATTGGCGCCGGTGGCACCGTGGGCGGCGGCTCCACCATCACCAAGAGCACGCCGCCGGGCGCCTTGAGCGTGGCGCGCGGCAAGCAGGTCAGCATTGCGAACTGGGACCGGCCGCAGAAGAAAAGCTAAGCGCCTCTTCTAGAACCGGCGCTGCCCAGCAGCCTTAGAAATCCACCGATGCCGACACGACAAAGGTGCGCGGCACCATCGGCGATACCGCGCCCCAGGACGTGACCCCTGCCCATGCATTGCGGTCCGCCAGGTTCTGCACGGTGGCGCGCAGGGTGGTCTTGCGGTCGGCGATGCGGGTGCTGTAGCGCAGGCCCAGATCGGCGCGCGTCCAGGCCGGAATGCGCAGCTGGTTGGCCTGGTCGGCAAACTGGGCGCCGGTGTAGGCCAGGTCGGCGATCAGGCTCAGGCCCTGGAGGGCGGGCACATCCCATTCCAGCCCCACATTGGCCAGCAGGCGCGAGGTGCCGATGGGCCGGTTGCCCACCAGCGAGGCTGTGGCGGCGCGGGTGATCTCTGGCTTCAGCCAGGTCAGGCCGCCCAGCAGGCGCAGGCCCTTGGCGGCTTCGCCATAAGCGTACAGTTCCATGCCCAGGTTGCGCTGCTCGCCATTGCTTTGGTAGACGCCCTGGTTCAGCCCGCCGCTGGGTTTCTCGATGCTGAACAGCGAGGCTGTGGCCATGAAGCTGCCCAGGTCGTACTTGCTGCCGATCTCGTACTGGCGGCTTTTGTAGGGGCGCAGCACTTCGCCGTAGTTGCTGGCCGACGGCGGCGCGATATCGCCCTTGCTCAGCCCTTCGATGTAGTTGGCGTAGAGCGACCAGTGCGGCGCCTGGCGCCAGACCACGCCCAGCGCGGGCGTGGTGACCCTCTCGTCATAGACATTGGCGGTGGCGCCGGTCAGCGCATTGAAGTTGGTCGATTTGATCACCTGGTGGCGCAGGCCCAGGGACAGCTGCAGGCGGTCGTTCAGCAGCCCCACCGTGTCGACCAGCGCCAGGCTGGTGTTGCGGTTGTCATGGATGCGGGGAATGTCGCTCGGCCGGGCAATGCTCTGCGGGCTGTTGGCGATGGGTGCATAGATGTTGGACTGGATCGTGCTGCCCGCTTGCAGCGCGCGGTGGAACTCTTCGCGGTAGCTGGCCAGCTGCAAGGTGACCGAGTGCTTGACCCCCGCCAGCGCAAAGCGCGAGCGCAGGCCGGCATCGATGGTGCTGCGGTCCACATCGAACACCGCATAGGTGGGGGTGCTGCTGGTGGCGCCGGAGGCCGAGGTCAGGCGCGGTGCGGAGTCGTAGAGGCGGTCCACATCGGCACGCGACTGGCCCAGATTGGCAAACACCGTGAGCTGCTCGGTCACATCGAACTCGGTGCGCAGCAGCACGGCGCGCTCGCGGTTGTCCGACCATTCCCAGGCCTGCGAGGCATTGCGCTTGCCGCTGGGGGCGGCCGGCAGCGCGGCCAGCCCGCTGGGCATGATGGGCCGGCCCACGCCATCGATGCGCTCGTCCTGCGACAGGATATCCAAGGTGGCGCGGAACTGCGCCACTTCGTAGTCCAGCGCCAGCGCCAGCACATTGCCATTGCTGCGCTGCTGGTCCACCACCGTATCGCCCTGGTACTTGCTGGCATTGATGCGGATGCCGTACTGGCCCTCGTCGCCAAAGCGCCGGCCCACATCGGCATGGGTGTTCCAGAGGCTGTCGGAGCTGTGGCCCAGGGTCAGCCTGGCCACCTCCTCATTGGCGCGCTTGGGCGCGATATTGATCACGCCGCCCACCGAGCCATTGGGCGACATGCCAAACAGCAGCGCGCCCGGGCCCTTGATGACCTCGATGCGGTCCACATACTCGGTGCGCACCCGGTAGTTGGGCGCAATGCCGTAGATGCCGTCAAAGGCGATTTCGCCGGAGTTGCCTTCCCAGATCGGAAAGCCCCGGATATAGAGGTTGTCCACATTGCCGCCGGGCAGCACGGTGTAGCGTACCGAGGGGTCGCGGTTTACTGCCTCGGCAATGGTGCTGGCCTGCTGGTCGCGCACCGCCTGGGCGGTGTAGCTGGTGGTGCTGAAGGGCGCATCCATATTGCGGGTATTGCCCAGCACGCCCAGCCGCACGCCCTTGGCCACCTGGCCACCGGCATAGGGCGCCGGCAGCAGGTTGACATACTGGTCGCCGGCCGACACGGTGACCTGGGGCAGGGTGGGGTCCTGTGCGGGCGCAGGGGCGGTGGCTGGCGCTGGTATGCGCTCCAGGGTCAAGGTGCCGCCTGCGATGCGGCCTTGCAGGCCACTGCCCTGCAGCAGCTGGGCCAGGCCTTGCTGCAGCTCATAGCGGCCGCTGAGCGCCTGTGACTGCCGGCCCTGCACCAGCTCGGAGGCATAGGTCAGCTGCAGGCAGGCCTGGCGGGCAAATTGGCTCAGCGCAGCGGACAGGGGCTGGGCGGGCAGCTCCAGCTGCAGGCTTTGGGCAGCGGCCAGCTGCAGCTGCAGCCCCAGGCTGAGTGCAGCGCAGGCGCGGGCCAGGGTAGAGGGGCGGCGCAGGGGGGAAGAGCGCGAGGAAAAGACGGAGGGCGCAGGGGCGAGAGGCATAAAGGCTTTCAGCAAGAGCGAAGGGGATGGCCAAAGACCGAGGCCTGGAGGGCCAGACCGGTCTTCTGAAAGCAAATACGAACCAGGCCGCAAAACCCTGAAAAATACATCAGCTCTTTTTGCGCAGGCTGATCAGCAAGGCGCCATCGGCCTGGGCCTTGACCTGCACCGGCGCCAACTGCGGCAGGTTGCGCAGCCAGCGCTCGGCCTGCACGATGCGCACATGGCCGCTGATGGCCAGCTGCGCAGCGCCCGCATCAATCTGCAGCGGGCGGCTGCTGTAGCGCCCCAGGCGCTCGACCACCTGGCCCAGCGGCTGCTGGTCAAAGACCAGCTCGCCCTCGCGCCAGGCGGCAGGCCGGGGCTGGGCCTGTACCTGCCAGGCAGCTGCGCCAGCGGCCAGCGGCACGCGCAGCGATTGCTGGCCTTGCAGCACGATCTGCTGCTGGCTGCCCAGTTGCTCCACCCGCACCAGGCCCGATTCGACCTGCACCAGCACCGCATCGGGCTCCAGCTCCACGCCAAAGCTGGTGCCCAGCACGCGGATGCGCACGGCGCCGGCCTGCACCTCAAAGGGCCGCTCGGTATCGCGCGCCACGCTGAAGAAGGCCGCGCCCGCCAGCAGCTGGGCCTCGCGGAGGCCGGCGCGGTAGCGTAACTCCACATGGCTGGCGGCATCGATGCGCAGCTGGCTGCCATCGGGCAGATCCAGGCTGCGCTGCATGCCGGTGCCACTGGCGAGGCTGCCTTGCCACAGCAGGCGCTGCTGCCACAGCTGCCAGGCGGGCCAGCCGGCGCAGGCCAGGCCCGCAACCCGCAGCAAAGCGCCCAGCGCGCCCCGGCGGCGGCGCCGTGCAGCGGCCTGCTGCGTGCCCTGGGCATCACCGCGCCAGCGCAGCAGGGCGGCCTCCAGGCAGGCATCGGCCTGCATCAGGTCGCGCTCCACGGTGTTCAGCGATACCTGCAGGCTCTGCGCAATCTGCGCATGGGTCTGGCCCTGCAGGCGGTGGGCCAGCAGCGCCGACTGCATGCGTGCGGGCAGCTCGGCGATGACCTGGGCCACCAGATTCAGCGCCTGGCGGTACATGGCCTGGTCGGCCACATCGCTGGCGCTGGGGGGCTGCAGCTGCTGCCAATCCTGCAGGCTGCGCTGCTGCATGCCGCGCTGGCGCAAATGGTCCAGCGCCAGGTGCTTGGCGGTGGCAAACAGATAGGCGCGGGCCGCTTCCTGGCTGGGGGAGCTGCCATCGGGCAATTGCGCGGGGGCGGTCGCCAGGCGCAGCCAGGTCTCCTGCACCAGGTCACGGGCCTCATCGCGGCTGCCGGTCTTGCCGGTCAGGTAGGCCAGCAGCTGCGGCTGGTGGGCGCAGAACAGCGCATGCCAGCGTTGGGCGCTCCAGGGGGCAAG
Source organism: Comamonas sp. MYb69 (assembly GCF_037479315.1). Classification (NCBI taxonomy): domain Bacteria; kingdom Pseudomonadati; phylum Pseudomonadota; class Betaproteobacteria; order Burkholderiales; family Comamonadaceae; genus Comamonas; species Comamonas sp. MYb69. The sequence continues at coordinate 28,077 of NZ_JBBGZG010000003.1, forward strand.
AGAAGATGGCATGGCGGTGGCAAAGCTCTGAAAACGAGAATGACTATCATTCTAGTTTCTAGGCCTTCGCCATGCCGATGCGGGGGCAGGCAGGCGGGGATGGCCTGCCTGCGGGAGAGGATCAGCTGGCCGCTGCTGCCGGGCCCGGCATATTGGCCAGCTCGGCCAGGTGTGCGGCCGAGATCGGTTCCAGCTCGGCATAGCTGCCGTACATGCGCGGGGCGCCCCGGGCCTGTTCCAGCGCCGCTTCGGCCTGCACGATCCAGTCGTCCACCGACTGGTGGTACTTGGCCAGGCTGGCAATGCCGATGCTGACGCTGATCTGCACATCGGGCCAGTCGCGCAGGCGGCGGTTGAGTGCCTGGCTGTGGATGCGGTCGGCAATCTGGTTGGCAATGTCCAGGTTGACACCCGACAGCAACACGGCAAACGAGTCGCCGCCAAAGCGGCAGGTGGCATCGCCTGGGCGCACGCAGGTGCGCAAGGTGTTGGCCACGGCAATGATGACCTCGTCGCCAGCGGTCTCGCCATGGCGGCTGTTGAGCTCGCGGAAGTTATCCACATCGACGACGATGAGGAACGCCGGGATGTCCTTTTGCTTGGCATAGGCGAACAGGCGGGTCGCCAGATCCTGCCAGTACATGCGGCCAAAAAAGCCAGTCATCGCATCGACGCGGCGCATCACCATCAGCATCTGCTCTTTGTGGGCCAGGCTGCGCAGCAGGTGGCCGGTGGCAATGCCTTGCATCGCCAGGTACAGGGCGACGGCCAGCAGGCTGCCGACAATGGTGAAGGTGCTGGTGTGGCGCTGGACCTCGAACGAGGTGAGCAGACCGGTGACCGCCAGGCCCGCGATGGCGCCGACGACGGCCAGGGCCGCATGGCGCACACTTTGCATGGCGTAGGTGCAGTGCACCAGCACCATCAGCATGATGGCACTGGTCAGCAGGTGGAAATGCACCAGCGCCACCCAGACGCCAATGACCAGGCCGTCAACAAAGCTAAGGATGACATCGTTGACGTCCGACCCGCCCGTGCGGCGGGTGCGCCAGCGGGCCAGCAGGGGCCAGGCCAGCAGCGGCAGCGCCACAGCCAGCCAGATGGGCCAGGAGGCATTGCGCTGCCACAGCGCGCCTGCGGCGGCCAGCGCACAGGACGCCAGAAAAACAATGCGGCCCCAGTCACTGCGCTGCTGGGTGCTGTCCATTTTGATATGCACCATGTATAGCCTCTCCTAGCCGTGGGTCACAGTCGTTGCAGGCATAGCTGTCAATGTTACTGTTTGATACTCCCGGTGTAAGTATGAGGCCGGACCACCGCCAAGACAAGCCAGTCCGGGCTTGTTACATTTGTTGAATGTTTTCGTCCACAACGACTGCCTGAGAGTGGTCATGCACATCGCAGCCATGCACGGTGGCTGCGGAGGGCTGGGCAACAAGGCCGTAGCGCAATGCCCGTTTTTACCAAGCGGGTAATCGCAGGGCTCAGAGGGTGTTGGCACCGCCAAGCCTGCTGTTGAGGCGCTAGCAGGCTTTAGCCGTGGTGCGACAGGTGCGGACCCTTGGGCAGGGGGATGCGGGTGATGAACTTGCTGCGCTTGGTGGCGAAGTAGGTTTTCACATTGCGCACATTGCTTTGTGAGGTGAAGAGCTTTTGCGTCAGCGCCAGGTAGCCGGGCATGTCATGGGCGTAGACCACCAGCACAAAGTCCGGCCCCGGGCTGACACGCCAGCATTGCTGCACCTGGTCATTCTGCACCACGGCAGCCTCAAAGGCATCGAGCTCTTCGGCGCCCTGGCGTTCCAGGCTCACTTCGACCAGCGCAAACAGGCCAAAGCCCTGCACCTTGGCCAGCACATCGTGCGAGAGCAAGGCGACCTCGGCGGCGATCAGGCCCAGCTCGCGCAGGCGCTTGATGCGCCGCAGGCAGGTGGGGGGCGAGACATGTACCTTGTCGGCCAGCGCGTGGTTGCTGACCGAGGCATCCTTTTGCAGAGCGTCGAGCAGCTGCAGGTCGATGATATCCAGCGTGAAATCATTCAAATCATCGTTCATTGTGAAATTTTATTTCAATAGATATTTAATGAGAAATATTATTTCAAAAACTTGCAAAAATGGAAAGAAAATACAATGCTGACCTGTCTACACTGCAGCCATTGTTGATCAAGGAGTGAATGCTATGTGCGGCATTGTTGGTGCAGTTTCTACGCGCAATATCGTCCCGGTGCTGGTGCAAGGCCTGCAGCGGCTGGAGTACCGGGGTTATGACTCCTGCGGTGTGGCCGTGCATGAAGCGAGCCTCGACGGCCGCCAGCCCGGTGGCCTGCGCCGCGCCCGCAGCACGGCCCGCGTCGCCGAGCTGGTGGAGCAGGTAGCGAGCGAGCAGCTGCAAGGCGCCACCGGCATTGCCCACACGCGCTGGGCCACGCATGGTGCGCCCGCCGTGCACAATGCCCACCCGCATTTCAGCGCTGGCCCGGGCGTGGCCGATGTGCAAGCCGTGGGCCGCGTGGCCCTGGTGCACAACGGCATCATCGAGAACCACGAAGCGCTGCGCGCCGAGCTGCAGGCCAAGGGCTACCAGTTCCTGAGCCAGACCGATACCGAAGTGATTGCCCACCTGGTGGACAGCCACTACGACGGCGACCTGTTCACGGCCTTGCAGCAGGCCATCAAATCCCTGCGCGGCGCCTATGCGATTGCCGTCATGCACAAGGACGAACCCCACCGCGTGGTCGGCGCACGTGCCGGCTCGCCGCTGATCCTGGGCGTGGGCAACAACGAGAACTTCCTGGCCAGCGATGCGATGGCGCTGGCCGGCGTGACCGACCAGATCGTCTACTTGGCTGAAGGCGACATGGTCGACCTGCAGATTGGCCGCTACTGGGTGGTGGACCACAACGGCAAGACGCTGGAGGCGGCCGACCGCCCGGTCAAGACCGTGCATGCGCACAGTGGCGCCGTGGAGCTGGGCCCCTACCGCCACTACATGCAAAAAGAGATCTTCGAGCAGCCGCGCGCGATTGCCGATACGCTCGAAGGCGTGCAAAGCGTGGTGCCCGAGCTGTTTGATGGCGTGGAGGGCGATGCCGCCTGGCGCGTGTTCAAGGAGATCGACGAGGTACTGATCCTGGCCTGCGGCACCAGCTACTACAGCGGCTGCACCGCCAAGTACTGGATCGAAGGCCTGGCGGGCATCCGCTGCAATGTGGAAGTGGCCAGCGAATACCGCTACCGCAAGAGTGTGCCCAACCCCCGGGCGCTGGTCGTCACCATCAGCCAATCGGGCGAGACGGCCGATACGCTGGCAGCACTGCGCCATGCCCAGGGCCTGGGCATGACCAACACCTTGACCATCTGCAATGTGGCCACCAGCGCCATGGTGCGCGAGTGCAAGCTGAGCTACATCACCCGTGCGGGCATGGAAATCGGCGTGGCCTCGACCAAGGCCTTTACCACCCAGCTGGCGGGCCTGTTCCTGCTGACCCTGGCCCTGGGCCAGAGCAAGGGCCACATCACTGAAGCGCAGTCCGATGCCTACCTGGAAAAAATGCGCCACCTGCCGCTGGCCCTGCAAGCCGTGCTGGCGCTCGAACCCCAGGTGGTCAGCTGGGCCGAGGACTTTGCGCGCAAGGAAAATGCGCTCTTCCTGGGCCGTGGCATCCACTACCCGATAGCGCTGGAAGGCGCGCTCAAGCTCAAGGAGATCAGCTACATCCACGCCGAAGCCTACCCGGCCGGCGAGCTCAAACACGGCCCGCTGGCGCTGGTGGACAGCGAGATGCCCGTCGTCACCGTCGCCCCCAATGACGAGCTGCTGGAAAAGCTCAAGAGCAATATGCAGGAAGTGCGCGCGCGCGGCGGTGTGCTCTATGTGCTGGCTGACGCCAACACCAATATCGAGAACGAAGAGGGCATGCATGTGATCCGCATGCCCGAGCACTACGGCGTGCTCAGCCCCATCCTGCATGTGGTGCCGCTGCAGCTGCTGTCCTACCACACGGCCGTGGCACGCGGCACCGATGTGGACAAGCCGCGCAACCTGGCCAAGTCGGTCACGGTGGAGTAAGACATGCCGGCATGGTTTGCTCAGCGCACCCCAGGAGCCCTGGTTTGACGGAAGCCCTGAACCTGATCGTCACGCTGCAGCCCCGCGCGGGCTGTTTGCCGGATGTCGTCTCGACACTCACAACCTTGGCGCAGGCCAGCCGGCAAGAAGCCGGCTGCCTGCGCTACGACGTGGCGGTGGGCAAGGAGCTGGTCTATCTCTTTGAGGTATGGACCGACCGCCAGGCTTTGGCGGCGCATGAGAAGGAGGCACACTTTGTGCTGGGCGTCGCTGCGCTGAACCGCTTGTGTGAATCCCAAAGAGTGGAATTTGTCGAGTGGCAGGGGCCAGGCTAGCCGGCCTCGGTCCCCATCTCCTTCACTACTGAAACGGCTGCACTGGGCGGGTGCTAGTTGTACCAGGTGCTGAGCCAGGCAAAACAGATCATCACCGCGAATGCCGCCAGCGCAAACGGCAGCAGGAACAGGTAGACCGACCGCTCCTCTGAAGCCCCATGGCTGAGCTTGGCCGCAATGGACATGCGCACCGGTGAGAAAAAGCCCAGTGCCAGACCGGAGACATGCACCACCGCGCCCGTGGCCAGCAGGCTGATACCGGCCTGAGACGCGAGCGTGGAGAGCGGTGGCAGCAGCAGGCTGTTGCCGGCGTTTCCGGTATTGGCAATGATCCCTAGCGCGCCCGCCAGTGCTGGGGTGAGCACCATGGCGTCAGGCCCCAAGGCGGCAAAGAGGCCGTTGGCCAGCCCTTGCGCGATGCCCGATTTATTGAGCATTTCCGCCATCATCGCAAACAGAAACACCGTCCACACGGCTTGCTTGCCGGTGGACCAGGAGGCCAGGACCTCGGCCTTGAGCGTGTGCGTGCGCCGGCGCAAAGCAGCGGTCAACAGCGCGGCCACCAGGAACCACAGGCCGGAATGCATCAACGGCAGCAAGGTGGGCAGGTCGGGAAAGGGCCGGAACCATAGCAGGGTCGACAGGCATTCCCTGAGGCTGGGAAAGAGCCTGGTCGCGGCCAGCCATCCAATGATCAAGCCATAGGGCAGGCAGGCGATGGCACGTTGGCGAACTTGCTGCCCATCGGGGCGCTCATCCACCAGGTAGCGAAGAATGATAAGCGGGCTGAAGGCGGCAAGCAGAGCCGTCTCCGGACCCAGCAAGTAGGTGCAGGCCACGAGGCTGGCCAGACTTGCCGCCACCCAGAGCAACTCCCATGCGCACTCGCGGAGCGACATGTGCTCTTTGGCTTGGCGCAAAGTGACCCAGAACAGGGCCAGCCACAGCAGCATCAAGGTCGCGACAGGAACGGCCGAATACAGAGCCAGGTCCGTGGGCGACACGCGCAGGTAGGCAGCACCCAGCAGCGTGCCGCTGCTCATCGCACCCCAGGGAATGAAAGTCTGGCTGAGCAAGGCAAACACCATCAGATGGCAAGGCGCCAGGGCCAGGTGGCGCAGCATCACCACCGTGCCCACCATGCCGACGCCAAAACCGGTCGCGGACTCGGCAAAAGGGCCGACCAAAAAACAGGCAAAGAAAAGCCTTCTGCGACGCGCATAGGGGTCGAGACCCGCAGAGGGGCCATCAGCGCCGTCGAGCGCGTGCTTGCTGGACGCGACGCGCCAAAAAAGCAGGCCGCCCAGGATATAGGGCGCGATGGTCCCGCCAATCCAGGCCCCCCGCATGAGCGACTCACCGAGCTTGTCGATGGAAAAAGGAATCGGGCCGCTGAAAAACGCGATGGGCACCGTCAGCGCCAGACCCAGCAGTGCCGCCCGGGTCGCGTTCCACTTCAGAAAGGCAATGGCCAGCGCCACCACCAAGGTGGGCGTCGCCCACAGTAGGTAGCTATGCATCGCCGCGCTGTTGCTGTGGGGCGGCTGGCTGCAAACGGAACGCTTTTAGGGTTATGCCTGGCATAGAAGAGATGTCGTTATTTATCAAAACGATTCTCCGGCCTTCCAGGGGTTTGCCCAGTCACCTTGGCTTCGCATCCACCGGGAGCTGCGATGAAAAGTCGCCTCGTTTTGCGCTGTGGGCTTGGTGTTTGAGCAGGTCTTGCTGGCCCAAGCGACTCAACTTCTGGGCCTCTGGTCACAGCCTTGCTGCGGCTTGGCCTGTGGTCAGTCCTTTGTTGATGGCTCCGTATTTTCAACCTCGTATCCAAGCAATTCTGAGGCCCTGTTGTGCATGGTGGTGGAGGAGCTCTTGGCTCTCTTCAAAGCCCCCATCTTGGGGAGGGAGGCATGACGGCTTCGCAGTCCGCCTGCTCTGTCTTGGCGCTGTTGCGCACAGGGTTTGGCCCGATTCCTTGATCCAAATTAATCTCAAGGATAGTCGGAATGAATTGTTGTAAATATGTCAATTAGTGCCTGGTAGAAACTATGTTAACAATTGGATTGAATGTTTCTTTGGGTAAGCGGCTACACTCCGGTTGCTGATTTCATTGAGTAAAAATAAGAAACCATAAGAAATATGAATTCATAATCTGCCGCCTGTTGCGCGGGGTGCAAGCGCAGGAATGATGAATTGGTATCTCTGGAGGGCGATCCGTTTATCTATAGCGCTTGGCCTTGCATTGTCATGCTTGGGGGTGATCGGCATGAGGGCGGCGGATGGATCATTTTTGAAGATGAGTAAGTGGCTGCTTATCGGTGCTGTGCCTGGTGCGCGATAAGGAAATCTAGAAAAATTTCATCTTTGATTTTGCAAGATTTTTTGCTTTTTTGACGGTGTTTCCACTGATTGATAAAAATAACTGACCAACAGATCTGGGGGATGCCGGTGTATTAATTTTAATAATAGGCGTTGGTCCAAAATGCTTCAAAAAAATATCGACCGCCTGTGCCAAGCGTGCAGTGGTGGGGGGTGGGGAAGTAGTCGCTGGTCGCATCTTTCTGCGAAGCAGAGGGGTGCTTGCATGCGGCGAGGTATGTCGCGTGGCTTTACCTTGATTGAGGTGATGATCGTGGTGGGGATTATTGCCATCCTCGCTGCCATTGCCATGCCTGCGTACCAAGAATATATCAAGCGAGGCCAGATTGTGGATGGTCTGGTGCCGTTAGCCGATATGGGCGGCAAGCTGGAGCAGTATTTTCAGGATAACCGGACCTACGAAGACGCGTGCGGCACGAGCGGCTTGGCGCCGGCGCCGGCGGCCACCGCCCGCTTCAAATACACCTGTGCGCTGGATGTGAAGACCTACACGGTGACCGCCACCGGTATTGGCAGCATGTCCGGCTTTGTGTTCACACTCAACCAGCAAGGCCAGCGCGCCACCACAGGCACGCCTTCAGGCTGGACAGCCGGTACCAATTGCTGGTCGGCCCGCAAGGATGGGAGCTGCTGATGCTGCCTGTTGTGGCTAAGCGTGCCCATGGCTTCACCTTGCTTGAGCTGCTGGTGGGGATTGGCATCATCGCTTTTTTGCTGCTGATGGTGATGCCCAGCATCCGCGTGTACCTGTTGGACACCAAGATCCGTGCAGCGGCCCAGGCTTACTACGACGGCGCGCAGCAGGCACGCTCAGAAGCCTTGCGCCGCAATGGCGATGTGACCATCAGCCTCAGTGACTCCAACCGGGGATGGTCGATTGTGACCGGCGGCACCACGCTTGCTGCCAAGCCTGCGGAATCTGCCGCCTCGCTCACGATCACGGCCACAGCGGCCGATGTGACCTTCAATGGTCTGGGCAATGCCTCGGCAGCGAACACCGTCAAGTTCATGCCGGGCGACAGTGCGCAGTGCCTGGCCAGTGGTCCCCAGCGCTGCCTGAACATCCTGGTCTCGCCTGGCGGCCAGGTGCGCCTCTGCGATCCCACCATCACTGCCGCTGGAGACAACCGCAAATGCTGAGCACTCCTTCTTTGACGCGGCGCAGGCGCTCTCCCGTGCAAAGGCCAGGTGCCCGCCCGCAGCGCGGGATGATGCTGATCGAGGCCATGGTCTCCATCCTGCTGCTGCTGCTGGGAATCCTGGGGATTGCAGGACTGACGGCCAAATCGATGGCGCTCAGTGGCCAGGCGCAGTACCGCACCGAAGCGGGTATCTACGCCGCCCAGATCATCCAGCTGGTGTCGTTGAGTGTGGACCGCAGCTCAGCGAGCACGCTGGCGCAGTCGCTCAAGGCCTTTGAGCACCAGCCAGACGGCACGGAACGCTGTGCCTACAGCGGCACTGAACTGAGCGAGACCTCGGAACTGGGCAAGGTTCTGAAGGCGGCGCGGGGGGCAGACACGGCCAACCCCTGGCTGGGGCTGCCAGGTGCTACCGAAAGTGGTCAGCAAGTGGTCGTCAATACCGGCAACGATCTCAACCAGGTTACGGTGCGGCTGTGCTGGCAAGGGCCCAGTGACACAGCCAAGCGCATCTACGAAATACAGGCATTCGTGCACTAGAAAAATACCAAGAGAGGACCATTGCCATGAAAGGTTTTGCGCCGCGAAGATCGCCGCCGGATGGGCGCATGCAGGGCTTCACGATCATTGAAATCATGATCGGGCTGGCCATTGGCCTGCTGACTTTGCTGGCCATCTACCAGTTGTTCTCCACATCGGAGGGGCGGCGACGCACGACCTCGGCAGTCAGCCAGGCGCAAACGGCTGGGTCCCTGGCGCTGTTTGCCATCGAGCGCGATATTCGCTCGGCCGGACTGGGGTTTGCAGGCATGGATTCCGCCTACCTGGGCTGCGAAGTGCAGGCCTACAAGCGCACGGGCCGCGACCCGGCCCAGTACACATTTCCGCTGATGCCGGTGCAGATCGTCAGCGGCAATGAGCTGCGGGTGCTGACCGGCTCATCGCCCAATATGTTTATCGGCGCGCGCTATAGCGCCAGTGCCAGCGGCGTCTTCACGATGGAACGCAGCAATGCCGGTTTTCAGGCCGGCGATGTGGCTGTGGGGACCAGCGACACGGATCCCAGCAAGTGCCTGCTGATGGAAGTGACGGCCGGCGCTGGCTCGTCCATCACCGGTCCGGGAGGTGTTGCAGAAGAGGATCCGACGGTGCGCCACATGACCGGTGGCTACACCAGTTTCTACACCGCTGCCTCAGTAACGCCTGAGCGCAATGGCGGCTCCTCGGTCGACATGCTCGATGGCGGCGCCACCAGCCTGGGTGAGGGTTGGCTGTTCAGCCTGGGCAACCAGCCCACTCGCAACGTTTGGCGTGTCAAGGACAACCAGCTGATGCGCTACAACTTTCTGGATGAGACCGATACCAAGAGCGTGGCCGTCGCCGAGGACGTGCTGCAAATGGTGGCTGAATACGGTTTTGACAAGGATGGAAGCGGCAAGATCGACAAGGAGGATGAGTGGACATCTTCCGATGCGGATCTGGTCGCCACCAAGCTGGGGCGTCTGATGGCGGTGCGTGTCGCCATCCTGGTGCGTAGCTCGCAGTATGAGCGCGAAGCGGTGACCTCTGCTGCACCCAAGTGGGCCAATGGCAGCAAGTCATTCGAGATGGGTACGGGTGACGAATGGCCGCATTACCGCTACCGCGTATACGAAAGCGTGATCCCGCTGCGCAACACGATTTGGGGACAACAACAATGACCAAACACTTGCCATGCCTTCGTGCAATGCCGCCCATGGCTCTCGCTCCACGGCATCAACAGCAGGGCGTGACCTTGCTGGTCGCCCTGGTCGTGCTGCTGGTGATGACGATCACCGGCCTGGCCCTCGTGCGCACCAGCACCTTGGGCGCCGGCGTCTCAGGCAGTCTGGCACTCAAGCAGGCGGCCACATCAGGCGCTGATTTGGGGCTGGAAACTGGCCTGGCCAAGCTGGAAGTCTTGGCAGCCACGGGCACCAGTGCACTCGATGCCAACAACAGCTCTTTGGGCTATTACGCCAGCGTTGATCCGAAGGCATCCGCTCAATCGCTGGCCTGGGGCAGTGCCCCTGTGGTCACCACCAACGATGGCTTGGGCAACGAGGTGCGTTACCTGATCCATCGGCTCTGCAGCAAGGCAGAAGCGCTCAACGCTGCCGGGCAAAGCTGTGTCATGCCCCAGGGTGAAGGTTGCTCGGGTTCCAGCGAATCGATAGGCAGCGTCTCCAGCTGCACGCAGCGGCCCATGTACCGCATCACCGCGAAGGTGTCCGGTCCCCGAGACACCGAAAGCTATGTGCAGATGAGCACCTACTGAGACCTGCCCGGATCACCCTCCGGGCATGGTTGCGTTGGGTCAGGCAAAAAATTCTAGATTAATAAGAGGAGTGCGAATAGATGAAAAATATAGCTTTCGCAGATAGAGAGAAACACCGGAGTCCGGCGCGCGCCTGGAGCCCGAGGCTGCTGTGGTCGCTGGGCCTGGCGGTCTCGCTGGCTGGGGCTGTGGGCGGCGGCATGGCCATTGCCGACACGCCCCATAACCCGGTCGACATCTCGGACGTGCCAGTCAACACCTTTGCACAGCAGGACAAGCCCAATGTGATGCTGTTGATGGACACGTCGGACTCGATGAAGTGGACCCACATGCCTGACGATTGGGATCCCATCACCTATTCGGCGACCTTCTTCCCGATGGGATACAAGAGTTCGTTGTGCAACAGCCTGTACTACAACCCTGCCACCAAGTACGAGCTGCCTGCCCAGCCCGATGGCACGGCCTACCCTGAGCCCAGCTTTGCCGGTGCCTGGATTGACGGCTATGACACCAGCAAAGGCGTGGTGAATCTGGCAACCAGCTTTCAGGCCTATGACATCTCCACCCGCCTGCGGCAGGAGTCTATCTACAACGACCCTGCGCAAGCGGCCTATTATTTTGAATGGGTGCCGCGCGTGACTGGCGGGGTGCAGCCTTCGTTCGAAGGTGCGGATGTGACAGCTGGCGCCTGCAACAAGGTGACCAACAGCACCATCAAGGCCGACAACGGCAGCTTGCTGCTCAACCAGGCCAGTGCCAATATCAATACCGGCAGCACGACGGCCCCCGATGGCTATTGGATTCGCCGGGGCATCACGACCGCTGCGCAGCAACAGAACTTCGCCAACTGGTACAGCTTCTACCGCACGCGTATCAACATGGCCAAGTCTTCCATCAGCCTGGCCTTCAATGCACTGGACAACAACTTCCGGATCGGCTTTCTGACAGCCGCCAAGCCCGACACCAGTACTTTCAAGTTCATGCCCGTCAAGGATTTTGAAAGCACCGACAAGGCCAACTGGTTCCAGACCATCCAGTCGGCCAAGACAGGCGGCAGCTCGCCCACGCGTGAAGCACTGGCCCGCGTGGGACGTTACTACGCCAACAAGGATGACAGCATCAACACGGCCATGGCGCCCTTTGTGGACCCGGTCGTCTCTGCCTGCCAGCGCCACTATGCGATTGTGACCACCGACGGCTACTGGAACGTCGGCCAGGAAACCAAGGGCCCCATGCAGCTCGATGGCACCACCTTGGTTGGGCAGCAAGACGGCCCTGACAGTGATCCGGCTTACAACCGGCCTCTTACCGGGCCCGATGGCCTCACCCCACGCCCGATCTATGACGGCTCCACCAGTGGCTCCTTGCTGCGCCGGGATGCCAGCATCGGTTATGACTGGAGCGCCTGCGGCCTGGGCTGGCAAACCATTGTTCCTGGCGGTGGCACCAAGACCGAGACCACCTACAAGAAGATCACCAAGAAGAGTGTGAAGACCCAGGCGGTGACCTATGGCACCGTGCTGGGTTTTTACAAGAGCACGTTGTGGACCGAGCAAAAAGCCAAGCTGGAGCTCAGCTTTGCCAATGCCATGCGCACCTACTGGACGGTCGCTGCCACCAAGATGGTCTACAAGCGTACCTACCAACACAAATACACTTGGAACTCCATCACGCAGAGCCAGTACCGCAATGCCTTGATCACCACCTGGGCCACCGAAAAGCAGGAGCCATTTGGCAAGGCCGTGTACAAGCGGGTGCAGCAAAAGCGCTACTTCTATTCCTACATCAACCAGGCGATTGGCGAGATTCCCTTCAAGACCACCGACAAGAGTGTCTGCGAACCCTATGGCTGCAACCTGGTGGGCTATGACCAGTGGCAGTTGGTGAACGCCAGCTGTACGCCTGGCATGGATGGCGACTACAAGGTCGAGTGCCAGGAGAGCGAAGTGCCCATCAGTGCCTCGAACTGCAGCAACAATGGGCAGTTCGTTCCCGGCCAAGGCACCATCTACTGCGAAGGCAAGCCCGGTGTGGCAGCGATCAACGGGCCTGTACCCGCTTGTGGAACGCTGCACCCTGATTTGGTGGCCAGTGGCGTGACCGCCAGCATGGTGTTGTTCAGCGGTTGCAACAGCAGCTACAGCGAAACCACCTATGTCACCGATGCGCAGTGCGTGAACACCAGCCCGGTGGCGCCGAACTTCAAACGCTCGACTTGCGTTGCCAAGCAGACATATGGTTCGTCTTCGACCAACAACTATTGCTCCGCAGGGGTAAGCAGTAGCAATGTGTACACCGTCTGCAGTGCGAAAAAGGCGAGCACCAGCTTTGTCAATTCCTGCCCTGCTGATCTGTCCAACAATGCGACCAAGATGGACCAGGTCTGTGGTGCTCCTGAGCAGCGCACCAGTTCAGCGGTCGCACTGAGCACTTGCGTGGCCTCCTCGTCACCCACCATTACCACCTGCGAAGAGCCCTATACCACTACCTTTGGTACGACGGCAGTCAACCCTGCCAGCTGTACGGGCGACAGGGTTTGCGAGATGAAGTATTCGGACTGGGGCTATGCCGCAAGCTGCACCGCGCAAGCACCTTCTGCGGGCAACAACTGGACGGGGACCCAATGCAGTACGGGAGGGGGCACCTGCACACCCGCCACGGGTTCACCCACTTCAATGGCCAATGGCGCCGTGCAAAGCTGCACGGCGGCGGGCCCGACGCCGGCCAACGGCTGCTTCCTGGTGACCTGTGAGAGTAAGACCACGGATCCGGTCGAAACCACCAGCTGCAGCACAACCCCTGGCCCATCTGCGGCCAATGGCTGGGTGACCACCCAATGTGTGGCCAACAACCTTTACAACCAGCCGGTACAAAGCTGCCCGCAGACCGGGGTGACTAATTGCAATCCCCAGAGCACGGCCACGGACATGGGCTACGGCGCCTGTGTGGAATCGGGCCCGACCAGCGACAACGGCTGGACGACGACGACCTGCCAGAAGGTGGAACAGGTGACCTACCTGAGCAGCGCTGCTGATTACGCCGCTTGCACCAACGGCACCGCTGCCAATGGTGTGGAAACCATCTGCGAGCAAGAAGGCCCCACGACCATCACTGTGCCGCAAGGCCAGGCTTGTGCTGCCGGCTACGATCCGCTGACCCACAAGGTCACGGTCTGCAATGTCGAGAGCAGTACGGCGGTCTTCACCCCGGACAAACCCGCCAATTGCGCCACGACCGATTGCTCGCAGGTGATGGGCAAGAAGAAGGTGTTCTCCGGTACGGCGACCACGCATCGCGTGAACCTGCTGGGGTCGACGGAGAGCACACCACAGCTGATCTCCACCGTGACGATCCCTGTGACGGAGCTGGAATCGCCCGCGCAGTGCTACAGCGCGACGGAGGCTGCCGGTATGACGCTGCCCAGCAATGGCCGCCCTGTGCCAGCCAACACGGTGGTGTGGGGCAGCCTGCCCGCCGGCCACCAGGCCTGCACCAAGCTGCCTTGCGATGCCGTGGAGCAAAGCAATGTCACTGGCGGCAGCCGCAATTCGCTGGCCGATGTGGCGCAGTACTACTACGGCACCGATCTGCGCCCTGAACTGGCCAACCTGGTCAAGCCAGCTGGCACTGGTGCGGAAGATGACAAGGTGACCTGGCAGCACATGGCCACCTATGTGATCGGCATGGGCGTCTCGGGCACCTTGAAGTTCGACAAGGACTACAAGAATGGCGCGGGTGACTTCGCGGGCATCCGCAATGGCACCAAGACCTGGCCGGTCTGGCCCGCGCCCGGTGTCACCAACTACGAGCAGCCCCAGTCCATCGATGACTTCTGGCATACCGCCGTCAATGGCCGTGGACTCTACTTCAGCGCCAACGACCCCCAGGCCATCAAGTCGGGCTTGGGCCAGGTGTTCTCCGATATCCGCGCAGCCGTGGGTTCGGGCGCCGGTGTGGCGGTGTCGTCGGCCGTGGTCGAGACGGACAACAACTTCGCCTACGGCGCGCTGTACCGCAGCGGGCGCTGGTCGGGCGAGGTGCAGGCCTATGAGATCAATGTCAGCTCGGGTGTGCGCACGTTGATCCCCAACTGGTCTGCCAAGACCAAGTTGGATGCGCGTGATCTGGCCAGTGACGACCGCCGTATCTTTTTCATGGACGGCGCGGCATTGAAGAGCTTCAACTGGGCAACACTGGGCGGTTTGCAAAGCCATTTCAATGGCACGGCGGCCCAAGCACTGCTGTCGCAGTACAGCGCGATGAGCGACACGCAAAAGACCGCAGCGCTGGGTGAGAACCTGGTGAAGTTCCTGCGAGGGGAGCGCACCAAGGAGGGCTATGTTCAAGGCGACGACACCAAGCTTTACCGCAGCCGTGAAAGCCGCCTGGGTGACATCATCGGCTCGCAGCCGCTGTATGTGGGCAAGCCCCAGCGCAAGTACCGCGATGCTGGCTACGCCGCCTTCCGCCTGGCACAAAAGGACCGGCGTGCCATGGTCTATGTGGGCGGCAATGACGGCATGCTGCATGCTTTCTATGCGGACACCGATCTGACCAAGCAACAGACGATTGGCGGAAAGCTGGTCTACCCTGCTGCGCGTGAAGCCTGGGCCTTTGTGCCCAAGGCCGTCATGCCTGCGATGCCGGCTCTGGCCAGCAATAACTATGACGGCAACCACCGCTACTTTGTCGATGGATCGCCGGTGATGGCCGATATCTTCCACGATGGCGCCTGGAAAACCATCCTGGTGGGCGGCTTCAACAAGGGCGGCAATGGCTACTATGCGCTCGATATCACCGACCCTGAATCGCCCAAAGGTCTTTGGGAAGCCAGTGCCTCGACCATGGGCCAAAGCTATGGCAAGCCGCTGATCACCAAGATGCCGGACGGCACCTGGGTGGCACTGCTGACCTCGGGCTACAACAATGCCGATGGCAAGGGCTATGTCTATGTGCTCAATGCCGGCACCGGTGCGGTGATCCAGACCATCACCAACCCCGATGGCGCGGGCATGAAGGACCTGAACAACTTCATGAAAGACCCCGGCGGCAATAACACCAGCACCTTGTTCTACGGTGGCGACATCCAGGGCAATATCTGGCGCTACCAGTGGAGCAGTGGCAGCTACCAGGCCAAGAAGGTCGTGCAGCTCAAGGACGAGGGCGGCAATGAGCAACCCATCACCACCCGTTTGGAACTGGTGCAAAGCCCCAACCTCAGCGCGCTGCCACGTATCCTGGTTGCCACCGGCAAGCTGCTGGGTATGGGGGATCTGAGCACAACGGGCCAGCAGACCATCTATGGCATTGATGATGTAGCCGATGGTTACAGCAACAGTGGCGCTTCATTTCTGGCAGGCCTGAAGCAGTCGGTGCTGAAGAACGTCACTGCCGCAGACGGCAAGCTGACACGGACGCTCCAATGTGCCTCGACTGTGTCTGATGCTGTGTGCAACGATGCCACCAAGAGCTGGTATGTGAACCTGCCCGACACCGGTGAGCGCGTCAACGTCGATCTGCGCCTGGCCAACACCACCTTGGTGGTCGCGAGCAATGTGCCGTCGAACGAACCCTGCGTGGCCGGCGGCAAGGGCTGGATCAACTACCTGGACTTCCAGACGGGGCGTGCTGTGAACACCAGCACCAACATGGCTGGTGAGTCCGTGGATGGCCTGATCTCTGGCAACGACCTGAGCGCCAACCAAAACGGCGATGTTACCAGCCACGTATCGCCCAGCCAGGTGCCAGAGAACCCGATCGACATCAAGATCCCGGTCGCCACGCCCAAGCCACTGGGCAAGCGCATCAGCTGGCGCGAGTTGGTGAACAAGTAAAGGCAGTGAGAAGCAGGGCGGCGGTGGATTGCTGCCCCCGTCCTGCTCTGCCCTCCGGTATGGCCTACCCGGCGTTGCCTGGCGCAATGCTGTCAGATGATCTCCAGGACCTCATGCACCGTCTTGCGCGGTTTCTGAGGTCCTTGTTCTTTGGCCGGGTAGCCCACGGTGACCAGCACGACTGGCACCTCGTCCGGCGCCAGGCCAAACGCATGGTGCAAGGCCAGCGCATCAAAGCCCACCATCGCGCAAGACCCCAGCTGCGCGCCTTGCGCTGCCAGCATCAAGGTCATCGCCGCCAGCGATGCCGAGCGAACCGCTTCATCGCGCTGCAATTGCGCATCCCCCTCATGGGCCTGGATGGCCTGGGCGACCCAGGCATCGGCGGTGCGCTGGGGCAGGGCGCCTGCATCCACGCTGGGCTGCAGTGCAGCTGCCAGTTGGCGGTGTGCCGCCAACGTGCCGCAGACGATAAAGGCCACCGCCGCATCCACCACCTTCTGCTGGTCATAGGCCACGGCCTGGAGGCGGACCTTGGCCTCGGCAGAGCGCACGGCGATAAAGCGCCAGTTCTGCATGTTGTAGGCCGACGGGGCACGCGTGGCCTGTTCGATCAGGGCCTGGATGTGGGCGTCACCGAGCGGCGGGCCATCGACATAACGGTGGACGGAGATGCGGTTTTCAATGGCTTGTTGTACGGGATTGGTCATGGTCAGGTTAAGAGGCTAAGGGCTGAAAAAACGGACAGGTCGGCATTAGCGAGAAGGCGCCGCCGTCCACTGCACGGCCAGCACGCTGACCAGCACCACCACCAGTCCGGCCAGCGCCATGCCGGTCATCGATTGGCCCAGCAGCGCCCAGCCGAGCACGACGGCGGTGAGGGGGCTGAGCAGGCCCAGCGATGCGACGGCCACGGTGGGCAAACGTGCAATGCCGCGAAACCACAGCGCATAGGCCAGCAGCGCGCCTGCCAGGCAGAGATAGGCATAGGCCAGCCCTTGTACAGCGCTGAGTGAGGGCAGCGGTGCATCCAGCCACCAGGCCAGCGGGGCGAGCATCAGGCCGCCCAGCAAGAGCTGCCAGCCGGTGAGCGCCATCACCGGCAGGTCCAGCTGCCAGCGGCGCGTAAGCCAGACCCCGCTGGCCATGCAGGCGGCGCCCAAGAAGGCCGCGGCAATGCCGATGGGCTCGAATACGGTCTGCGGTGAGATCAGCAGCAGCGCCATGCCCAGCACCCCGGCCACGGCCGCCGCCAAGGTGCTGCGGGCGGGGGATTGGCCATCGGCCCACCAGGCCAGGCCCATCACCATCAGCGGCTGGATGGCGCCCAGCACGGCGGCCAGGCCACCCGGCAAGCGGTAGGCCGCCACAAACAGCAGCGCCTGGAAGGCGCCGATATTGAGCGCACTCAGGATCAGCAAGCGCAGCCAGTGCTGCTGCGCGGGCAGACGGCGCATGGCCAGCACCAGCAGCAGGCCTGCGGGCAGCACCCGGATCAGCGCGGCGGTGAAAGGGCGGTGCGGCGGCAGCAGCTCCGAAGTCACGATATAGGTGGAGCCCCAGACCATGGGGGCCAGCGCGGTGAGGGCGATGTCTTGCCAGCGGGAAGGGCGTGGGAGGGCTTGCATGGGTTTTATCTTCAAATCAAGATAAAATGGATGCTAACGCTTAAATATCTTGATATCAAGACAAATGCCAAAAAAACCTTTGTCCCCTGCGGGTGATGCCGTGGACGCGATCCTGGCGCAATGGGCGCGCGAGCGGCCCGATCTGGATGCCAGCCCGATGGCCCCGATTGGCCGCATCAAGCGCTGTGCGGCGCTGATCGAGCAAAGCCTGGATGCCAACTTTGCGCAGTTCGGCCTGAGCTTTTGGGAGTTCGATATGCTGGCCGCGCTGCGGCGCTCGGGCGCGCCTTACCGGCTCAGCCCCACCGAGCTGTTCTCCACCCTGATGGTGACCTCGGGCACCATGACCCACCGGCTCAAGCGCCTCGAAGCCAATGGCTGGATCGAGCGGGTGCCCCATGCGCAAGATGCGCGCAGCATGCTGGTGCAGCTGACCAAGCGCGGTTTCAAGCTCATTGATGAAGCCGTGACAGCGCATGTGGAAAAAGAACGCGCGCTGCTGCAGCCCCTGCCCGCTGCAAGCCTGGCGGCGCTCAATACGCATCTGTCGGTGTTGCTGGCGGTGCTGGAACGCGGCGCAGGCAGCTCAGAGGATGAGCAGGGCAGTTGATGCGTTGTTGAGGGTTCAGTGTTTAGAACCTGTTCAAAGTCTCTACGCAGCCGCGTTGGAGTGCAATCGGGATGAGTTCGAAGGGATGGAACGCAGCTTGCACCGGGGTGCAAGCAAGGGCCAGCGCGCAGAAATCGCCCGATTTCACTCCAACCCACAGGGACAGTGGCTTTGCGCTGCCCGGGAAGGGCCGCCCGGGCAGGGGCGGTCTGCGGCGTTGCAGTGCTTGCCAATAGCGGGCTATTGGCTGCGCACTGCGCCTAGCATCCCATCCCGCAAAGACACTGTCGCGGCGCGAGGAGACATTGAACAGGTTCTTGGATCAACGGAATTTCAATCCGCTGGTCCAGGCTGCCTCCCAGGCGTCTCAGACCGCTGTGCTGCTGGTGGTCGGGGCGCCCGCCAGCCGCTCATACAAGGTATAGCTGCGGTAGGACTTGTGCGGCCCGCGCACCTGGTGCTCGATGACAAAGGCACCGCTGCGCAGAAACGCATAGCTGCTGTCATAGCGGTCCGCAATGCACAGGTGTGAGCTGCTGGCGCTCAGCTGCCCGTCCTGGTCGATGGCGGGATGCAGCCGGTGAAAAAGGCGCTGCTGCTGGGCATCGAAATAGATGCACAAATCCGTCCCCTGCTGGCTGAAAAAATAGCTGCCGCTGGCGCGAAACGCGCCGCCGCTTTGCAGCACCATCTGGCCGCTCTCGGCATAGTGGGCGCCGCAGGAACCCTCCGGGGTGAAGCGCGCCTGGCCCTGCACGGTGCCAATGGGGTTGCGGGTCACCAGATCCTGCAGGCTGCGCGAAAAACGCCATTCGCCTTGCAGCGCGGCAAGCAGGTGTTCTGCCACCCAGAGGGGCTGGTGCTCGGTAGTCATTGCGGTGTTTTCCATAGGCGGAGCATCTCTGCCGCAGGCCCTGTCAGCACCCTGCTGCCCGGGTGCTGAGATGCGGTGGGCTGCGGCGATTTTGCCAGGGTTTTCTCAGCCGCCATAGCGCTGCAAACGGCTTGGCGCAAGGCTTTGGCGCGGTAGGTGAAATCTGACCATGTGTCCGTCCTGCCACCCACAGCCTGCGCGCTTGGGGCTGCTGATAATTCATTCACGCCATTGAGGCCAGCAACGCAGCCATTGTGGCGGTATTGCATGAATGACATGCCAGGAGACTATTTTTTGCGCTTCATTGATGGGTGCAAAAAATAGTCAGCTCTTTCACCATAACGATCCAAGGAACAACACCATGAAGCTCCAACCTACCATCGCCGCCCTGTGTGCAGCCGCTTTCTTCTCCGGTGGCGTTTTCGCCATGACCTCTGCCGAGCAGAAGGTTGAGAAGGACCGTATCGAAGCCGAGCACAAGGCTGCCAGCGACCAGTGCAAGCCCATGAAGGGCAATGCCAAGGATGTCTGCAAGAAGCAGGCCGATGGCCAAAAGAAGGTCGCCTTGGCGGATCTGAAGCACCGTGCAGAACCTACCGAAGGCCACCGCCACGACCTGGCCAAGGCCAAGGCAGATGCCGAGTACGACGTGGCCAAGGAAAAGTGCGACGACGCCACCGGCAATACCAAGGACGTCTGCCAGAAGGAAGCCAAGGCAGCCCATGTGAAGGCCTTGGAAGCCGCCAAGGTCGCGGAGGTGAGCGCCAAGCCATCGTCCAATCCATCGGATGTGGCCGATGCGCGCAAGGACGCTGCCGACAAGTCGCGTGAAGCCGACTACAAGGCTGCCAAGGAGCGCTGCGATGCCATGGCCGGTGATGCCAAGGATGCCTGCGTGACCGATGCCAAGCGCAAATTTGGCCAGTAAGTCGCGTTGATGCTGCGCCTGCCAAGGCGCTGTCACCAGCCCCTGATGCACCATCTGCGATGGCCATCAGGGGCTGGTTTTGTGCGGTGATAGCAAGTGCCTGCTATCGCTGCCGGGCTCTGAAGCAGAAAAAAGACCTCAACCGGCATCCACCCGCCGAGGCAAGCAGTACATTGCATACATATTGACAGCGAGAGCCCAGCCATGCCTTCTTCCCTCCGATCCCTTCTCTACACCAGCAGGCTGGCTCCCGGCTATGGGCCCACCGAGGTGGGGCGCATCGTCAAGCAGGCGCGGGAGCTGAACGCCATCCATGGCATCACCGGTGTGCTGGTGTTCGATGGTGACTGGTTTGCGCAGTATGTGGAGGGCGCACCTGATGCCATGCGGGTGCTCGAATCCCATCTGCAGGCAGACCCCCGGCATTCCGATTTCCGGGTCATCGATGCGGGGCTGTCCGGCCCCGAGCGGCGCTTTCCCAACTGGGTGATGGGTTATGCGGATGGCGATATCGACAGCAGCGGCTTGAACATCTCGGCGCTGGCCCAGGCCGATGCCTATGAGGCGCTGGAGCGCTTTGCCCAAGCGGTCAAAACCTTGGATATTCTCTGACGGACAGGACTAGCCGCCCTCGCTGATGACGAACGCGCTCGATCGTGGTGGCGGACCCGTGGCCAGCAAGACGCCCCAGGCCTATCACTGTGCGCTGGCCCTGTTTTTGCGGATACGTATGCCGGCCGACAGGCCCTGCGGTTCGCGGTTGTGCAGCAAGAGCGCGCCGCCATGCGCCTGCGCAATGGCATCGACAATGCTCAGGCCTAGGCCATGGCCGCCGGTGTCCTGGTTGCGCGATGCTTCACCGCGCTCAAAAGGCTGGCGCATGCGCTCGAGCTGCGCGGGCGCAATGCCCGGGCCCCGGTCCTCCACGCAGATTTGGGCAAAGTCCTCATCTTCATCGAGCACCAGGCTGGCGCTGCCGGCATAGCGCAGCGCGTTGTCGATCAGGTTGTCCAGCGCGCGGCGCAGGCTCACAGGCTGGCCCATCACTGGCACACGGATATGGCCGCGGATATCGACGGGCTGGCCCAGCTCCTGCCGGTCCTGGCAGATGCTGCGGGCCAATGCATCCAGGTCAATCTGCTGCAGCGGGCCCTGGTGCTCCCGCGCCTGGATAAAGGCCAAGGTGCTGTCGATCAGGCCTTCCATGCAGCTCAAGTCGCCGCGCAGCTTTTGCTTGCCGCTGTCCAGGTCGGCGCTGTCCAGCAGCTCCAGGCGAAGCCGCATGCGCGTGATGGGCGTGCGCAGATCATGCGATACGGCGGCCAGAAAATGCGTGCGCTCGGTCAGGTTGGCGGCAATGCGCTGCTGCATGCGGTTCAAGGCATGGGCGGCCTGGCGCACTTCGCGTGGGCCGTCCTCGTCCATGCGCGGCGCGGCGACCACATCGCGCTCCAGCGCCTGCGCGGCCTGGCCCATGCGCAGCAGCGGCGTTACCACCCAGCGCACTGCCAGCAGCACCAGCAACACCACCACCAGAATGCGGAACAGGTAGACGCGCAGCAGCACATCGGCCAGCACCTCCCAGCCGCTTTGTGCATGCCAGCCGGGGCTCAGTTGCGTCTCCAGCACCAGCCAGCGGCCGGGCGCCAGTGCAATCTGCAGGCCATAGTCCACCGTGAAAGGGCTGAGCCCGAAATAGCTGGACTGCGGCACCGCATGCCCATGCGCATCAGTCAACTGCAGCCGCTGCAATTGGGCCTGGCCCGCCTGGGGCAGCCGCGCATGCAGCACACGGTTGACCAGTGCCTCGGCCTCCTGGTGCAGCTCGGCGTCTTCCACTGGGTAACGGGCTTGCGCCTGATCTAGCACCCGGGCTTGCAGGCCGGGGCTGGCCAGGTAGCGCAGCGCTTGCGGGTCCTGGTCGTTCTGGGCCAGCACCTGCAGCGCATCGGCCAGGCGCTCAGCGGCCACGCGCGTGGGGGTTTCCAGGGTTTGGGTATGGCGCAGGTCCAGCCAGATGCTGCTGGTGAGGAACTGCGTGGCCAGCATGCCAACGGCCAGAACCAGTACCAGGCGGCCAAACAAGGTATCGGGCAGCCAGCGCGCCAGCCGCTTGCGCCAGCCGCTGGCCTGCACATGGGGGGCATCAGTCGCCATGCACAGGCGGCGGCAACAGCATATAGCCCTCATGCCGCACGGTGCGGATGATTTGCGGCTTGCGGCTGTCCAGCTCGATATGGCCGCGCAGGCGGCTGATGCAGACATCGACGGCCCGGTCCGAGGCGGCGCGCTCGCGGCCAAAGGCCAGGTCCATCAGCTGGTCGCGGCTCACGGCCTGGTGTGGGTGGCGCAGCAGGTGCTCCAGAATGCGGAAGTCCGAGCTGGCCAGACTGATCAGCACGTTGCTGGGCGAGAGCAGGTGGCGCTGGGCCAGGTCCAACGTAAAACTGCCAAAGCGCAGCAGCATCGGTGCTGGCGGCTCGGGCATGCCGGGCATGGGCTGGGCCTGGGGCCGCACGCGGCGCAGCACCGCGCGGATGCGGGCCAGCAGCTCCATCGGCTCAAAGGGCTTGTTCAGGTAGTCATCGGCGCCCAGCTCCAGGCCGACCACGCGGTTGAGCACGCTGTCGCGCGCCGTCAGCATGATGATGGGGATGTGGGCCGTGGCCGGGTTGGCGCGCAGCTGCTGGCACAGCACCATGCCATCGGTGCCGGGCAGCATGATGTCGAGCAGGATCAGATCGGGCAGGCGCTCGGCCAGCGCGGTGGCCATCTGTTCGCCATCGCCCGCGCACTGGCTGTGCAGGCGCGATTTGGCCAGGTAGCTCACGATGAGCTCTCGCATGTCGGCGTCGTCTTCGACCACCAGGATCAGGGGCAGGTTTTCCATGGGTGTGGCCGGCTATTGTAAACGGGACATGCGAATGAGAATACATTTCATTTCATTTCCATACACGGCGAATACATAGCGCGGGGCCACCCTTTTTACAGTGCCAGCTTTGCAATAAAAAAGGTGGTTGGCATGGTGGTGAATCAAAAGCGCGCAGCGGTGGCCGGGGTGCCGGTTTGGCTGCGGTTGAGCCCGGTGGTGTGTGCCGCCTTGGCGGTCTGTTCCCAGGCCGCATGGGCGCAAACCGCACCATCTGCGCCGGCGGATGCAGCCGCTGCCAAGCGCACGGCAGAGACCACCCAGCTCGAAGAGGTGGTGGTGAGCGCCGAATCCACCAACGCCAGCGAGGCCACGCGCTCGTACGAGAACCCGGCCGTCTCCAGCGCCACGGGCCTGTTGCTGACGCGCCGCGAAACCCCGCAGTCGGTCAGCGTCGTCACCCGCCAGCAGATGGACGACGAAAACGTACAGACCCTGGATGATGCCTTGCTCAACGCCACCGGCATCTCGGCCACCCAGCTCGATGTGGGCGGCCGCACCAGCTACCGCGCGCGGGGCTTTGAGATCACCAACTTCCGCGTGGATGGCGCATTGCAGAACGGCCAGACCGGCTTCTCCGGCCAGGGCCTGGCGCTCAACATGGATCTGTATGACCGCGTCGAGATTCTGCGCGGCGCCAATGGCCTGCTGGGCGCCACTGGCGACCCGGCCGGTGTGGTCGACATGGTGCGCAAGGAGCCGCGCAAGACGCGCTTTGGTAGCGTCGGCGTGACCCTGGGCAGCCACGGCGGCCGCCACCTGACTGCCGATCTGAACCAGCCGCTCAATGCCGATGGCAGCGTGCGCTCGCGCTTTGTGATCAGCGGCGATGATTCGAGCACCTTCCGCGACCGCGAAAAGGACAAGTCCCTGGGCCTGCTGGCCAGCTTTGCTGCCGACATCAGCCGTGACACCAAGGCAGCCCTGGGCCTGCAGTACGAGCGCCGCCGCATCGATGGTGCCACCTGGGGCACGAACGTCCCCATCTGGTATGCCGATGGCACCGAGACCCACTTCAAGCGCAGCCTGAATTCGTCGGCCGACTGGAGCTACAGCGAGCGCGAGAGCAAGACCATTTTTGGCGCGCTGGAGCACCGCTTTGACAACAACTGGACGACCAAGCTCTCGGGCTCCTGGACGCGTGGCGAGGTGGACAGCCACCTGGCCGTGGCCAAGGCCAACCGGGGCACGGTATCGGCCGGCTACTGGGCGCAGGATGGCAGCGGTGCCTACCTGAACACCTATTTGTCCGAGGCGCAAAGCACCACCAAGAACCTGCAGTGGACGCTCAACGGCCCCTTCGAGGCATTGGGCCGCCGCCACCAGTTCATGATGGGCGCGAACTACAACGACAACGAGTCGACCGCCTACGGCCTGGACTGCTTCAACAGCGCTGGCCAGTCCGTCGCTTGCATGAATCGCATCAGCAACGGCTTTGCGATTGGCGACTGGCGCGAGTTCATCCGCACCGGCCAAGGCATTGGCGAAGTGACCACCGCCCGCAACGGCAAGGACACCGTCACCCGCATCAAGACCTATGGCAGCTATGCGGCCACGCGCCTGAGCATCACCGATCCGCTGTCGGTGATCGTCGGCGCGCGGCTGAGCTGGCAGCGCAACTTCTCCAACGGCGTCGTCACCTCGGACTTCAGCCACCAGGTCACGCCCTACCTGGGCGCCGTCTATGACCTGAACCGCAACTACTCGCTCTACGCCAGCTACACCGATGTGTTCGAAGCCCAGTCGCAGCGCCGCGTCGATGGCACCTATCTCGATCCCAAGTCCGGCACCGCGATGGAAGTGGGCGTCAAGGGCGAATGGCTCGATGGCCAGTTCGATGGCTCGCTGGCGGTGTTCCGCAACAAGCAAAAGGATGTGGCCACGATTGCGCGTGACGCCAGCGGCGACCCGCTCTACGTGACCGGCGACGAGGGTGTGACCGCCTATGTCAATGGCGCATCGGGCGTGACGACCAAGGGTTTTGAAGTGGACTTCTCCGGCCGCATCACGCCGAGCTGGAATGTTTATGGCGGCTACACCTATCTGTCGGTGAACAACCCCAACTCTACCGGCGCAGAGGATGACCCCAAGCACCTGCTGCGCCTGAACACCAGCTACCGCCTGCCCGGCAGCTGGAACAAGCTGACCCTGGGCACGGGCCTCACGGCACAAAGCAAGATGCACCAGGTCGCCACCGGCACCAGCCACCCGACCGAGGGCGCCAATGTCAATATCGACCTGAAGGCCTACACCCTGTTCCATGCGATGGCGCGCTATGAGATCAACAAGGACCTGGTCGCCACCCTGAACATCTCCAACCTGTTCGACAAGACCTACTACCGCCAGTACGGCTTCTACTCGGGCGCCATCTATGGCGAGCCCCGGACCGTGCGTCTGAACCTGAAGGCCACGTTCTAAACCAAGGATCGCGTTCCTAAGGCAGATCCGCCAAGATCTGCCATGCTGCAGCCCACTCTGCAGCCCTGGACTTTGCAGTGCCAGCCCTGTGCTGGCGCTGCAGGGTCCTTTTTTATGGCCGTCTGCGCTATCGCTGCTGGAGCTCGTCCGCGATGCGCTGGCACCAAACCTGGGCCTCTGCCTGCAGGCCAAAGCTGCTCAGGTGCATCGCGCGTTCGCCCCGCACACGCAGGCGCACGACATAGTAGGGCCCATCTTCGGCGCTGCGCTCCAGCACGCTGGGCGGCTCGACATCGGCGTAGGGAATTGCGCGTGGGGGCAGGGGCAGGCGCCCATGGCGCACCAGGCAGCGCTGGCGCTGGTCAAAATGCAGCCGCAGGCAGCGCCCAGCTGCCAGGCAGAGGAAAAACACCCCCAGCACCACCGGCGCCGTGATGCAGGCGGCCAGCAGCAGCAGTTGCCACCAGGGCAGGCCCCAGTGGCCATGCTGCAAAAAGGGCACCGGGATCAGAAACATCGCCAGCCCAATCACGGCCACAAACAGCCGCATCGGCCAGCTGATGTGCTCCTCGTAACGCAGGCCGTCGGGCGAGTCGCGGAAGCCATGGGTCATGTCATGCCTCTATACGCTGGTGTGTGGTTGCTCCCTGAATGCCTTGGCCAGGGGAACAGGCTTGGCTCTGGATTCTACGGGGCGGCTACGTATTCGGAACATGGCCACGATGCCCCATGTAAAAAGTCCCGGGCCTGCATGCGATTGCAGGCCCGGGACTTTTCAGTCGCCGAAGGTGCTGGGGGCTCGTCAAGCCTCAGGCAGTTGGTACACAAAGCGGTAGGAATGCTGGCCGTTGTCGATCGTGATCTGCATGTTGCCGCGCAGGCCCTGCAGTGCGTCGGTGGCCGAGTCGGGCACGACGCTGATGCTTTGCGTGGATTCGCCCTGCGCCATGCTGGCGCTGTGCTGCAGCACAAAGCTGCCGCTGCGGCCATGCAGGCTGCCTTGCACGCGTTCCATCGCCACATAGCCGGCCGAGCCGGGGGTCGTGCTGCGGAACGACAGCATCTCGCCCTGGCTGGCCGCCTGCAGATCGCCGCTGAATTGTTTGTCCAGCGAGAGCCGGCCCAGGCCGGTGGCCTCGGCAACCGGGCTGAGGCTTTCGGGTTGCAGCTTGATGTCAAAGCGTCCGGTGGCGATATGGTCCATGGCAGAGTCCAGGCAAAAACGCCATTCTGGCACGGTGCTGTATTTATGTACAGTATTTTGATTGCCGCAGCGATGATGCCGGGTGGATCGGGGCAACCCGTCGTTGGGACGATGGCCCGGCGATCATGCCAGGACCTTAGTTCTCCGAAGAGGGCTTGGCGGGTGGGGTCGGTGGCGTTTGCAGATGTTCGCTGTAGCCCTTGAGCATGTCCTGCAGCGCCTGGTCATTGCGGGTAAAGGCGCGGCAGCGAAAGCAGATCATGCGGTGCTGCCAGGCAGCGATTTTGCCCGCCGTGCCGGCCTCCTCCATTTGCCCGGAGGTGAGTTGAAAAATGTAGTCACGGCATTTCATGAAGCAGTCTCTTTGTCAAACCAGTTTTGGTGCAGGCACAGCTGCAGCTGCTTGCGCGCGCGGCTCATGCACTGCCAGTAATCGGCCTTGGTGATGCCCAAGGTGCTGCAAATCTCCTCGGCCTCGCATTCCAGAAACTCCTTCATGGAAAACACCCGCGCTGGCTTGGCCGGCAGCTTGTGCACACACAGATCGACGATGATGAAGAACTGGTCGTTTTGCAGCTGCTGCTGGGGGTTGACCCAGGTGGTGGGCGCAACGCCCTCGACCCAATGGCCCCGCTTGTCAAACAGGATCTGGTCGAGGTCGTCCTGGAAAGCCTCGTCATAGCTCACGGGCGCGCGGTATTTCTGTCGCAGCCGGTCGCTGATCTTGTTGCGCAGGATGCCAAACAGGTAGCTCTTGGCCTGGGCAGCGTCAAAGCTGCTGCGGTCCAGCTGCAGCAGCGCCGCCAAGGTATCTTGCACGGCATCCTCGGCCTCTTCGCGCGAGGGCAGGTGCAGCTGTGCAAAACGCAGCATGGCGCTGCGCCATTGGACGGTGATCTCTGCTGCGATGGTGTGCATACACTCCTTGGCTTAACGGTGGCAACAACGGTCCAGGGACCAGCGGCCCGGCCCCTGGCTGACAATGGCGACCAGCATGATGCCCAGCATCAAGGGCACCTTGAAGCCCAGGCCGTCATCGCTGTCGATCTGGTTCCAGCCGGCCCAACCCAGGTCAAAGTGCACGCTGTACACCGCCACATAGGTGATGAAGATCAGCCCCAGCGCGGCAATGCGCGATGCCAGCCCGATGATCAGCGCCACGCCCAGCACCAGCTCGGTAAGGCCTGCAATGCCCCAATTTAAGCTCGCGGGCAGCCAGCTCACTGGGATGGGAAAGTCCAGGCCGGCAAACCAGGCCGGTGCCTCCCAGCCCGATGACAGTTTACGAAAACCTGCCAGCACAAACTCCTGCCCCACCCACAGGCGCAGCAGCAGCAGGCCCAGGCCATCAATCTTCTCGCGTGCTTTCACGCGCAATGAATTCAAGGAATGCATCTTTCATATCTCCATAGTAGGGCGAGCTCCAGCGCGAGTCGCGCACAAAGGCGGTGATCAATTCCCGCCAGGCCTCGTCGCCCAGTTGCTCGCGCAGTTCCGGAAAATGGGCCTCCACCATCTGGCTGGCCCCCAGGTAGACCAGGTGGCGGTAGGCACGCATGCCGTTGTCGCTGTAGCCCGGGGGCACCTGGTCGGACAGGCCTCTTACATAGTCGTAGAAGTGCGCAGACATGCCAGCTCCTGGTTGATGACCTCCATGCCGGGGACATCGTTGTCCCATTCCAGCAGCACGGGGGTGCCATGGCGCTCGGCAAGGCTGCGTGCGAGCTGCTGGGTATGTGCCTCCACCGGCTGGCTGTGCGTGTCCATGAACAGGTCAAAGCGCGCATCGAATTCATGGCCGGCCACATGCATGTAGCTCACGCGGCCCATGTCCAGACCCTGCACAAAGTCGCTGGGGCTGGGGCCGCCATGGTTCTTGTGGTTGACCGACAGGTTGTTCAGGTCCAGCAGCAGATGGCAGTCCGCCAGGTCGAGGACCATGCCGAGAAAATCCGCTTCAGGCATCGCCCCCACATTGGTGTACCAGGTCGTGTTCTCGACCGAGATGCGCATGCCCAAGGCATCTTGCACCGCACGGATACGGTCGGCGACGCGGCGCGCATGTAACTCGGTAAAGGGCACGGCAAACAGGTCGTAGAGCTGGAAGCTGTCGCCGCTTGCGGCCAGGTGGTCGGAGTACAGCGGGGTGTCCAGGTCATCAATCAGCTGGCGCAGATCGCGCAGAAAAGACCTGTCCAGCGGCGCGGCGCCGCCCAGGTTGAGGGCCACCCCATGCAGGTGGACCGGGCGGCCCGAGTCGATCAGCGCCTGCAGCGGCGCCAGATCCCGGCGCACCCAGTTCTCGGGTGCGACCTCGAAGAAGTCGGCATGCACGGCGGACATGTCCCAGTCGAGCATTTCACGTCGAAAGCCAAGGCCAATCATGGTGTCCTCATTTCTGTGCAGGCGCGAGTTGGCGCTTGGCCAACCCGCCGCCAACGTTAGCCACCAAAGTTTTCACCCTGTGGCAAGGTGCCAGCCATGCGGGCCTGGGATGCGGCCTCGATG
The DNA here is from genome assembly GCF_037479315.1 of Comamonas sp. MYb69. Lineage (NCBI taxonomy): Bacteria > Pseudomonadati > Pseudomonadota > Betaproteobacteria > Burkholderiales > Comamonadaceae > Comamonas > Comamonas sp. MYb69. The sequence goes on from NZ_JBBGZG010000003.1 coordinate 57,231, forward strand.
ACCTGCGCACGGCTCAAGCCCATGCCGGATTGGCCTTTGAACTGCGGCGCATCAAAATTGCCGTCGAACTGCCGCACATGGTCCATACGGGCCTGGCTGAGCTCTGCCCGGACCTGGTCGCGGGTGAGGCTGCTGCCGGAGTTGGCGTAAGCCGGGTAGTCCGAGCCATTGCCCACGGGGGCGGTGCTCATGGCCTGGGCGCTGCCGGCAAAGGCCAGGCTGGCAGCCAGAAGAAGACGGGTGGTGATCGTGGTGGTGGTCAACATGGTGGGAGCCCTTTCTGTGGTGGGGGGCGGGTGAGCGCGTCGCGCCCACCCCGGGTGTTGTGTTTGGTGATGCAAGGATTAAGGGGTGGCTGCGCCATCCTTCTTGGAGCAGCCGCCGTCCTTCTTGGAGCAACCGCCATCCTTCTTCGAGCAGCCGCCGTCCTTCTTGGAACAGTTGGCGTCCTTGGTGCTCGATTCCTTCTTGCCGCAGCTGCCTGCGCCGCATTTGCTGTCCTGGCTGCCAGCGGCCCAGGCGGAGGTTGCGAGCACAGCAGCGGCCAAGGTGGTGAGGGTCTTGATGTTCATGGTGTAGTTCCTGGTGATGAAAGGTTGAAAGTGCACAGCACAGCGCTGCCACGTTGATGAAGTCGTTCGACCTGATCGATTCCTGACATCTTTTTGAAAATATTTATCGAGACCGCCAAAAAAAGCAGGCGCAAGGCTGCGCCCGCCCTGCCAAAGTGGCCAGGGTGTGGGTGCTTTCAGGGAGAGTGAGTGCTGCTGGTGCTGCGGGCTCGTAACTACCTAGTGGCTGCAGAGCTCGCGCCCGTGGCATGGACGCGGATAGCGATGAGGCGCAAGGCGTCTTTGCAAGGCGAGCCGTAGTAATTGCCAAGGCTGACCATGCAGCGGGTCAGCGGGCCCTGCGTTCAGACTGCAGCAGGGCGCATGGCAGAGGGCGCCTGGGGCAGACCCGAGAGCGTCAGGGCTGCAGCTGCGGGTCGAGCTGCAGTTGCAGCAGCGCGCCGGCGATCAGCGCATGCATGCCCTGGGCCAGATCGCCTTCCATCTCGGCGGTCTCAGCCTCATAGCTGGTGGGCACCACGCTCTCCTGGCGTGCGGCTGAGTAGACCGAGTCGGCAGCGGCCAGGCCGTGGAAGGCGATGGTCGCCAGCAGCCAGCGCGACTGCTCCTTGCCGATGCGGTAGGCCTGCGCCACTTCTTCCTGGTGGGTATCGATCTTCTCGAGCATCGCCGGGGTGGCGACGAGTCTGCGGATCACATAGGGCGTCACGCCCGGGTAGGTCTTGGCGAACTGGCGCACCGAATCGCTGAAGCGGACCAGGTAGTTCTGCAGGCCCTCTTGCTCGCCCACCTTGGGCAGAGAAAACTCCCAGCGCTGAAAAATCTCCTCGGCCACTATGTGCTTGAGCTCGGCCAGGCTGGGCACATGCTTGTACAGCGCCATATGCGTCACGCCCAGCGCACTGGCCACGCCCACAAAGGTGATGTTGGGCAAGCCCATCTCGATACCTGCATCGGCGATGCGCTCTTGCGTGATCAGGCGCGGTCGCCCGCGCGGGGCTGCTTTTTTCTCGGGGTCCATGTTCTCTCCAGGTACCAGGCCATTGTCGGCCAAACCGCTGCTGCGATAGCTGTAAAAGATGTACGGTAATTTATTAGTTTAGTATGATGCAACTAATTATTGTTCCTATTGCGTTTCGCGTTGGGGCGGGCTGTCTATCGCAGGCCCGGCGCAGCGCAGTCACGCCGCCGGGCGCTGTAGCGCGACGGCGCCGTCTGCACGCGAGCGCATCCGTTTTTCTCTAGGTCTTGCTCCCATGCATGCAGATGACGCGGCGGCTGCCGCAGCCCCAGGGCCCGGTCCGATCAGGCGGGTGCTCCACCCCATTCGCGGGCGTTTGACCGTGGCCGCGCTGCTGTCGGGCCTGGGGGCCATGCTCAGCCTGGTGCCGCTGGCGGCAATGGTGCGCATGGCCCAGCTTAGCCTGGGGGAGCCGGGCACCGGCAGCATCTGGCCGCTGCTATGGGGGGCACTGGCCTGCCTCTTTACCGGGGCATTGCTGATGCTGGCCGGCGAGGTACTGGCCCATAGGGCAGACAACCAGCTCACCCACGGCCTGCGCCGCGCCGCCGTGCAGCGGCTGGGCCAGGTGCCGCTGGGCTGGTTCAGCAGCCGCTCGTCGGGCGAGGTCAAGCAGGTGCTGCAGGACGACATGGCCACCTTGCACAGCCTCAGCGCGCATTTCTACACCTCGGTGGCGCGCGCGGGAGGCGCGATGCTGGTGGCAGTGGCCTACCTGCTGGCGCAGGACTGGCGCATGGCCTTGATCGCCTTGCTGCCGTTTCCCGGCTATGTCTGGTTTCTGCGCCGGGCGCTGCGCTCCAGCGGCACGCAGATGGGCGTGTTTGCCGGCCACATGGGCCGCATCCAATCGGCCGCGGTGGCCTTTGTTGCCGGCATGCCGGTCATCAAGGCCTTTGGCAACAGCGGCCAAGGCCAGGCCAGCTACCAGGGCGCGGTCGATGCGTTTGCGCAGGCCTTTAGGGATTTTGTGCGCCCCCTCGTTGGCGCCATGGCCCATGCCCATGGCATGGCCGCCCCGGTCACCGTATTGGGCTTTGTGCTGGCCGGTGGCTGGCTGCTGGGCAGCCAGGGTGCGCTAGCGCCTCTGGATCTGCTGCCCTTTGTGCTGGTCGCCCCGGGCATCTGCGCGCCGGTGCTGCTGCTGCACACCTTGCTGCATGACCTGCAGGGCGCCACCGCAGCGGCCCAGCGCGTGCTGGCGCTGCTCGATACGCCCGTGCTGCCGCAACCGGCGCCCAGCGAGCAGCTGTCACCGCTGAACCACCAGCTCCGTTTTGACCAGGTGGGCTATGCCTATGCGCCGGGCCAGCAGGTGCTGCAGGGCATCAGCTTCCAGCTCCAGCCGGGCACTGTCACCGCCATCGTCGGCCCCTCGGGCGCCGGCAAAACCACGATCGCGCGCTTGCTGCTGCGCTTTTTTGACCCGACCGAGGGCCGCATCACGCTGGGCGGCGCGGACCTGCGCGCCATCGGCAGCGCAGCGCTCTACCAGCGCATCGGCTTTGTGCTGCAGGATGTGCGCCTGATCCATGCCAGCCTGCGCGACAACATAGCGCTGGGCCGGCCCGGCGCCAGCCAGGCCGAGGTGGAAGCCGCCGCGCGCGCAGCCGATGTGCATGGCTGCATCAGCGCGCTGCCACGCAGCTATGACGCGGTGCTGGGCGAGGACGCGCAGCTCTCCGGCGGCGAGCGCCAGCGCATCAGCATTGCCCGCGCCGTGCTGATGGATGCACCGATTTTGGTGCTGGACGAGGCCACCGCCGCTGCGGATGCCGACAGCGAAGCCGCCATTCAGCGCGCGCTGTCGCGCTTTGCGCAAGGCCGCACGGTGCTGGTGATTGCCCACCGGCTCGATACCGTCATGCAGGCCGACCAGATCCTGGTGATCGACGAGGGGCGCCTGGTGGAGCAGGGGCGCCACGCCGATCTGCTGGCCCAAGGCGGGCGCTATGCCCGCCTGTGGCGCGAAGGGGGCTATGCCGCCGTGCAGGAGGCCGCGCCATGCTGAAAACCTTGAACCTGCTGCTGGGCGAACAGGCCCCTTTGCTGCGCCGCTATGCCTGGATGGCGGCCTGGTATGGCGCGCTCTGCGGCCTGTGTACGGGCCTGCTGCTGCCGCTGATGGCCCAGCTGCTGCAGGCCCAGTGGCGTGCATCTGGCATTTGGCTGCTGGCCATGTTGGCCGCCGTGGTGCTGGCCTGGTGGTGGCGCGGCCGGGTGGAGCAGGCGGGGGTGGGCGTTGGTGTTGCGATCTTGCAAACCGGCCGCCACCGGCTGGGCGCCCATGTGGCGCGCCTGCCCATGGGCTGGTTCAACGCGCAGAACACCGCCAAGGTCAGCCACCTGGTCACCCAAGGGATGATGGCCGTGGCCCAGCTGCCGGCCCATGTGCTCACACCCGTCATCAGCGGCGTGGTGGCGCCGCTGGTGGTGCTGGCGCTGCTGTTTGCGCAGGACGCGCGCCAGGGCCTTATCGGCCTGCTGGCCTTGCCCTTGCTGCTGGGCGTGCTGGTATTGACCGCCCGCATGGGCCGCTGGGCCGATGCCGCGTTTCAGCGCGACTTTGCCCAGACCGGCCAGCGCATCGTGGAGTTTGCGCAGGCGCAGTCGGTCTTGCGCGCCTTCCAAGGCGGCGGTCAGAGCACCCGCTTTGTGGCGCAGGCGATGGACCAGCAGCGCCAGTCGGCCGGGCGCTTGATTGCGGTGTCCGCGCTGTCGTCGGTGCTGAATGTCTGGGCCGTGCAGGCGGTGTTGGCAGCCTTGCTGGTCGCCGTTGTGATCGGCATCGATCAGCACAGCGCCCAGGCGCTGGCGCCTGGAGAGGTCATCGGCGCCGTGCTGTCCATACTGCTGATCAGCCGCTTTGTCGAGCCGCTGTTGGAGCTGGTGGGCTATGCCGAGGCGCTGCGCAGCGCGCGCGGCCAGTTGGATGCGATGGACGCGCTGTTGGCGCAGCAGCCCCTGCCGCAGCCGCAGCACCCGCAGCTGCCGCGCGATGCATCGATCACTCTGCGTGATGTGCATTTCTCCTATGGCGCAGACCAGCCCGCCGTGCTGCGTGGCATCAACCTGCATGTGCCACCCGGCAGCATGACGGCCTTGGTGGGGGCATCGGGCTCCGGCAAAAGCACGCTGGTGCGGCTGATGGCGCGCTTTTGGGATGTGGACCAGGGGGGCGTACTGGTAGGCGGCACTGATGTGCGGCAGATGGATGAGGCGCAACTGGCCGCGCAGATCAGCCAGATCTTTCAGGACAGCTATTTGTTTGCCGGCAGCATTGCCGACAACATCCGCATCGGCCGGCCCGGCGCCAGTGATGCCCAGGTATGGCAAGCCGCCCAGCAAGCGGGCGTGGACAGCATCGCGCAGCGCCTGCCCGGCGTGCTGGACAGCCCCGTGGGCGAGGGTGGCGCCCAGCTCTCGGGCGGTGAGCGCCAACGCATTGCGATTGCGCGCGCCCTTATCAAGGATGCGCCCATCCTGCTAGTGGACGAGGCCACCGCCGCGCTCGATACCGAGAACCAGGCGCTGATTGCCCAGACCCTGGCGCGCCTGCGTGGCCAGCGCACGGTGGTGGTCATTGCGCACCAGCTGTCAACCATTGCCATGGCCGACCAGGTGCTGGTGCTGGAGGGAGGCCAGGTGGAGGAGCAAGGCACGCCTGCGCAGCTGGCAGCGCAATCGGGCCGCTATGCACAGTGGCTGGCCCAGCGAGCTTACGCCCAGGGCTGGCGCATTGCCGCAGCTGGGGAGCACGGCTGATGCGGCTGCGCTGGTGCTTGGGCTTTGCGCTGCTGTGCCTGGCGTCCCTGTTGGTGGGGGCGCGCCAGATGGCCTGGTCGCAGCTCTGGGCGTTTTCGGGCGGTTCCGGTGATGCCTGGCTCACCTTGACGGCCAGCCGCCTGCCGCGCCTGGCCGCGCTGGTGCTGACCGGGGCAGGCCTGGCCGTCTGCGGGGTGATCCTGCAGCACATTGTGCGCAACAAGTTTGTCGAGCCTGGCACCTCGGGCGGGCTCGATGCCGCCAAGCTTGGCATTCTGATCGCGATGACGGCGGTGCCCTCTGCCGGTGCCCCGGGCCGCATGGCGCTGGCGCTGCTGTTCTGCTTTGCATCCAGCCTGCTCTATGTCGCCATCATCGCGCGCATCCGCTTCAAGAACACCGTCCTGGTGCCCGTGATCGGGCTGATGTACGGCAGCGTGCTCAGCGCCGTGGCCGAGTTCTATGCCTACCGCCACAACATCCTGCAAAGCATGCAGGGCTGGCTGCTGGGCGATTTTTCGCGCATCGTGCAAGGCCATTACGAGATGCTCTACATCATCCTGCCGGTGGTGGCGCTGGCGTATCTGTATGCGCAGCGTTTTACTGTGCTGGGCATGGGGGAGGAGATGGCCACCAGCCTTGGCATGGGTTATGCCGCCACCGCCACCTTGGGGTTGGTGCTGGTAGCGGTCACTGTCTCGGCCACCGTCATTGCCGTCGGCGCCATTCCCTTTGTCGGCCTGGTCGTGCCGCAGCTGGTGGCCTTGTACAAGGGCGACCACCTGGCCCGCTCCCTGCCGCTGGTCGCCCTGGGCGGTGCCAGCCTGTTGCTGGTTTGCGATATCGCGGGGCGCCTGCTGATCTATCCCTTTGAGGTGCCCATTGGCCTTACAGCAGGCGCCTTGGGCGGCGTGGTGTTTCTGGTGCTGATTTTGCGGGGGCGGCGATGAAGCGCGCTATCACCCTGAATGCATTCCGCAGCAGCCATGCGCTGTGGCTGGGCATCGCCGTGCTGGCCCTGGGCTTTGTGCTGCTGGGCTCAGGGCTGGACATGGGCTATGTCATCCCCCGGCGTTTGCTGCGCCTGGCCACTATTGCGCTGGGCGGCATCTGCGTGGCGGTGTCGGCCATCGTGTTCCAGACCCTGATGGGCAACCGCATTCTGACGCCCGCCATCATGGGCTACGAGGCCGTCTTTTTGCTGTGGCAGGCCTTGCTGCTGCTGGTGCTGGGCGCGCAGGGCATGGGCATGCTGGGCGAGCGCGGCAATTTCTTCGTGTCGGTGGCGCTAATGCTGGTGTATTCCTGGGGCTTGCAGCGCTGGCTGCTGCGCCGCGGGCAGGGCGATATCTATGTGCTGCTGCTCGTTGGCCTGGTGCTGACCATGATGATCGGCACCTTCACGCAGTTTGTGCAGCTGCGCATCAGTCCGGGCGAGTTCGCCGTCTTCCAAGGCATGAGCTATGCGTCCTTTCACCGCGCCCGGCCCGATACCCTGGCCTATGCGGCGCTGGCCGTGGGTGCGGTATGCCTGGTGCTGCACAAAACTCTGGCGGTGCTGGATGTGATGGCGCTGGGCCGCGAGCAGGCCATATCGCTGGGCGTGCCCCATGCGCGCTGCATGCGCCTCTACCTGGCCTTGGTGGCGGTGCTGGTGGCGGTGTCCACCAGCCTGATCGGGCCGACGGCCTTCATGGGCATTTTCGTGGCCAACATCGTCTATGCGCTGGCACCGCAATGGCGCCACCGCAGCACCTTGCCGATGGGCTGCGCAGTGGCCATCGCCATCTTCCTGGTAGCGCAGCTGCTGGTGGAGCATGTTTTCAACTACAAGACCACCGTCAGCATCCTGGTCAATCTGGTCTGTGGTGCTTACTTTCTGGCGCTGACGGTGCGCGGCCGGGCTCTCTCATGATCATTGTCAGCAACCTCCATAAATCCTATGGCAGCCGCGCCGTGCTGTCGGGCGTCAGCACCGCCTTCCCGGCCGGGCGCATCACCTCGCTCATAGGCCCCAATGGTGCCGGCAAATCCACCTTGCTGATGATGATTGCCCGCCTGCTGGCGCCCAGCAGTGGCGAGATCCAGCTCGATGGCCGCAGCATTGCCACCATCTCGGTGGCCCACTATGCGCTGCGCATTGCCACCTTGCGCCAGTCGCCCGGTTTTCAGATGCGCTTGACGGTCGAAGAGCTGGTCGGCTTTGGCCGCTTTCCGCACCACCGGGGCACCTTGACGAGCAAAGACCAGCAGGCCGTCGATGAGGCGATTGCCTTTTTATCGCTGGAGCCCCTGCGCCACGCCTATATCGACGAGATCAGTGGCGGCCAGCGGCAGATGGCCTTTTTGGCGATGACCATTGCCCAGCAGACCGATGTGCTGCTGCTCGACGAGCCCCTGAACAACCTGGACATGAAGCATGCCGTGCAGATCATGCGCGCGCTGCGCAGGCTTTGCGATGAGGCCGGGCGCACGGTGATCCTCGTCATCCACGACATCAACTTTGCCGCCAATTACTCGGACCACATCGTCGCGCTCAAAGGCGGAATGCTGTGCTTTAGCGGCCCCACCGATGACGTCATCTCCGAAGCCAATCTGTCGCAGCTGTTCGAGCTGCGGTTTGACATCAGCCGCACCGCGCAGGGATGCCTGTGCAACTACTTCAAGACCTAGGAAACCTTTGCCATGCAACGCACCCGCATCTGCACTCACACCTGCGCCCGCACCTTTCTGCGGCCCCTGTCTACGGCCATCGCCGCAGCCGCCGCAGTCACCATCGCCCTGGCCCTGAGCGGCTGCGACCGCGCATCCACCTCGGCCGCTGATGCGCCATCGGCCAGCGCGGCAGCCAGCAGCCCGCCGGCCGCCGCGCCCATCACCGTGCAGCACCAACTGGGCAGCACCGTCATCACACGCACCCCGCAGCGGGTGGCTGCGCTGGAGATGAACGAGGCTGACTTTCTCGATCAGCTCGGTGTGCCGATTGCCGGCATGGTCAAGGACTATGTGCCGCACTTTCTGGCCAAGTACAAAGCCGATGCCGCGGTGCAAGACCTGGGCGCCATCGTGCAGCCCAACCTGGAGCGCGTGCATGCGCTCAAGCCCGACCTGATCCTGATCACGCCCCTGCAGGCCAACCACTACCAGGCGCTCAGCGAGATCGCGCCGACCCTCCACCTGGATGTGGATTTCAAGGACAGCCGTGCCAAGCACATTGCCGTCGTCAAGGAGCATCTGCTGACCCTGGGCCGCATCTTTGACAAGGAGGCGCTGGCCGCACAAAAGGTGGCCGCCTTGGATGCCAAGCTGGCGCAGGCGCGCCAGCGCATTGCCGGCAGCAACGACAAGGCCTTGATCGTCCTGCACAACAACGGCGCCTTCAGCTCCTTTGGCCCGCAGTCGCGCTACGGCTTTGTGTTCAGCGATCTGGGCGTCAAGCCCGCCAGCACCGATGCCGAGGGCAGCCTGCATGGCCAGCCCATCTCCAGCGAGTTCATCCAGCAGGCCAACCCCGACATCCTCTATGTGGTGGACCGCACTGCCGTGATGGAGCGCCACGCCGTGATGACCGCCGACCAACTGGCCAACCCCTTGCTGCGCGAGACCAAGGCCTGGAAGAGCGGCCGCGTCGTCTTTGTCGATGCCGACGCCTGGTACACCACCGGCGCCAGCCCCACCTCGCTCAGCCTGCTGATTGACGACGTGCTGCGCGGCTATCCAGGCTGATCGCCCGCCAGCCACCAGGCCCAGCTTCTCTTTTCCCCTCCCGTTGTAGCCAGGTTCCGACCCAGCCAAAAAACCTCCAGGCGCATTGCGCTGGGCACCGCCGTGCGCCAAGCACCGGCGCCCGCCTGCGCGCCACCCTTGCTTTTTCTGTATCCATAACACTTAAGGAACCAGGCATGTCTCAACGCCTTCAACCCAACCGCCCCGCCGCCAGCGCCTTGCGCCGCGCGGGCCCCGCCGCCCAGCATGCGGCCCCGTTTGCACTGCGCAGCAGCGCCATCGATGCGCTCTGCCCCCTCAGCCCCCAGGTGCTGCTGGGCCTGACGATTGGCGCCATGCTGGTCGCAGCGCCGCTGGCCAACGCGCAAACCAGCAGCGCAGCAGATCCTGCATCCGCAGGCGCTGACAACGCCGTCACCCTGGCGCCGATCACCGTACAAGAAAAGGCCGCCCAGGTCGCGGCGCCCTATGCCGGCGGCCAGGTCACCACCGGCGGCCGCGTGGGCCTGTTGGGCGACAAAGACTTTATGGAAACCCCGTTCAGCACCATCGGCTACACCGAGAAGTACATCGAAGACCGCCAGGCGCAGAACATCACCGATGTGATTGCCGCGACCGACCCAACGGTGTTCAGCAATGGCGTATCGGGTGCCTGGGCCGAGAACTATTCGATCCGGGGTTTCGCATCGAGCTCCACCGACATGACCTTTGGCGGCCTCTACGGCATGGCGCCGTACTACCGCACCTCGCCCGAGATGTTTGAGCGCATCGAAGTGCTCAAGGGCCCATCGGCGCTGCTCAACGGCATGCCGCCGGGCGGCTCGGTGGGCGGTGCCGTCAACCTGGTGCCCAAGCGCGCCGGCAACGATCCGCTGACCCGCTTTACCACCACCTACATGTCCGATGCGCAGTTGGGTGGCCACCTGGACATGGGCCGCCGCTTTGGCGACCGCCAGCAACTGGGCGTGCGCTTTAACGGCGTCTACCGCGATGGCGATGGCTCCATCAAAGACCAGCAGAAAAAAGTGCAGCTGGGATCGCTGGCGCTGGATTGGCGCGGCGACCGCGCCCGCCTCTCGGCCGACTTCTATGCCAGCGACGACCGGGTCAACGGCGTCAACCGGGGTATCAGCCTGTCGCCCGGTTTGCCTATCCCCAAGGCGCCCAAGGGCGATACCTTGCTGAACCCCGATTGGTCCACCGTGCGCACCAAGGACAAGGCCGCCATCCTGCGCGGCGAGTACGACCTGAACGACCAGGTCATGGCCTATGCCGCCTTTGGCATGAGCAAGACCGACTACCAGTACAACGGCGCGATGTCGGCCCTGGTGCTGAACAGCGCAGGCGACTTCCGCACAACGATGGGCCAGCTCGCCTTTGATGTGAAAAAGCAGTCGGGCGAGGTCGGTATCAAGGGCCGCAGCCAAACCGGCCCAGTCGGCCACCAGTGGGCCGTCAACGCCACCCACTACGCCCACAAGCAAAACGACTACGGCCGCCGCAGCGTGCCCGGCGCCGACTGGACCACCAATATCTACAACCCCGTATGGGGTCCGGCGGCCGACTTTGTCGCGCCCCACATCTCACACACCGAGGTGCGCCTGGCCAGCTATGGCGTGGCCGATACCTTGTCGATGGCGCAAGACCGCGTGCAGCTGACCCTGGGCGTGCGCCGGCAGCAGGTGATCAGCGATACCTACAACATCACCTCGGGCGCGCGCACCTCGCGCTATGACGAAAGCGCCACCTCGCCCGCCGCTGCGCTGCTGGTCAAGGCCAGCGACAACCTCTCGCTCTACGCCAACTACATCGAAGGCCTGAGCCAGGGCGCCACCGCACCCATGACCGCTGCCAACGCCGGCGAAGTGTTTGCCCCCTACAAGAGCAAGCAAAAGGAAATGGGCCTCAAGCTCGACCTGGGCGACTTCGCCCACACCGTCAGCCTGTTTGAGATCACCCGGCCCAGCAGCTATACCGACCCCGTCACCAACGTCTACTCGTTCGGCGGCGAGCAGCGCAACCGTGGCATTGAGTGGAGCTTCTTCGGCAACGCCATGCACGGCCTGCGCCTGATGGGCGGCGTGGCTTACACTGCGCCGAAGCTGACGCAAACCGCTGGCGGCGTCAACCAAGGCAAGCTCGCCACCGGCACCCCCAAGTGGCAAGGCAAACTGGGTGCGGAGTGGGATGTCCCCGGCGTGCAAGGCCTGGCCCTCAACGCCAACGCCACCGCTGTATCCCGCCAGTACATCAGCGCCGACAACAGCCTCTGGGCCGCCGGCCGCACCACCTATGACCTGGGCGCCCGCTACAGCACCAAGGTGGCCGACAAGCCTGTTACCTTGCGGGCGTCTGTCCTGAATGCCACCAACAAGGCTTACTGGGGCATGCCCCAGCTGTCCAGCCTGGCACTGGGCGCGCCGCGTACGTTTGCGCTGTCGGCGTCGGTGGATTTTTAAGTCGTAGTAGCTAGCCCGCTGCAGCGCTTGCCGCTGCGGTGGGCGTGGTGAGTAGGCCCAGATTGCTGCTGCCGTTGGCAGGGGTGATCTGGGCTTTTTTGTTGGGTTGAGTTGGGGCTGAGACGCGCAGATGCAGTCAACGCTAAGCACTGTGCAGACGCAAAAAACATGCCGTTGGCATGTGTGTAGACAGAGAAAAATCAGGGGGAGGGTGGACAGAAGGCCTGGTGGTGCTTGCTTGCCAACGGTCGGTGGCTAAGGGCAAAGGCGCTGTCGGAGAGAAGGTCGCTGCGCTGCAATGGCGCTATCGAAGCCGGTGTTCATCGCAAAAAAATGCGTGGCTAGTGTGAACCATTGGCTGGCAAAAACGACTTCCGGACAGTTCCGGTAAGTCGCCCCACGATGAACCTTGGAGTAGCCGCAATTGCTACGCCATGGGTGCAGTATACGCTCAATTGAGAATCATTCGCAAATAAGCTTTGGGGTTGTGGGGGATTGGGGTGTTGAGAGTCGGTGAGTCGTAAACCGCAATTCTTGGAGTTCGGGTTGGCGGAGGCCGGGAGCCATACAGGAGCGTGGACGATGTATTGCAACGGGTTTTGAGGGCTGGTTGGCAGTGCTCCTGCTTTGATAGCTTATCTAGGATGAGCTGCGCCATTCGCGATCCAACGGCTGAACGGCAGCAACCGTCCACATTGGTCGTTCAGCTGCGCATATTCGGAAAGTCCACTCCAACCTTCAGTACCCGTCATGCGGCTGCTTGGTCATCGACTTGTCGCATTGAACCGACTGCGTCTGCGTGCTCGGACAGGCTAATGTCGACACAAAATGGATATTCGTAGATATAGGTTTCCTATGACATGAAATTGAGACGAGCGGGTAGAGAGTCCTACTTTTTTCCCATTAACACCTTGTCCAAGTTGAACTAGCGCCCGCACCAGCACATACCAATAATATGGAAACATTTGACGGCTAACCTGTGCTTGATCGCATTCGGGAACGCTGCTGATCTGATTGCAACTGTGTTGAGAGACTGAAGGCTGTGACATCGAAGTCTTGCTTTTCGTTGAGCATGAACGTCGGCTACAGCACGATGCCGATGTACTTCATCCAGCGGGGTATGGAGGGGAGCAGTCGCTTCAGCGCTCGCCTCAGGTTCAGCCGGAGGCCTGCTTTTGGCCAATAGTGAATTGTTAGTTCCACGGAGCGTAGTCTAAATAGGGTGGCGGCTTCCCGCTGGAATTGACGGGTGCTCTGCCCGTCAGGATAGCGCTACGCTAAAACTCTATTTGTGCAAAAATGATCGGTTAATTTCTGACTGCAAGAGCGTCGAAACAACAAATTGCTAAAGAGGGATTGGTATGGCTGGGAAATTGGAAAACGACGTAACGCTGAAATTTCAACTAGATGCTGCTCAATCTGACGCTGCGGCCTCCAAAGGGGCCCAAGAATGGCTCCATCGACTCGCAGCCTTCCTAATAGAAGCTAAGACAGTTCTGCCCACCAAGCTGCAGGATGTCGACTACCTGAAAAAGTACTGGGACGATAACCCGGTTGCTGCTCTTGGCATGGGTTCAGTGAAGACCGCACCAGCGCTCACGGATCAGGGTTTTCGAGACTGGTTCGCTGAAGAGGTAATGAAACCTCTGCCTGCTGACCCAGTGGCAGCGGAAGCGCATCTGACAGAGTTCTACAACGGCTTGCACGACCGAACAAAAGCACTCTGTGACCGCACACCAATCCTGAAACTTAATCGAGTGCTCTGCTCGTTATATCCCGACCACTTCACGACTATTGCCGACCGGGGCAAGCTCCTTTACTTGCATAAAGAAATGGGGGGCCGAGGAAGCGATCACCCTGTAAGAGCGCACAAAGCCATTCGTACTCGCATTGATTTGGCGCTCGGACCAGTTGGACAGGACCCTCTTGAACCGGTGCGACGGCTTTGCTTGCCATGGGCGCTATACGAACGTATTTCTGAGGATGACTCTGATACGACTGCGGACCCAATCAATACAACGTCCACATTAAAACCTCTCCCCGCAACTATGAGACGCAAAGGTCTCACGCCCATAAAGGGCTCCTTCCAGACCTTGTTAGGGTTTCTCCCCGAGCTCAGCGAAGGAGTCTCAAGAGAAGAGTTTACGGACATCATTAGGCAGGCCAATCCCGAGCTCGCTGCGAGCAGCATCAGCACAAACATCAACGTAGTCTCCCGCGAGTTTGACCTTTGCAAGCGCGATGGAGACACATATCGTCTTAGCGCCCGCGGCATTAACCTTTTGCAAACACAGGACCCTGACGAACTCGCCGACCATCTGCTTACCAAGATTTTAGGCTTTGACCACGTATTAAAGGCACTGGAGAAGGCTCCTGAGACAAAGTCTAATTTGGTTTCCTTCCTTCAAGAAGTCTATCCAGGATGGATGTCCGGCTACATACCAACTTCACTTCTTGGCTGGTTAAGCAGCCTTGGTCTCATCGAGGTTGCTGACATCGCAAGCAAGAAACAGTTGCGCCTGACCGAGCGAGGGAAACATTGGGCCGAATTAGTCACATGGACTCCCGAAAGCATGCCCAAGCAGGCAGATACGGTGGCAGAGATCAAAGCAGAGGCGATGGAATTCGTAAAACCTCCGCCCTTCGCTGAACTGACAACCCGCCTCACGGAGCGCGTTGCCGGGAAATTGGTGCTTAATCCCTCATTGGTGCAGCAATTACATGCGGGCCTCTGGTTTCATCCAATTCGGCACTTCGCAGTGCTAACTGGCATCTCGGGCTCAGGCAAGACACAGCTCGCCCAAAACTACGCGATGGCGCTATGCACCAGCGAGAACCAGCATGATGACCAAGAGCGAGTCAGGGTCATCCCGGTTCAACCAGGTTGGTATGACCCAAGTCCACTCCTCGGCTACGTTAACCCGATTCAAGAATCGTCCTATCGAACCGCTCCATTTCTTGACCTGCTGCTGCGCGCCGCTGCCGACCCTGAGCGGCCCTACGTGGCCATACTGGACGAGATGAATCTATCTCACCCAGAACAATACTTGGCGCCAGTGCTATCAGCCATGGAGACTCATGGGTGGTTAGACCTCCACCAACTTGGAGAAGAAACCGTTCCTGTACCGAGGCGTGTGAAATACCCAGCTAATCTCGCAATCATCGGCACACTGAACATGGATGAGACTACCCACGGGTTATCTGACAAGGTTCTAGACCGAGCATTCACACTGGAGTTTTGGAACATTAGCGTTCAAGACTTCCCTGGTTGGGCATCTACATCACTGGCAGTGCCGTTGAAGGAAAAAACCCAAGCAGTTCTCACCGCCCTTGTTGAAGCGCTCTCGCCGGTTCGCCAACACTTTGGATGGCGGACTATTGACGACGTACTGAGTTACCTGACCTTTTACGCAAGCATTGCGCCAAATGACGCTGCAGCCCTCGACGACGTCATCTACGCCAAAGTCCTTCCGAAGCTGAGAGGCGAGACGTCGATGAAGTTTCAGCAGGCGTTGAAGGATGCTCACAAGTCCCTAGCAGACCACGGACTCACAAGATGCTGTGCCAAGGTCAAGAGCATGCAAGATGACCTCACCATCACCGGCTCCGCACGCTTCTGGCGATAAGACACGACTGCAATGCTTCGGATTCGTAATGCCAGAACCTCCTTAGCGGAGGCATGGATCGACCTTCATCCATCTGAGATCGGACGGGGGTTGAATGAAGACAACGACTACTTGCTGGACGCCGGCACGAAACCTGGGACGCGAATTTACGTAGACGATGTTGAACTCATCAAAGACCTGTCCGGGCTCCACAAGTGGCGTCCAAGCTTCTATGCTGGCCAGGTCGCCCTCGAAGTTGTCGCTCCCGGTGAGCGGGCCTGCTACTTTCTCGACGTGAGTCCCACCTCGTCAAAATCTGGCCAAGCAGCATATGAAGAGATGATTTCCGACATCAGAGCGTTTGACCAATCGCTTTTAAACGGGACTTCTTCAGCGTCCATGGAGTTTGGGCATAGCGGTAGAACCGGGCGCTACGAGCTGGACATACTGCTCTCGCGGTTGCGAGTCCATGGTCCGAAGTTCTTGAACACCGTAGAGTCAATTGCCAACTCTCCACATCGCGCACTGGCTGCAGAGGCTCGTCGTCTTCCGCTCTCTCGAGTCCGCCGATTACACCCGTCGTCTTTGCAGGATCGTAGATTGGCTTCACTTGCTTTAGGGTATGCACAAGCCATAGATGCAGTCGACTCTCTGCAGGTCAATAGTCAGACTTCAGCGCCCACCTTCGATACTCCCGCAAATCGAGCGCTACTAAGTCTTCTTCGCAGGTTTCGCGCAGCAGTGACGGCTATGCAGGACTGTGTCAGGGATCTCAAGCTCGGCAGCCCTCGTGAGGAGCAGATCCTTCGTATCGAGCGACGACTCGAAGACCTTCACAAACTCGAAATCCGTTCCCATACATTGCTGATAGGCACGCTCTTTTCAGAAGTCTCTAGCAGCGAGACGACCTCAGCCGGCCTCACGCAAATTGCAGCATTGCCAACGTACAGCCGGGCGTATCGCATCGGATGTCGAGCGCTGGACACGGGCATACAAGGGGACAACTCGGCCGATAAACTTCACATTCCGCCATCCTGGGGCATCTATGAGACTTGGTGCTTTATACAGGTGGTGCAGGCGGTAAGAGAAATCACTCAAAAGCAGGCAATAGAAGCGAATGCAATTACGGTAGCAGCTGAGCGGTGCATCTCGTTCTCGCTCGATAACGGCTCCTCACTCGAGGTTCTTTTTCAGGCAACGTTCCCTTCTCTCAAGCCCTCGAGCAAGCGACTCGGCTGGAGTCTCTCCAAAGAGCGACGACCGGACCTTATTCTTGTTTATCACTGCAAAGGCGAACGTCAGACATTCGTGCTCGACGCCAAATGGAGAAGTGGCCGGTCGAATGTGCTCGATGCAATGGAATCAGCGCACATTTATCACGACGCGCTACGTATGGACAATCGTGCCCCGACGTTCTCCCTGCTCCTCCTGCCAGGTGCTAGCGAAGTCCCCGAGTTTGAAGCAATCGAATTTATTCAGACCCATGCTATCGGAGCAGTCTACAACTTTCGCGTCGATGGAAAGGGTTCTTCGAGTTTGGCTGCTGATTTACGCGGGTGGCTAATCCAAGCCGATGCCGACGCAAATAAAAATTCAGATTAATGAATCTACTGATATATCGGTATAAGCTCATACTCACACTTCAGTATGCCTTCCACCCACTAAAGCTACAGCTTTCGCTTTTACGCAACCTGACCCAGTAAGGATTAGTGGACTGCAATCAACAAGCGAAAATTTAGCGGTCACTTGACGTGTCTTCACGGCCAGCAGCTGCGTCCAACCCGGAGCTTGTCACGGGCCCGGCTCTAACCTAGGCGCTCGGGTTACCTCTAAGAGGTAATAACTTAACTCACACGATCAGGTCATGAGCTGCAGCAACCGCGACAAAGCAGTCGTGTACCCTTAGTTTGTCAGCCGGAGAATAAACTGTTCGGGGCTTTAGCACATCCGAAACGTCCACCCCCTCACCCCAGCGCCGTATCCAACACCATCATCAAAACAAACCCCACCATCAACCCCGTAGTCGCAAAAAACTCATGCCCCTTGCGGTGTGATTCCGGAATGATCTCGTGGCTGATGACGAAGAGCATGGCGCCGGCGGCGAAGCCCAGGCCCCAGGGGAGGAGCAGGGCGGAGCTGCCGATGATGGCGGCGCCGGCGACGGCGCCCAGGGGTTCGACCAAGCCGGAGGCGATGCCCAGCAGGACGGAGAAGCCTCGGCTGTAGCCGACAGCGAGCAGCGCGGCGGCGACGACAAAGCCTTCGGGCACATCTTGGATGGAGATGCCGATAGCGAGCGCATTGGCGCGCATGCCTTCATTGCCCGCGTAGCCCACGCCAATGGCCAGGCCTTCTGGCAGGTTGTGCAGGATGATTGCAAACACAAAGAGCCAGGTGCGGCGCAGCTGCTGGGCGCTGGCGCCTTCCCGGCCTTTGATGAAATGTTCGTGGGGCAGCAGGCGGTCCATCACCAGGAGGGCCATGCCGCCCAGCAGGATGGAGGTGCCGACGACGCCGCCAGCAGCCCAGGCGCTGCCGCCAAAGATATTCGAGGCGCGTGCGGCATCCAGTGCGGGGATGACCAGCGAGAACGCGCAGGCGGCCAGCATCACGCCAGCGCCAAAGCCAAACAAGGTATCCCGTGTGCGCTCCGACGGGCGCTGGGCCAGCAGCACGGGCAGGGTGCCCAGCGCAGTGGCCAGGGCGGCCATGCAGCCGCCCAGCAGCGCATTGCGCACGGAGGGCTCGTTTTTGAGGCCATCCCAGATGAGCGCGCCGAGCGCAAATACCCCCAGACCACAGATCAGCAGACCGATGCGGGTTCGCAGCTTGAGCGCCGGTTTGGGCGCAGGGCTGGCGGTGCTGCGCGATGCGTCATCGCGCGGGTCGGGCTGGTTGTCCATTTCCATCGGTTGGTTGCCTGGGGTCATGTGCGTGCTCGCGTGCTCGAAAAAGGGAGTGGCTTACTTGCCCAGTGCTGCGGCGTACTTGCGGGCAACGGTGCCCCAGTCCACCACATTGTAAAAAGCGGCAATGTATTCAGGGCGGCGGTTCTGGTACTTCAGGTAGTAGGCGTGCTCCCACACATCCAGGCCCAGGATCGGGGTGTTGCCCGAGCCAATGCCCTTCATCAGTGGCGAGTCCTGGTTGGCGCTGCTCTCCACCGCCAGCTTGCCTTCAGGGGTCACGGTCAGCCAAGCCCAGCCGCTGCCAAAACGGCTCAGTGCGGCCTTGGTGAAGGCGTCCTTGAATGCGTCAAAACCACCCAGATCGGCATCGATGGCCTTGGCCACATCGCCTTGGGGCAGGCCGCCGCCGCTGGGCGACATCACTTCCCAGAACAGGCTGTGGTTGGCATGGCCGCCGCCGTTGTTGCGCACGGGCAGGCGCAGCTTCTCGGGCAGCGATTCCACCTGGGCCACCAGCGCTTCGATGGACAGGTTGGCAAACTCCGTGCCTTCAACCGCCGCATTGAGGTTGTTCACATAGGTCTGGTGGTGCTTGCTGTAATGGATCTCCATCGTCTGGGCGTCAATATTGGGCTCCAGGGCATCGTAGGCATAGGCCAGCTTGGGCAGGGTATAGGACATATCGTGTGTTAGTCGTTGAGTGGAGAACAGGGAGGTCAATGCCGGTGCGGCGGCTGTCAGTGCAGCAGCGTGCCCGGCGGCGGGTTGCCCGAAGGCATGGGAACGCTGTGGGCCTGCCGCTCCATCGCATCCTCGCGCTCGCGGGCGGCGCAGCGGTTGTGGTGCTCGGTCAAGGCGGCAAAGGTGTGGTGCAGGTGCTTGCAGGCGGCCGATCGCAGATCGGCGCTGGCATGGTCGTCACGCGTCAAGGCCAAGAGCTGGTGGTGGGCGCAGTTGATGCACTCGCCCGCCGATATTGGCTGGCTCAAGGTGTTGAAGCAGTCGGCCAAGTTCAGGTGCGCGACCACAAAGGCGGCCAGGCGGTCATCGGCGCAAACGCCGGCCGGTGCATCGTGGAACAGTTGGTGCGCCACGCGCAGCGCATGCTCATGCCAGGCCAGCGCCTGCTCGGGGCGGTTGTCGCGGCTGGCTTCCACGCCGGTCTGGGTCAGGCGCTCCCATTCGCGCAGCAGCAGCGGACCCGATACGGAGGACGGAAAACGCGAGCTCATGGCAGCTCCTTGGCGGGCACGCTGGCCGCCGTCATCACCCAGGCGTGCGAGGCCTTGGCGGTTTCTGTGGGGACAAAGGCCTGGGGGTCTTCCAGCAGGCAGGTGCTGCCCAGACGCTTGCACTGGTCATGCTCGCGCCAGTAGCCGCCGTGGCTGATGCAGCCGGTCTGGCAGATCACCAGGTTGGTGGCATGCTGGCCCAGCTCTTGCAGATAGGCATCAGGCGGGGGCGGGGGCACGGCGGCCACTTCCATCGTCGCGGCCGGGTCCACACAGCGGCGCACGGCCGTGACGGCCGCGCGGTTGGCGATGGCCGACAGGTGCACCAGGCGGTCCTCGCGCTCCCAGATGAGGGCGCTGTCGCGCATGATGACCTGGGCCCGCAGCTGGGTGACCTGGGCGCGCAGCGCCTCGACTTCCGCGCGCAGTGCATCGACCTGGGCCGTGCAGCGCGCTTGCAGTGCAGCATAGTGGCGCAGCATCACACCGTGCTCCTGCACCAACGGATGGATGTCACTGTCTGGGTTTGGCACGGTTGGCTCGCCTCCACGGGATAAACGGAAAACACTTTGCTCGGCATCAAGGCAGCGTCAAATAAAAACATAATAAATGAGAATCGTTTCTATTCGCAAACTCATTTGTATATGGCCTGCCTGCAAGCAGTGGAATAGTGCTATCGGCTGCGCGAGCCTGACGGCCAGAAGGGGACATGGCGGCAAAGTTAAAATAGCTGTATAAAAATACAGATAAGCTATCACTCACCCACACCGCATCCGACCCCCCATGCTGGCCCCCCACCGCTACTACTACCTGCACAACTTCGAGCGCGCGCTGCAGTGGCTGGGGCAGCGCTATGGCGATGTGCTGGACGCGCAGGAGCAGCAGTTTCTGGCGGACTTTGCCCAGGCCCCCATGCCGTCGCAGGCGCTGATGGTGCGCATGCTGATGCGGCGCGGGCCCTGGTTCCGCGCCGACAAGCTGGTCTACGACGAAATCCCCGATGTGCATGCCGCCGCACAGCCCTTGCTGGCGCTGGGCTGGATCGATGCCGATGCCGACATGGCGTTGGCCGAGCTGTTTGCGCTGCACACCAAGCCCGAGCTTCTGCAGATCTTTGCCAACGCCGGCTTGGCGCGCTCGCTGCGCAAGGCGGAGATGCTGGCCCAACTAGTTCAGCAGTCTGATCCAGGTACCGAGCAAGAAGCCCAAGAGCAGCTGCAGCCCTACCACCGCTGGCACCCGCATGCCGAGCATGCCGCCTGGCGCGTCACCGTCGGCGAGCTGGCCGAGGGCCTGCGTCTGATGTTCTTTGGCAATTTGCACCAGGACTGGTCAGAGTTTGTGCTGGCCGACCTGGGCATCTTCAAATACGAGACGGTGGCCTTTGATGCGCAGTCGCGCGCCTTCCAGACCCGTGCCGATGTGCAGGGCTACCGCCAGCTGCAGCAGTGGCGCCAGGCGGTGGATGAGGACGAAGACCGCCAGGCCTTGATGGACGCGCTGACCGCCTGGCGCAGCGCCAACCCCTGGCTGCAGCAGCGCCATGCCAAGGTGCTGCTGCGCCTGGGCCAGGCCTGCGAGCGCAGCCAAAGCTGGGCGCTGGCCGAGCAGGCCTATGCCGCCAGCCGCTATCCGGGCGCGCGCCACCGCCGCATGCGCGTGCTCGAACGCATGGAGCGCTTTGACGAGGCCCTGGCCTTGGCCAGCGCCGCCGCGCAGCAGCCCGAAAGCGATGAAGAAAGCCAGCGCCTGGCCCGCATGCTGCCGCGCCTGCGCCGCCACCTGGGCCAGGGCAGCGCCAGCCGCCGCGCGTTGAAACCCGAGGTGGCGCAGCTGCGCGAGGATGTGGCCCTGGACCGGGTGCTGCGCATGCCACGCACAGCGCCCGGTCTGGCGGCGATGGATGCGTTGAGCGATGCGGCTGCCCTGGAGGCCGCCTTGCGCGCAGGCGAGGCCATGAACGCCGCCGAGGCCACCGAAGGTCTGCGCCTGATGCCGGTGGAATACGCCTTGCGCGACCACTGGCACCGCGACGATGCGCCGGTGTTTTATGTCGAGAACGCGCTCGTCAATTCGCTGTTTGGCCTGCTGTGCTGGCCGGCGATTTTTGCGCCATTGCCGGGGGCGTTTTTTCATCCGTTCCAGGCGGGGCCGGCTGATGTCTATGCGCCCGATTTTGTCGCGCGGCGTGCGGCGCTGTTTGAGGCTTGTCTGGCGACCTTGGACGACGGCAGCTACGCCGATGTAATCCGCCAGCGCTTTGCCGACAAAGCCGGCCTGCAATCGCCCTTTGTGTTTTGGAGCACGTTGACGGAGGCGCTGCTGGACCATGCGCTGGCCTGCATACCGGCGGCCCACCTCCAACTTCTGTTCCAGCGCTTGCTCGGCAACCTGCAGGCCAACCGCACGGGCTTTCCGGACCTGGTGCGCTTTTGGCCGCAAGAGAGGCGCTACCAGCTGGTGGAGGTCAAAGGCCCTGGCGACAAGCTGCAGGACAACCAGATCCGCTGGCTGGAATACTGCGCCGCCCATGGCATCCCCGTGGGCGTCTGCCATGTGCAGTGGCGCGAGGCGGGCGCATGAGCTACACCGTGGCGGTGCGCGCCTTGTGCGAGTTCACTGCCCGCGCGGGCGATCTGGATTTGCGCTTTACGCCGGCGCCATCGGCACTGGAAGGCATAGAAGGCCATGGCCTGGTGCGCGCCCGCCGGGGTGTTGGCTATGAGGCGGAGCTGCGCCTGGCAGGCCGCTTTGAAGACCTGCAGGTGCGTGGCCGCGCCGATGGCTTTGACCCGGCCCTGGGTCAGCTCGAAGAAATCAAGACCTACCGGGGCCAGATCGACAGCGTGCGCGACAACCACCGCGCCTTGCACTGGGCGCAGGCCAAGGTCTACGGCCACCTGCTGTGCCTGGAGCGGGGCCTGCCCCGCTTGAAGGTAGCGCTGGTCTACTTCAATGTCGGCACGCAGCAGGAGACGGTGCTGGTCGAACATTACAGCGCCCCCGAGCTGCAGGCATTTTTTGAGCAGCAGTGCCGCTTGTTTTTGGACTGGGCGCGCAGCGAGGCCGCGCACCGCAGCGCGCGGGATGCGGCGCTCACCGCGCTGCGCTTTCCGTTTGCGCAGTTCCGCACCGGGCAGCGGGCGCTGTCGGTGGCGGTGTACCGCACGGCCCAGGCGGGCTTGCAGGCGGGTGGCGGCAGCTGTTTGATGGCGCAGGCGCCCACCGGCATTGGCAAGACCGTGGCCACGATCTTCCCCATGCTCAAGGCCAGTGCGCAAGAGGGGCTGGACAAGCTGTTTTTTCTGACCGCCAAGACCACCGGCCACCGCCTGGCCTTGCATGCGCTGGGCCTGTTGCAGACGGCGTTGCAGGGCCAGACGGGCGCGGTGCCGCTGCGCGTGGTCGATCTGCAGGCGCGCGACAAAAGCTGCGAGCACCCGGACAAGGCCTGCCATGGCGAATCCTGCCCGCTGGCCCAGGGCTTTTATGACCGGCTGCCCGCCGCCCGCGCCCAGGCCCTGGCGCAAGAGCCGATGCTGACGCCCGACAAGGTGCGCAGCCTGGCGCTGCAGCACCAGGTCTGCCCCTATTACCTGACCCAGGAGCTGGCGCGCTGGAGCGATGTGGTCGTTGGCGACTACCACTACTTTTACGACAGCGCAGCGATGCTGTATGCGCTGACCCAGGCGCACCAGTGGAAGGTGGGCGTGCTGGTGGACGAGGCCCACAACCTGCTCGAACGCGCGCGACGCATGTACACGGCCGAGCTGCCGCAGCACACCCTGGCTGCGGCGCGCAAGGCGGCAACCGGCCCGGTCAAGAAATCGCTGGATGCCTTGAACCGCCAATGGGCGGCCCTGAACAAGGCCCAGCACGAGGGCGGCCAGGACTACCAGGTCTATGCCGAGCTGCCGCCCGGCCTGCTGGGCGCCGTGCAGCGCGCCGTGGCCGCCATTGCCCAGGCCCAGGGCGACAGCCCCATGCTGCCGGGCGACGCGGTACTGGGCTTTTACCTGGAGGCCCTGTCCTGGCTGAACCTGGCCGAGCAGCTGGGGCCGCATGCGCTGTTTGATATCAGCCTGTGGGGCAACGGGTTGGGCAGCGCAGCCTCCGGCCGCCGGGGGCCGATGTCCACGCTCTGCATCCGCAATGTGGTGCCCGCGCCGCACCTGGCTGCGCGCCATAGCGCCGCCTGTGCGTCGGTTCTGTTCTCCGGCACGCTGGGACCGCAGGCCTTCTACCAGGATCTGCTGGGCCTGCCGCCCGCCACGCACTGGGTCGATGTGCCGTCGCCCTTCCTGGCCGCGCAGCTGCAGGTGCAGATTGCGGGGCATATCTCCACCCGCTACCAGGACCGGGCGCAGTCGCTGGTGCCGATTGCCGAAGTGGTGGCGGCGCAGTTTGCGCGCCAGCCGGGCAACTACCTGTGCTTTTTCAGCAGTTTTGATTATTTGCAGCGTGCGGCCGAATGCATGCAGCGCCTGCAGCCCCAGCTGCCGCTGTTCTGCCAGACCTCGGCCATGGACGACGCCGGGCGCGCCGCCTTTTTGGCGCGCTTTGACGAGGCTGGGCAGGGCATTGGCCTGGCCGTGCTGGGCGGGGCGTTTTCAGAAGGGGTGGACTTGCCGGGCAACCGGCTGATTGGCGCCTTTATTGCCACCCTGGGCCTGCCCCAGGTCAACCCCATCAACACGCATATGCAGCAGGCCATGGCCCAGCGCTTTGGCGCTGCCAAGGCCTATGACTACACCTACCTCTACCCGGGGCTGCGCAAGGTGGTGCAGGCTGCTGGGCGGGTGATTCGCAGTGAGGATGACCGGGGCGTGGTGGTGCTGATCGATGACCGCTTTCACCGTGCCCAGGTGCGCGCGCTGCTGCCCAGCTGGTGGCAGCCGCAACGGTGGTAGATTGGGGTTTCTCAGAGGAGAGCAGGGGTTTATGTACCAAATTTCCCATAGCTTGAGACGCTGTAAGAGAATAGCGGCCTCTATGCCGATCCAAGCCTTTTCTCTCTCGCCCCTGCGCCCTGTGGCCGGGGCTGCTGCGCTGCTGTGCGCCCTGTCCGCCGCTGCGCAGACCGCACCAGCAACCCCCTCCACCGCTGAAACCCCCGCTGCTGAAGCCACCTTGCCGACGGTGTCGGTGCGCTCAGCCGTTGGCACTGCCGATCTGCTGCAATTGCCGGCATCGGCCAATGTGGTGGAAGGCCGCGAGCTGCAGGATCGGCAGATGCAGGTCAACCTGTCCGAAGCGCTGGGCAGCGTGCCGGGCCTCACCCTGAACAACCGCAACAACTACGCCCAGGATCTGCAGCTGAGCGTGCGCGGCTATGGCGCACGCTCCACCTTTGGTGTGCGCGGCGTGCGCCTGTATGTCGATGGCATACCGGCGACCATGCCTGATGGCCAGGGCCAGACCTCGAATGTCGATATCTCCAGCCTGGAGCGGGTGGAGGTGCTGCGCGGCCCGTACTCGGCGCTGTACGGCAATGCCTCGGGCGGTGTGCTGAGCTTTTACACTGAAGACCCGCAAGGCCCGCTGAAGCTGGAGACCGGTGTGAGCGTGGGCAGCGATGGCCAACAGCGCTACAGCCTGAAGGCCAGCGGCCAGACGGAGGGCGGCATGGGCTATGTGCTGAGCACCAGCCGCTTCATGACCGATGGCTACCGCGAGCACAGCGCGGCCGACCGCAACCTGCTCAATGCCAAGCTGGTGATTCCGC
The DNA here is from genome assembly GCF_037479315.1 of Comamonas sp. MYb69. NCBI lineage: Bacteria > Pseudomonadati > Pseudomonadota > Betaproteobacteria > Burkholderiales > Comamonadaceae > Comamonas > Comamonas sp. MYb69. The sequence continues at coordinate 82,245 of NZ_JBBGZG010000003.1, forward strand.
TGGCGCATGACGACAAGCTGACCCTGGTGGCCAACCACACCCGGGGCGATGCGCAGGACGCGCAGGGCCTGACCATGGCGCAGTGGCAGGCCGATCCGCGCCAGGCCAGCAGCGTGGCCGAGCAGTACAACACGCGCAAATCGCTGGAGCAGCAGCAGCTGGGCGCCACCTATGACCTGCGCATCAACGCCCAGCAAAGCCTGAGCCTGTCGGCCTACTACGGCCACCGCAGCATGCTGCAGTACCAGTCCATCCCCAAGGCGCCACAGCTGGCGCCCGGCCATGCCGGCGGCGTGATCGACATGGCGCGCGACTATGCCGGTGCCCGTCTGGTCTGGGTGGGTGAGTTCGACACCATCGTGCCGCTGCAACTGAGCGCCGGGCTGGATCTGCAGCAGATGACCGAGAACCGCCAGGGCTACGAGAACTTTGTCGGCGACACCTATGGGCTGCGCGGCCAGCTGCGCCGGGATGAGAAAAACAAGGTCAGCAGCACCGACCCCTTTGTGCAGGCGCGCTGGCAGCTGGCGCCCCGCTGGAGCCTGGACACCGGCCTGCGCTACAGCCGCGTGCGCTTTAGCTCGGACGACTACTACATTACCCCTGGCAATGGCGACGACAGCGGCAGCAGCCGCCACAGCAAGCTGCTGCCGGTGGCTTCGCTCTCCTACCAGCTCAGCCCGCAGCAAACCGTCTACGCCAGCGTGGGGCGCGGGTTTGAGACACCGAGCATCACCGAGATGTCCTACCGCAACAGCGGCTCGGGCCTGAACACCGATCTGCGGCCCACCAGCAGCACGCAGTGGGAGCTGGGCTACCGCCAGCAGCTGCGTGGCGATGCGCTGCGCGGGCTCTGGAGCGCGGCACTGTTCCAGTCGCACAGCAGTGACGAGATCGTGACCGACCAGAGCGCTGGCGGCCGCACCACCTACCGCAATGCCGGCAAGACCCGGCGCCAGGGCCTGGAGCTGTCGGCCCAGCTGGATCTCATGCGTGACTGGCAGCTGCGCGCCGCCTACACCTGGCTGGATGCGCGCTTTCGCGAGGATTCGGGCAGCGGCATCGCCGGCCAGCGCCTGCCCGGCCTGGCACGCCACAACGCCTACCTGGGCGCTGACTGGCACTTTGCCCCGGCCTGGACCGTCGGCATGGGTGTGCAGGCCAGCTCCAATGTGCAGGCCAACGATGCCAATACCCAGGCCGCCCCGGGCTACGCCACCACCGCGCTCAGCCTGGGCTACCGCGCGCAGATCGCCCCGCGCTGGACCCTGGCCGCCTTTGCACGGGTCAACAATGTGTTCGACAAGAACTACATCGGCTCGGTCATCGTCAATGACGGCAACCAGCGCTATTTTGAAAGCGCAATGGGGCGTAACTGGGCCAGTGGTGTCAACGTCAGCTACCAGTTCTAAGCGCCACTAACACGACCCTTGATACGTCGTTGCCAAGCCTTGCCGTACTAAAGTACTGTCTGCGGCTTGGCGCCTAGTCGGGGACGCCTAGTCTCAACCGCAAACCTTTGGTTTGCTGGGCCGTGTTAGCGGCTTTGAGCGTCCATCCACCGCCCCGCCGGCGCTCCCGGCTTGCTGGTGCATCGCACGGGGACATAGGGCCAGCCGGTAAAATCCCCGGTTTTGCGGGCTGGCCGCTGGCTGTAGATGCCGGGCCCAGTGCTTGCCGCAAACCCCATTTTTAAAACCACCCGCCTGCGCGGTGCAGTTGCCCGGCCCTGGCCGCGCAGCGCGCCAGCGTTCTGGCGGGTGTCTGTTGGTGCCTCCATGAACAACACCCCCCCATCTTTTTTCAGCCGTATCGCCATTGCGATCGGCAGCTTTTTCGCCATTTTGGGCAATGGCCGCCTGGCGGCTGATGTGCAGCGCGTGCGCGGCGGTGAGCGCCTGGCGGCCGATGTGCCGCCCCAGGAAGTGCGTGTCGAAGTCCCGGTCGAGAAGATCGTCGAAGTCCGCATCGAAGTGCCTGTCGAGAAAATCGTCGAGAAGACGGTAGAAAAGCGGGTCGAAGTACCGGTGGAAAAGCTGGTCGAGAAGCTCGTGGAAAAGACCGTGCAACTGCCCACCGAGACCGCTGCTTTGCAGCTGCTGGGCCTGCTCCAGCGTGAGGCCCGCTTTGTCGACTTTATCCAGGAAGACGTGGCGCCCTACACCGATGCCGAGATTGGCGCCGCCGCCCGCGTGGTGCACGAAGGCTGCCGCAAGGTGCTGCGCGAGCATTTTGCGCTGGCCCCTGTGCGTGCCGAGGCAGAAGGCAGCCGCATCACCTTGCAGGCCGGCTTTGATGCCGCAGCCGTGCGCCTGACCGGCCATGTGGTGGGCCAGGCCCCGTTCACCGGCACCCTGGGCCACCGGGGCTGGCAGGTGACCGAGGTCAAGCTGCCCCAGCTCACCGACACAGCGGCAGCCAAGGTGCTGGCCCAGGCCGAGGTGGAGCTCTAAACCATGCAAGCACCTGCCCAATTCAGCATCGGTATCGACCTGGGGACCACGCACTGCGCGCTGTCCTATGTGGACAAAAGCGCCAGCGATGGCGAGCACCTGGTCCAGCATATGCTGGCCATTCCCCAGCTCACGGCGCCCGCCAGCATCGAGGCGCGGCCTTTGCTGCCCTCGTTCTTGTACCTGCCCCATGAGAGCGAGCTGAGCGCCGCCGACATGGCGCTGCCCTGGGGCGCGCAGCAGGATTTTGTCGTCGGCGAGTTTGCCCGTTCGCGCGGCGCGGCCACGCCGATCCGCCTGGTCTCCAGCGCCAAGAGCTGGCTCTGCCACCCCGGTGTGAACCGCCGCAGCCCGCTGCTGCCGGCCGACGCACCGGCCGAGGTGCACCGCGTATCGCCGCTGACGGCCTCCATCCGCTACCTGTCGCACCTGCGCTGGGCCTGGGAGCAGGCCCACCCCGAGGCGCCGTTTGATGCGCAGGACATCACCGTCACCATCCCCGCATCCTTTGACCCGGCCGCACGCGAGCTGACGGCCGAGGCCTGCAAGGCGGCGGGCTTTCAGAAGCTTAGCTTGCTCGAAGAGCCGCAAGCGGCGCTCTACAGCTGGATCCAGGCCAGCGGTGGCGACTGGCGCAAGCAAGTGCAAAGCGGCGATGTGATCCTTGTCGTCGACGTGGGCGGTGGCACCACCGACCTGTCGCTGATTGCGGTGCTCGAGCGCGATGGCAACCTGGCCTTGCAGCGCGTGGCCGTGGGCGAGCACATCCTGCTGGGTGGCGACAACATGGACCTGGCCCTGGCCTATGCCGTGGCGCGCAAGCTGGCGCAAGAGGGCAAGCAGCTCGACGCCTGGCAAACCCGCGCACTGGCCCATGGCTGCCGCGCCGCCAAGGAGCAACTGCTGTCCGATGAGGCACTGCAATCCGTGCCCGTGGTGGTGCCCAGCCGGGGCGCCAAGCTGATCGGCGGCAGCATCCGCACCGAGGTGACCCGCAGCGAAGTGCTGGCCACCCTGGTCGAAGGCTTCTTCCCCCAAGTGGCCGTCAGCGACAAGCCCATCAGCCGCGCGCGCGGCGCGCTGACCCAGCTGGGTTTGCCCTATGCGCAAGACGCCGCCGTCACCCGCCACCTGGCCGCCTTCCTGTCGCGCCAGGCCGGCGTGACCGAGCAGATCGACGGCCTGCAGGGCACCCAGCCCGAAGGCGCGAGCTTTTTGCACCCCACGGCGATCCTGTTCAACGGCGGCGTGCTCAAGGCCCCGCAGATCGAGCAGCGCATCACCGAGGTGCTGAACAGCTGGCTGGCTGCCGAAGGCGCCGCGCCCGCACGCCTGCTGGAGGGCGCCAACCTGGACCTGGCTGTCGCCCGTGGCGCCGCCTACTACGGCCATGTGCGCGAAGGCCGAGGTGTGCGCATCCGGGGCGGCACCGCGCAGTCCTACTACGTCGGCGTCGAGTCCAACATGCCTGCGATCCCCGGCATGGAGCCACCCATGTCTGCGCTGTGCCTGGCACCGTTTGGCATGGAAGAGGGCAGCGAGGCAGCCCTCGATACGCAGGAGTTTGGCCTCGTCGTGGGCGAGCCGGTGCGCATGCGCTTCTTTGGCTCCAGCGTGCGCCGCAGCGATGCCGTCGGCACCATGCTCGACTTCTGGGGCCCCGAAGAACTGCTGGAACTGCAGGAGATCGAGCTGAACCTGCCCGCCGAAGGCCGCGCCAAGGGCGAGGTCGTCCCCGTCACCCTGCTTGCCCGCGTCACCGACATCGGCACCCTGGAGCTCAATGCCGTGCCGGTGGGTGGCAGCGAGCGCTGGAAGGTGGAGTTGGATGTGCGGGCGCAGGTGACGGCTGAGCAGTAAGCAGCGCTCTTCTGCCCAGCGCAGCCCCCAGAAAAAATGCCACCGCGAGGTGGCATTTTTACGTGAGGGCAGTGGCGTGCGGCGTGGTCACACCGTGCGACGGCGCGTGCGGCGCATACCCATCAGCGCCATGCCCAGCGACAGTGCGCTGACGGCCCAGGTGCCCAGGCTTGGCACTTGCTTGAGCGTCCCCGTATCGGTGGGGGTGGCGGTTGAGACCAAGGTGTTGGTGATGGTTGCGGTGTTGGCACCGGCGGCAATGGCCGCAGGCTGGGTGTAGCTGGGTTCGGCCCAACGGTAGCCCGCAGGGGCAGTGGGCAGCGCGCCTTCGGCCACCGTGCAGGCGCTGCCTTGCTGGATGGTGATGGGGGCAGCGCTGCCCTGGTTGGCCGCCACCACCAGGCTGCCGCTGAAGGACGTTGCCGGGCCGGTGCAGCTCACGGTAAACGGAATCTCACCGGCAAAGGGCGCCGCGCCTGCGGGTCCGGTGACTACCTTGTTCACGGTCAGCTGCGCAGCGGCGACAGAGCGCAGGTACCAGTTGCCATCGTCTGCGTCACGCACCAGTTCGTAGCGGATGCCGCCGGCGTCCAGGAAACCGTCTGGCAGCGCAAAGACACTGGCCGCCGAGCTGGCTGCGCCGCCGGTCACGCGCACCACCAAAATGCCTTTGCCGGTGGTGAAGGCCGGCGCGCTGGCCGCATCGGGCAGCACCGAGAGCAGGGTGGGGCTGCCACCTGCCGCTGTCGCATTCACCTGCAGCACATCACTCACCGAGGTGGAGCCATCGTTGAGCACGGTGTTGAGCACCAGGCTGCCGCCATTGGCGGTGTAGGTACCCGCCAAGGCCAGGGTGTTGTTGGGGCTGGCATCGCTGCGAGCGAGCGACACGATGCCCCCGGCATTGCTCAGGTTGCCCGTGGCTGCCAGGCTGGGCAGCAAGGAGGCATCGAGCAGCGCATCGCTTTGCAGGTTCAGCACCGTAAAGGACGAGGCGGCGGTGGCCTCCCACAAGGCGGCGCGGTTCAGGTTCAAGGTCAGCTGACCGCCGCTCGCCAACTGGCTGCTGCCCTTGTAGTGGCCTTCGTTGCCGGTGTAGGTGGCCGTGCTGGTGGCATCGGCGTTCCAGACCACCGGGGCCGTCGTGGCGGTGACTGCATCCAGGCTGGTACTTCCGCTGGCCGAGAGGTAGTTGAAAGAGCTGCCCTGCGCGTTGACGACAAGGCCCGAGCCTGCGCTAAAGCTGCCATTGCTGCGCAGTTGCAGGCCAATGCCTGCGGCACCCGATGCGGTGATGGTGTTGCCCGCCAGCGGCCACCCAGCAACGCCGCCGATGCGGATATCCACGGCTGCAGCACCCGCGCCTGCCACCGTCACGCTGGTGGCACCATTCAGGGTGACTTGGGAATTCGTCACCACGACGCCTGGCGTGAGGCCCGAGGCGGCTGCCGTGTTGACCGTGGTGGTACCTGTAACGGTGGTGGTTCCGCCCTGGCTCCATAGCGGTGCGAAGTTGCTGCTGTAGTAGTTGGACTGGAAATCCAGTGTTAAATTGCCACCCACGGTGACCACGCCTGCACCCACATACAGGCCTGAACGGGTGCCGCCTTGGCTGGTGATGCTGAGGTTTTGCTGGTAATCGGAGGTGCCTGCGTTGTTACGGACCCCGTCACGGGTGTTGGCGCTGGAAGGCGGCACCGTGTTAGAAGTCACCGTGGTATTTCCCTGGAAGGTCACCACGCCCGTTCCTGCTTTTTCAATACCCGCTGCATTGTTGGAGCCACTGGGCTTGTTGACGGTGACATCTTTCAGGAAGTTAGCAATGCCGGCACCGGTGACATAGATGCCACGGCTGTTATTTCCGTTGGTGTCGGTAACGGTCAGCACACCATTGACCGTTGTGTTGCCTGATGCCTGTACCAAGCCTGACCCCCCCAGTCCGTTAACGGTCACTGCTATCGGGTCCGCGGTGTAAACGCAGGTGGAGCCTCCGTCCTGGATGGGCGAGGTATAGGAGGAGGCTGCCAGATTGGCAGGACAGGCGGCCAGAGCCAGCTGAGGCACTACAAACAGGCCGGCAATCAAGCTGCCGCGCAGGGTGGCCTTGCCCAACGGTGTGCCCGCAAGGGGATAACTCAGATGCGAAGTCGCAGATTCAGAAGCGAGGTGCATGGCGTTTGTAAAAATTTACTTAATAGGTAATTTTTACAAGATATACGCAACAATTTAATTTAGCTAGATCGCTTTTCCGGAAAAGCACGGAAAGAATGTGAATTTTCTTGAAATCAATATATTTATTGATTTTTCAATTGATATGTGTAGACAAGCGCCATGGCAACCCTGTTTTGGCGCTACCCCATGGCAGAGAAGCCGACGTTGCAGGCATTGTCACCGGCCTACATCCAGCAACGCTGGCGCCATGCACGGCTAAAACACCCGCCCTTCCTCCAAATGCGTCCGCGTGCCATTGAGCACATAGTCCCCCACCACCCGGGTTTTGTGCAGCAGCGGGTTGTGGCTAAAGATCGTGCGCAGGTTGCGCCAATGCCGGTCCAGGTTCAGCTGGCGCGAGGTGGCGGAGGCGCCGCCTACTTCAAACAGGCGCTCGCCGGCATTCAGCGCCAGGCGGCTGACGACCAGCTGGGTCTGGGCGGTGGCCAGCGCGCCTTGCAGGACGACATCGTCCGCGCTTTGCGGCGCATGCACGATGGCATAGGCGCCCTGGTCCAGCTGGCGGGCGTTGGCGGTGATCAAGGCATCGATCGCATAGCTGGCGGCGGCCAGCTCGCCGACGACGGCCTGCACAAAGTGGTCGTCGCGTGAGCGCTCGGCCGGGCTGTGCATCGCAGGCCGGCCCAGCTGCAGCACATAGTGGCGCGCATCGGCCAGGATGTTGCGCACAATGCCGGCGGCAGTGGCCACCAGGATCAGCTGGCGCAGCGCAGACGCATGGCGGCCCGCCAAGTTGTCGCGCGCGCCGGGGCTGATTTCGTCGTCATAGACCAGCACATTGTTCAGCTCCAGGCTGCCGCTGGCGGTCAGCCGCTGGCCCATGCCGTCCCAGTCGTCCAGCACCCGCACACCTTCGCGCTGCACGGGGATCACGGCATTGACGCCCTGGCCCTCGTCATTGGTGGCAAAGACATTGAAGTAATCCGCATAGGCCGTGCCGGTGGCGTAGTACTTCTTGCCATTCAAGCGGTGGTGCAGCCCCTCGCGCAGCAGGGTCGAGGTGCTGATGCCGGCGCGCGCCGTGCCCAGCTCGGTAAAGGCGCCACCAAACAGCTTGCCCTGCAGGGCCCAGGCGTTCTGGCGCTGGGCCAGGGGCGAGGGCTTGGTATCCAGCCGCAGCAGCTCGGTGGTGTTGAAGTGGGTGCGCAGCGCATGGGCCACGTTGGAGTCCGCTGCGGCCAGGGTGCTGACCACCTCGACCACATCGGCGACCGATCCGCCCGGCCCGCCCTGTTCGCGGCCAATGCGCAGCCCCCCCAGGCCCGAAGCGCGCAGCAGGTCAAACGCCGCCCAGGGCGGCTCGCGCTGCAGCTCGCGCTGCGCGGCGCCTTGGCCGATATCGGCAGCCAGCTGGGGCAGGCGGGCCAGCAGGTCATCGCGGCTGGGGTGGCGGGAGCGCAGGGGAGGAACCGAGGCATTCATGGCGGTGCACCTGTTGGGTTTAAGCGGCCGCTGACGCGGGGGCCTGCGTAGCTGCCACATAGGGCACACGGCCTTCGACCGGGTGGCCGGGGTCGGTAAAACCCAGGGTCGAGGGGTGGCCGGCGGCCACCAGGCGGTTGACCAGGGCCTCGTCATCAGCAGTGAACTGGTAGTCCAGCGCGCGGATATAGCCATCCCATTGCTCCGGCGTGCGCGGGCCGGCGATGGCGGCGGTCACCAGGCGGTTGTTCAGCACCCAGGCCAGCGCAAAGTCCACCGGGCTGATGCCGCGCGCGTCGGTGTGCTTTTTGATCTCGGCGGCAATGTCGAGGGACTCGGGGCGCCACTCGGTCTCGAGCATGCGCTTGTCCAGCCGCGCGGCGCGCGAGCCGGGCTCGGCCGCTTCCACATTCGGGTACTTGGCGGTCAGCACGCCCCGGGCCAGCGGGCTGTACGAGACCACGCCCAGGCCATAGGCGGCGGCAGCGGGCAGTTGCTCGGCCTCGGCCGTGCGGTTGACGATGTTGTAGAGCGGCTGGCTGGCGATGGGCCGGTCAATGCCTTCGGCGTCTGCCAGGTGGGCCACCTCGGCAATGCGCCAACCGCGAAAGTTGGACAGCCCAAAATAGCGCAGTTTGCCGGCGCGTACCAGGTCGCCAATCGCGCGCACCGCCTCGCCCAGCGGCGCATCAAAATCGGCGCGGTGAAAGTAGAGCAGGTCGATGTAGTCGGTGCCCAGGCGGCGCAGGCTGTTGTCGACCGACTCGATGATCCATTTGCGCGAGGTGCCGCGCCGGTTCGGGCCCTCGCCCAGCGGGTTGCCGAACTTGGTGGCCAGCACCCAGTCATGGCGATCCTTTGCCAGCGCCCGGCCCACGACTTGCTCGGTCAGGCCCTTTTGGTAGACGTCGGCCGTGTCGATGAAGTTGATGCCCTGGGACTTGGCCTTGGCGATGATCGCGTGCGCGGTCTGCTCGTCGGTGGGCCCGCCAAACATCATGGTGCCCAGTGCGAGGCGGGAGACTTTGAGGCCGCTGCGGCCGAGATAACGGTAGGTCATGGCAAAAGAAAAAACGAAGGGTTAGTGAAAGGAAATCACGGAGGTTTGCGTGCCAGCGGTCTGTGGCAGCTGCGGATGGTGGCAAGCGACCAGATGGCCGTTGCCGCTGTCGCTGAGCAGCGGTTCCTGCGCAGTACACAGCGCCGTCGCGCGCGGGCAGCGCGGGTGAAAGCGGCAGCCGCTGGGCAGGTTCTGCGGGCTGGGCAGGTCGCCGCCCAAGGGGGCAGCCTGGCGGTGGCGTGTGGGGTCAGGCACGGCATCGAGCAGCGCCTGGGTGTAGGGGTGGCGTGGGCTGCTCCACAAGCTGCGGCGGTCGGCGCTCTCGACGATGCGGCCCAGGTACATCACCAGCACCCGGTCGGCAAAGTACTGCACGACCGACAGGTCATGCGAGATGAACAAATAGGACAGGCCGAACTCGCGCTTCATCTCAACGAGCAGGTTCAGGATCTGCGCCTGGATCGACAAATCGAGCGCCGAGACCGGCTCGTCGCAGACCACCAGATCGGGCTGCAGCATCAGCGCGCGGGCAATGCCCAGGCGCTGGCGCTGGCCGCCGGAGAATTCATGCGGGTAGCGGCCCAGCGCGCTGCGCGGCAGGCCCACGCGGTCGAGCAGGCGCTCGACCTGGCGGCGGCGCTGGGCGCGGTCACCTAGGCCATGCACCTGCAAAGGCGTCTCCAAGATCGTGCCGATGCTGTGGCGCGGGTTGAGCGAGGCAAACGGGTCCTGGAAGATCATCTGCATGCGCTTGCGCAGGCTGCGCAGCCGCGCGCCTTGCAAGGGCAGAATGTCTTCGCCGTCCAGCGCCACCTGGCCGGTGGTGGGCGTCTCCAGCCGCAGCAGGCTGCGGCCCAGCGTCGATTTTCCGCAGCCCGATTCGCCCACCAGGCCGACGGTCTCGCCCTTGGCAATGCTGAACGACACGCCATCGACGGCGCGCAGCACGCCCTTGGGCAGTTTGAAATGGGTCTGAAGATCGCTGACAGTCAGCAGGCTCATGGCAGTCCTAGGCAAGGTGGGCGCTGCGTGCAGACGCAGGCAGGGTGATGGGGCAGGCGCTCAGGCGTTGCGGGCCGGCGACTTGCAAGGGCGGCACAACGCTGTGGCAATAGGCCTGGGCACGCGGGCAGCGCGGCGCAAAGGCGCAGCCGGCCTGGCCAATGGCCGAGGTGATGCTGCCGCGAATCTCGGTCAGCGGCCCATCGAGGTAGTGCGCGCCGGGCTGCAGCCGGGGCGATGCCGCCAGCAGGCCCTGGGTGTAGGGGTGCAGGGGCTCGTCAAACAGCGGGCCCGGGCGGGCCTGCTCCACCTCGCGGCCGGCATACATCACCACCACGCGGTCGGCCCACTGCGAGACCACGCCCAGGTCGTGCGTGATCAGGATCAGGCCCATCGACAAGTCCTTGCGCAGCCGGTCGAGCAGGTCCAGCACCTGTGCCTGGATGGTCACATCGAGTGCGGTGGTGGGCTCGTCGGCGATCAGCAGGCGCGGGCGGCAGGCAATGGCCATCGCAATCATCACGCGCTGGCGCATGCCGCCCGAGAGCTGGTGCGGAAAATCATCGACCCGGCGCTGCGGATCGGGGATGCGCACGGTATCGAGCAGCTCGATGGCACGCAGCCGCGCGGCCTTGGCGCTCAGGCCCTCGTGCTGGCGCAGCACCTCGGCAATCTGCCAGCCGATGGTGTAGACCGGGTTCAGCGAGGTCATCGGCTCCTGGAAGATCATGCCGATCTCGCGCCCGCGCAGCTGGCGCATCGCCGGCTCGCTCAGGTCCAGCAGGTTCTGGCCGTTGAACCAGACCTCGCCCTGCGCAATGCGGGCCGCTCGGGGCAGCAGGCGCATCAGCGCGAGGGCGGTGAGCGATTTGCCCGAGCCCGATTCGCCAACAATCGCCAAGGTCTCGCCCGCCTGCACGCTGAAGCTCAGCCCACGCACCGGATCGAGCTGCGGAAAACGGATGCTCAGCCCGCGCACATCCAACAAAGAGGTTTCGGACATTCAGCGCTCCTGCGACAGACGGGGGTTGAGGGCGTCGTTCAAGCCATCGCCAATCAGGTTGAAGGCGAGCACGGCAAACACGATGGCCAGGCCCGGAGCCGCAGTCAGGTACCAGGCGGTGCGCAGCAGGTCACGGCCCATGCCGATCATGCTGCCCCAGCTGACGACGTTCGGGTCGCCCATGCCCATGAAGGACAGCGCCGATTCCAGCAGGATGGCCGAGGCCACCATCACCGACGAGGTGACGATGATGGGCGGCAGCGCATTGGGCAGCATCTCCCGCAGGATGATGCGGCTGTGCGAGTAGCCCAGCGCACGGGCGGCCAGCACAAACTCCTTGTGGCGCAGCGCGCGGAACTCGGCCCGCACCAGGCGCGCCACCGTCGGCCAGGTCACCAGGCCAATGGCCACGACGATGGTGCTGATCGCAGGCTGGGCAATCGCCACCAGCACCACCAGCAAGATAAAGCTGGGTATCGTCTGAAACAGCACCACCACGCGCTGCAGCAGGTCATCGACCCAGCCGCCAAAGTAGCCGCTGACGGCGCCAATGCCAATGCCCAGGCTCAGGCCGATCAAGGTGGCCGACACGCCGACCAGCAGCGACACGCGCGCGCCATGGGCAATGCCGGCGGCCACATCGCGGCCCATCGAGTCGGTGCCGAGCAAATAGGCCCCATCCTGGCCGGGCCAGAGAAAGGGCTGGGCCACCATGTCCAGCGGATCGCCGGGAAAGAGCCAGGGGGCGGTCAGCGCCAGCAGCAGCACGGCCAGCAAAAAGCCGCAGCCCAGCATGGCCGTGGGGTTGCGCAGAAACACGCGCAGTGCGCGGTAGCCCTGGCTGCCACTACCGGCGTTGGCGGCACTGGTGCTGGTGCGCACCGCATCGGGCGCATGCAGATTGGGCCAGGGCGCGGCATCGGGCTCGGCATTGCTGGTGGTACTGTGCGCCGCTTGCGCGGCCGCCAGCGGGTGGGCGGCGGCCGGGGGGATCGGCAGCGCCTGGGACGAAGAAGACAAAGACATCAGCGCACCTCGATTCGGGGATCCAGCCAGGCATGCAGCAGATCGACCAGCACATTGGCGGCGATCACGAGCAGGGAAGAGAGAAACAGCACACCCATCAGCACGCTGAAATCGCGGCTCAGCACGGCCTCAAAGGCCAGGCGCCCCAGGCCGGGCCAGCTGTAGACGGTCTCGACGACGACCGCGCCGCCGAGCATGCCGCCCAGGTGCATGCCGGCCATCGTGGTGACGGGCAGCAGCGCATTGCGCAGCACATGGCGCACCGTGATGCGCCAGGGCGAAAGGCCTTTGGCGGCGGCGGTGCGCACAAAGTCCTGCGACTGCACCTCCAGCATCGCCGCGCGGGTGAGGCGGGCATAGATCGCCACATAGAAGAGCGCCAGCGACGTGGCCGGCAGCACCATGTAGCGCAGCTGGTCGAGCACGGCGGCCAGGCCGCTCAGCTGCGAGCCAATGCTGGCCGAGCCGCCACTGGGCAGCCAGCCAAGCTTGACCGAGAACAGCACGATCAGCATCAGCCCGGTCCAAAAGCCCGGCACCGAATAGAACAGCAGCGACAGAACCGACAGCAGGCGGTCGGGCAGGCGGCCGGCAAAATAGGCCATCGCCGTGCCCAGCGCAATGCCCAGGCTCAGTGCAATCGCCAGCGCCAGCCCCATCAGCAGCAAGGTGCTGGGCAGGCGCTGGCCGATCAGCTCCATCACCGGCATGTTGTAGCGGGGCGAGAAGCCCAGGCTGAAATGCGCCAGGTTGCCCAGGTAGGCCTGCAGTTGCTCAAGCACGCTCAGATCCAGTCCAAAGCGTGTGCGCAGTGCCGCCAGGGTCTCGGCCGTCGCCGCCCCCGATTCGCCGGCCATCACATCGGCCGCATCACCGGGTGTGAGTTGCAGCAGCAAAAAGTTCAAAATCGCGACGCCCAGTACCGTCGGCACTGCATATTTGGCATTGAACCAGAGCGATCGCAATAAACGTGGGGTGGTATTCATGCGCATTATTCATCGGGAGGTGACCTGTGCATGATAGGAGCGTTCCTGTGTTATCGCCGGTATTTGCAGCATGCCATTTCATATATCAAAAGGCGCAAATTAAATAACAAATATCGGTATCTGATTTTTATCGGTTGGTGGCTGCTCGCCAAAGTTTTTCGTGGTGATTTGAACCTGAGGCAGCATATTTTGTTTGGCTTGCTGCATATGGCCGCAAGCTATAAGCGCGGGTGGACGCTGCGCAGGGCGCTGGCACCGCACTTGCGGCTCTGTTTGCATATCGGCGCCGATGGCTGATTTTTTAATATGCAAATGCAAAATCGGCGCAAGAGCGGGGTAGTGATTCATGGGATTATTCAAGCCAATGCGGATGCTGAATGGCTGGTTATCTCAAGGCTGGTTTGGCATCCTTTGTATTGACAACCTTGGCCGCTCCATGAACTCTGCAATACCGCTGGAAAAAATCGCTGATAGAGAGACATTCGCCTCGCCGCTGGCATTTCCGGACAGCCCCCTGTCGCAGGCTTTTGCGCAGCCGATTCTGCTGGGCCTGTTTCTGCCGATCCAGGCGGGAGGCTGGAGCGCCTCGACCCTGCCGCGCAGCACCGACTGGCGCTTTGACTACAACAAGGACCTGGTGCTGAAGGCCGAGAGCCTTGGGTTCGATCTGGTGTTTGCGCTGTCGCAGTGGCTGCCCAAGGGCGGCTATGGCGGCGTGTTCAATGGCGACGCGCTGGACTCCTTCGCCACCACGGCGGCGCTGACCTCGGTCACGAGCCGCATCATGCTGATCTCGACCATCCATGTGCTCTACGGCCCTTTGCACCCGCTGCACCTGGCCAAGTGGGGCGCCACCCTGGACCATATCTCGGGCGGGCGCTGGGGCATCAATATCGTCACCGGCCACCGCGAGGTGGAGCACAAGATGTTTGGCTGGGACCAGATCGAGCATGACCGTCGCTATGACCTGGCCTCCGAGTTCATCGAGGTGGTGCAGCGTCTGTGGTCGTACGACGAGAACTACTCGTTTGAAGGCATCTCGCCCTGGAAGCTGGGGGGAGGATTTGTCAGCCCCAAGCCGCGCTTTGGCCGGCCCGCGCTGGTCAATGCCACCGGCTCGGACGCCGGCATTGCCTTTGCGGCCCGGCATTCGGACCTGGTCTTTATCACCAGCCCCGGCGCATCCGACTTTGCCCGCGCCATCGAGGTGCTGCCCGCCCATGCGGCCCGCGTCAAGCAAGAGGCGCGCAATGCCGGCCGCACGGTGCGCACCTTGCTCAACCCGATGGTCATCAGCCGCGACACCGAGGCCGAGACCTGGGCCTACCACGATGCCATCGTCGCCCATCAGGACCAGCGCACGCCCGAGGGCTTTAGCAGCTTGAAGAGCGACGCCCATGCCTGGCGCGGCCGCACCGCCCTCGATGCCCCCAAGCGCCGCGCCATTGGCGGCAATATCGAAGTGATCGGCACGCCCGAGCAGGTGGTGGAGCAGTTTGTGCAGCTCAAGCGCGCCGGCATCGATGGGCTGCAACTGAGCTTCTTCGACTTCAAGCCCGACCTGGAATTTTTTGGCGACCGCATTCTGCCGCTGATGAAGCAGGCAGGGCTGCGCTTCTAGCAGTAGCACCTGCGCTGCGCACAGCTTTATCCACAGACTTTCTCCGCCCCTCCCGTTTTTCCTTTGCGCTTTTTGCGTGCTACCCGCGCCTTGTCTGCGCCTTCTCTCCTGGACCATTGCCCATGCGAACTCTCTACAAAAACCTGGCCTGGGGCCTGCTGGCTGCCAGCAGCTTTGGGGCTGCCAACGCCCAGGCACCAGCCACGCCCGTCAAGGGCGGCACGGTCACGTCCGTGGTCGCGCAAGAGCCGACCTCGCTGGTGTCCTTTCTCGACACCAAGACCGACAACCGCGATGTCAGCGCCAAGATCACCGAAGGCCTGCTGCGCTATGACGCCAAGTTCCAGCCCCAGCCCTTGCTGGCAACATCCTGGACGGTCAGCCCCGATGGCCTGCAGTACCGCTTCAAGCTGCGCGAGGGCGTCAAGTTCCATGATGGGCGCGACTTCAGCTCGGCCGATGTGCGCTATTCCTTCCTGACCCAAAAGAAGCAGGGCCCGCGCGGCCGCATCACCTTGCAGAACCTGGAGCGGGTCGATACGCCTGACGCGCATACCGCAGTGCTGGTGCTGTCCAAGCCCGCGCCGTTTTTGCTCAAGTCGCTGTCATCGGCGGAGCTGCCCATCGTGCCGGCGCACCGCTATGGCGATGGCGATCCGCTGGGCAGCCCCAACGCCAATGCGCCGGTGGGCACGGGCCCCTTCATTTTTGAGCAGTGGGTGCGCGGCAGCCATGTGATCCTCAAGCGCAACCCCCACTACTGGCGCCCGGGCGTGCCCCATGTGGACCGGGTGGTGATCCGCTTTGTGCGCGATCCGGCAGCCATCTCGGCCGCCATCGAAACCGGCGAGGCCGATGTGGCGCAGAACCTGGCCTTGGCCGACCTGGGCCGCTTGCTGCAAAAGCCTAACCTCAAGCTCGATGCCAACTATGACGCGTTCCTGAACAATGCCTCCTTCCTGGAGTTCAACGTGGAGAACCCGGTGCTGGCCAAGCCCGAGGTGCGCCATGCGATTGCCCATGCGGTGGACCGCAACTTCATCGTCAACAACGTCTACTACAAGCAGGCCGAGCTGGTGAACTCGCCCATCCCCAAGGTGCTGGGCGCCTACTACGACGACAGCCAGTTCAACTACGGCTTTGATGTGGCCCGCGCCAACCAGCTGCTCGACAGCGCCGGCTACCCGCGCCAGGCCAATGGCCAGCGCTTTGCGCTCAAGCTCACCTACATCCCCGGCGCGCAGTTCAAGCAGACGGCCGAGTACCTGCGCTCGGCGCTGAACCGCGTGGGCATCAAGGTGGACATTCTGGATGGTGACCTGCCCACCTTCCTCAAGCGCGCCTACACCGCGCGCGAGTTTGACCTGAACCTCAACGGCCTGGGCCGCTTGTTTGATCCATCGGTGGGCGTGCAGCGCATCTACTGGTCCGACGGCATCAAGAACCCGCTGATCTGGATCAATGCCTCGCACTACAACAACCCACAGGTCGACAACCTGTTCCGCCAGGCCGCTGTCGAGGTCGACGAGGCCAAGCGTGCCGCGCAGTTCCGCGAGATCCAGCAGATCGTCGGCCGTGATCTGCCCGTCTACCCGATCGCCACCGTGCCCTCTGCGCTGCGGGTACACAGCACGCGGGTGCATGGGCTCAACAACAGCATTGACCTGACGTCTGGAGACTTTTCTGACCTGTGGCTGGAGGCTAGCAAATGACGACGACCATCGACTTTCCCAACGAAACCACGCTGAGCGAGGCCGCAGTAGCGGCGCCCGGCGTTGCTGCCAGCCTAGCCTTTGCCAGTGCCCGCGAGCAGTTGCAAGCGCTGGCCGATGGCCGCGTCAGCGCGGTGGAGCTGCTGGAGCAGGCGCTGGCCCGCATCGAACGCCATGATGGTGAGCTCAACGCGATCCCGGTGCGGGCGATTGAACAGGCCCGGCGCGATGCCCAGGCAGCAGACGCCGCCTTGCAGCGGGGCGAGCGCAAGCCGCTGCTGGGCCTGCCAATCACCGTGAAGGAAAACTTTGATGTGGCCGGCCTGCCCACCACCGTGGGCAACCCGGACTACCGCAGCAATATCGCCCGGCAGGATGCGCCGGCGGTGGCGGCCTTGCGCGCGGCGGGCGCGGTGCTCATCGGCAAAAGCAATGTGCCGCTGGCGCTGAGCGATCTGCAAAGCTACAACGCCGTGTACGGCAGCAGCAGCAACCCCTGGGATCTGCAGCGTACGCCCGGTGGCTCATCGGGCGGCAGCGCAGCGGCCGTGGCGGCGGGCTTTGTGGCGCTGGAGCTGGGCACCGACATTGGTGGCTCGGTACGCATCCCCGCGCACTTCAACGGCGTGTTTGGCCACAAGACCAGCTATGGGCTGATATCGATGCGCGGCACTGGCGCGCCGCAGGGGCGCTTTAGCGCGCGGGATCTGTCGGTGGCCGGGCCGCTGGCGCGCAGCGCACTCGACCTGGAGCTGGCGCTGGAGCAGCTGCTCAACCTCGATCCGCTGCAGGCCAAGGGCTGGCGGGTGAGCCTGCCTGCAGCCCGCCACCAGCGGCTGCCGGATTTTCGGGTGCTGGTGCTGGATGCCTGGCCGGGCCAGGAGGCGAGCCTGTCCGAGCAGCTGGTGATCGCGCGCGTTGTCAGCGCCTTGCAGGCCCAGGGCGTGAAGACCACGCAGTGGCGCGATCTGCCGCCCGCCCAGCGCCCTGATCTGAGCGAGCAGCACCGCACCTACCGCAGCCTGCTGGGCTCGTCGGTGGCTAACGCCGCCCCGCTGACCGAGGCGCAGCAGCAGCGCCTGGCCGAGCTGGAGCCCGATGACCGCAGCGCCGAGGCCGCCTTGCTGCGCGCGCCCAGCCTGCCCCATGCCACCTGGCTGCAGGACAACGAGCACCGCCATGCGCTGAGCCACCAGTGGGAGCAGCTGTTCAAGGACTATGACGTGGTGCTGACCCCCGTGGCGCCCACCCCTGCCTTTGCGCACCAGCAGCAGGGCCACAAGGAGGAGCGCCGCTTTCCCGTGGCCTATGCCGATGGCGTGCGCCATATCGGCTTTCGCGAACTGTTTTACTGGGCCGGCTTGCCGGTGCTGCCGGGCCTGCCTGCGACCAGCTTTCCGGTCGGGCTGGATGACGAGGGCCTGCCGATCAGCGCCCAGGTGGTCGGCCCCTATCTGGAAGACCGCACCACCATCGCCTTTGCCCATGCCTGGGAGCAGGCCCAGGGCGGCTATGTGGTGCCGCCCCGCTATGCGCAGGGGGATGCATGAGCGCCGTGCTGCAAGTGCTGCAGCAGCCACGGGAAGCGCCCAGCCCGGGCCCAGCCTTGGACGAGGCCAGCTTGCTGACCCGCGCCCAGGCGCTGATCGGCGAGCTGGCGGCTTTGACGGAGGTGCATGACGCCAGTGGCGCAGCGCCCGCGCCGCAGTTTGCGCTGCTGCACCAAGCCGACTTGCTGCGGCTGACCATTGCCCGCGAGGCCGGTGGCCATGGCGCCGGCCTGGCCAGCGCGCGTGCAGTGGTGGGGGCCATTGCCCAGGGCGACCCAGCGGTGGCCTTGATTTTGGCTATGCACTACAGCAACCATGCGGCGATTGCCCGCTCGCAGCGCGCGGGGCAGGGTGAGTGGACGGCAGCGCTGGCGGACGAGTTGATCGCAGCCAGCCTGCAAGGCCCCGCCTTGCTCAACGCCGCCCAGGTGGAGCCGGAGCTGGGCTCGCCCTCGCACGGCGGCCTGCCCGCAGCGCGGGCCAGGCACGTGGCCGGCGGCTGGCAGCTGAGCGGCCACAAGGTCTATGTGACCGGCGGGCCGCTGCTGGCCTGGATCAGCGTGCTGGCGGTGACCGATGAGCCCGAGCCGCGCCTGGGCAGTTTTGTGCTGCCGCGGGGCACGGCCGGCGCGCGCCTGGTCGATACCTGGAACCCCCTGGGCATGCGCGCCACCGCGAGCCAGGACCTGGTGCTCGATGGCGCCTGGGTGCCCGAGCACCATGCGGTAGGCCTGCGCCCGGCCAGCCTGGGCCTGCAGCGCGAGGCCCATGGCATTGCCTGGTACTTCAGCCTGGTGGCCACGGTCTATGACGGCGCGGCGCGCTCGGCGCGCGACTGGCTGGGCGCCTTTTTGAACCAGCGCCGCCCCAGCGCACTGGGCGGTGCCAGCCTGGCATCGCTCGCCACCGTGCAGGAAAAGTTTGGCGAGATCGAGCTGCTGCTGCAGACCAGCGACTGGCTGCTGGACAGCCATGCCCGCGCCTATGACAGCGGCGCCGCACCCGATGGCCTGGTCGCCGTGGCCAAGCATGTGGCGGTGGACAACGCGCTGCGCGTGGTGCAGCTGGCGCTGGAGCTGGCCGGCAACCACGGACTGGCGCGGCGCAATCCGCTGGAGCGCCATCTGCGCAATGTGCTGTGCAGCCAGATCCATTCACCCTCCAACAGCCTGATCCGCAGCAACAGCGGCCGCGCGGCCTTGCAGCGGCACCAGGCCACTGCCTGAGCGCCATCCTTGTTTCCTCTCCTTGGTACCTCGCATGTCTATTGATTCCGATTTCTCGCTCGCCACGCGCCGCCACTTTATGCTGGCCGCTGCTGCCACCGGCATCGGCACGGCAGTCCCCAGCCTGGCCTGGGCCCAGGACAAGCCGCAAAAAGGCGGCACCCTGAACCTGCTGCTGTTTCCCGAGCCGCCAACCCTGACGACGATTGCGCACACCGCCGGCTCGTCGGTGACGATCTCGGGCAAGGTGACCGAGGGGCTGCTGACCTATGACTTCAACCTCAACCCGCAGCCGCAGCTGGCCGTTGCCTGGTCGATCAGCCCCGATGGCCTGGTCTACCGCTTCCAGCTGCGCCAGGGCGTCAAATGGCATGACGGCAAGCCTTTCACCTCGGCCGATGTGGTGCACTCGATTGCGCTGCTCAAGGAGTTCCACCCCCGGGGCCGCGCCACCTTTGCCGGCGTGGCCGAGGTGCAGGCCCCCGATGCCCACACCGTGGTGCTCAAGCTGAGCCGCCCCATCCCCTACCTGATCACGGCGCTGGCGGCCTCGGAGTCGCCCATCGTGCCCAAGCATCTGTATTCCAGCGGCCGGGCCGATACCAATCCGGCCAACAATGCGCCGGTGGGCACGGGCCCCTTTGTGTTCAAGGAATGGGTGCGCGGCAGCCATGTGATCTACGAGCGCAACCCCCATTACTGGGATGGCGACAAGCCCTATATCGACCGGCTGGTGGTGCGCTTTATCCCCGATGCCGCCGCGCGCACGGCGGCCATCGAAAGCGGACAGGTGCAGATTGCGCCCAGCTCGCCAGTGCCCTTTGCCGAGGTGGAGCGCCTGCGCGCCAAGCCGGGCCTGCAGTTCGAGACCCGGGGCTATGAGTACATCAACAGCGTCTACCGGCTGGAGTTCAACCTGGAGAGCGACTTGCTCAAGGACCTGCGCGTGCGCCAGGCCATTGCCCACGCGCTGCAGCGCGAAAACCTGCTCAAGGTGGCCTGGTACGGCCAGGGCAAGCTGACCACCGGGCCGGTGCACCCGGCGCTCAAAAAATTCTATGTGCCCGATCTGCCGGTGCTGCCCTATGACTTGAAGCGCGCCGAGAAGCTGCTGGATGAGGCCGGCCTGACGCGCGGCAAGGCCGGCGGCCAGTGGCGTGCGCGGCTGAACCTGACACCCATCCCCAACGAGGGCGGCCAGCGCACGGGCGACTTCCTCAAGCAGGCGCTGGGCCGCATCGGCATCGATGTGCAGATCAATAGCCAGGACTTTGCCACCTACATCAAGCGCATCTACACCGACCGGGCCTTTGACCTGCATGTGAGCGCGATGAGCAACACCTTTGACCCGACGGTGGGCATCCAGCGGCTGTACTGGTCCAAGAGCTTTCAGCGCGGGCTGCCGTTCTCCAACGGCGCGCATTACGCCAGCCCCGAGGTGGACCGCCTGCTGGAGTCCGCCGCCGTCGAGATGAACGAGGCCCAGCGCATCCGTGAGGTGGCCGAGTTCCAGAAGCACATCGCCACCGACCTGCCCGACATCACCCTGGTCGCCCCCGACATCTACACCATCGCCGACAAGCGCGTGCGCAACCACACCGTGGGTGCGGATGGCGTGGCCGGCAACCTGGCCGGCGTCTGGCTGGCCGCGTCCTGATCCCTTTGCCTAGGAGAAACCGATGACAAGCCCTTCCGAAACATCGAACGTACCAGGTCAACAACCCAGCTCCCTCTGGTACACCCGCTGCCCGGTGCCGTCGCCACTGGGCATTGCCGCGCAGCAAGGCTGGCTGCAAGAGGCCTTTGCGGCGCTGGGCATTGGCGTGGAGTCCATCTTTGACTCCAAGGACCGCAAGGTGCGCGAGAGCCATTTCGACCACAGCCTGCCCTGGTCCTTCCGCCAGGGCGGCAATATTCCGCCGATCTGGGCACGCGCCAAGGGCCGCGATACGCGCCTGGTTGCCATCACCTGGACGGATGAGTTCCAGGCGCTGGTGACCCTGCCGGGCCGGGGCATTGACAAGCCCGAGGACCTGGCGGGCAAGCGCTTTGGCGTGCCCCAGCGCGTCAATGACCTGATCGACTTCCACCGCGCGACTGCCCTCAAGGGCCTGGTCTCGGGCCTGTCCCTGGTGGGCCTGCAGCACAGCGATGTGCAGCTGGTCGATCTGGTGATCGAGGAGTCGGTGATCCAGCAGCATGGCACGCCCAGCCTGTTCGGGCTGCGCCGCCGCCACCCGTATTTCCGCGAGGCCGATGCCCTCGTGCGCGGCGAGGTCGATGCGATCTTTGTCAAAGGCGCCGAGGGCCTCCTGGTGGCCAACCTGATTGGCGCGCAGCTGGTCAGCGAGTTTGGCCGCCACCCCGACCCGCGCGTGCGCATCAACAATGGCACGCCGCGCACCCTGACGGTGGACGCCGCACTGGCCGAGCAGCGCCCGGACCTGGTGCTGGCGCTGCTGCGCGTGGTGCAGCGCGCCGGCCGCTGGGCCCAGGCCCACCCGGACGAGACGCTGCGCTTTGTGGCCCGCGAGATCGCCACCAGCGAAGAGGCCATCCTGGCCTCCAACGGCGCCGATCTGCACCATCACCTGGGCATCAGCCTGGAGCCCGAGCTGGTCGATGCGATCGGCTACTTCAAGGACTTTTTGCTGGAGTGGGGCTTTTTGCCAGCCGATTTCTCGGTGGCCGACTGGGTCGATGCCCGGCCGCTGAACCGCCTGCTGGCCGAGAATGCGCCCGCGCAAAGCGCGGCGCAGCCAGATGCACTGCGGGCATGAGTGCGCACCCGCATCCCCGCGTGCTGGTCTGCGGTGCCAGCGGTCGCCTGGGCCAGCTGCTGGTGCCGCGCCTGCTGGCCCGGCAAGCACGGCCCCGGGTGCTGGTGCGCCAGGCCGCAACCGCGCAGGCGCTCTGGGGCGATACGGTCGAGATAGCGCAGGGCAGTTTTGAGGATGCGGCGGCCTTGGGCCAAGCCCTCGTCGGCATTGAGCGCCTTTTCCTGCTCTCTCCTATCACCCCGGCACTGGCCGAGCAGCAACTGCGCGTGGTGGCGGCCGCGCGCGCAGCCGGTGTGCAGCACATCGTCAAACTCTCCGGCTCGGACTGGACTATAGCCCCACCCGGCCATTCGCTGTCCGGCGATGCGCATGGCCGCATCGAAGAGGGACTGCAGGCCAGCGGCATTTCCCACACGGTGCTGCGCCCCAATGCCTGGATGCAGGTGGGCCTGTCGCGCATCGCCGCTGACCTGCGCAGCGGCGATGTGATCCGCTCCCAGCACCTGGGCGCTGGTGTCTCCTACATCGATGCCCGCGACATCGCCGATGTCGCCGTGGAGGCGCTGCTTAATCCCGAAGCCGTCCAGCAGCGGCTGGGCACGGCGACAGGCCCCTGGGTGCTGACCGGCAGCCAGGCGCTGCGCCCGCAAAAACTGGCCGAGATTGCATCGCGCCTGCTGGGCCGGCCCATTACCGCCGCCGCGCCTGTGGCTGCCGCCGCCGCCGCCGCCGACCCGTTTATCGCCCAGGTGCATGGCGAGTTTTTTGCACTGATGCGTGCGGGGCATGCGGCTGCGGTGACTGCGACGGTGCGGCAGGTGCTGGGGCGGGAGGCACGGACGGTGGAGGGGTTTTTGGCGGAGGAGCTGGGGGCTTTGGCTGTGGCGGTTTGAGGCCACAGTGGGCGGGCAGTGGGCCGGGTCGTCCGAGGTTAGGCCGGCGGATTACGGCCATTGGGTCACTGATCTTTTGTACTCACCAAAGAGTGAGACCAATACTTTTAGGTTTGTCTAAAGGAGGCAACAGCTAGTTTGCCTTATGCATTGAGAGCTCATACAGTATCTGCCGATCTAGACATGCTGGTTGCATGTCTTCTAAATCTAGTTAGGCAGCACCAATGATCTCGGGAACCGTACAGCTTGGCGAATTGCCTCGTTTAATCAAAGCAGCATTCGTGCTTTTCGCATTCCATATTGCGGTGTATTCGGCGTACGTCGCATGGTCAGCTATTGGAGGCGCCACGGTTCATCCCTTGTGGGTTCTGCACATCCTCGCAGCCTTGTATTTTTTAAGCGAAATTAGACGACCCAACAGACGCCCGACAATATTGATTGGCTACTGTTTTGTGATGTCATTTCTCATTTTCCGTACCGACTACAGGGACGCCATCGCTATGGAAAGGCTTGCGGAAGCCATACCGCAGTCGCTCCTCTGCGTGCTTCCGCTCCTCTTCGCCGGAGTGTGTGTAATTTTGGGAAGGCGCTTTTACGCTGAGGGAGCGAGTGCTGCCTGACCTGTTGGCTCCGCAGCGACGGCTTTGAGCGTTAGCGTTCCCAAAGTCATCGCTGTGGCCAAACCAATTGCACTCGCGTTTTCACGCCATTAATTCGCCTGGCGTTTGGCGTCGCGCGGCGCTTCGCACGAATGGTTGTGATGGGTGTAGATGGGCCCGCGTCAACCCCTCCCAAAGCAGTCATTCGGCCTACATAAGTTTCCGGTACCCGCTGAGAGGCGTAGAACCTAGCTTCAACGCAGACTGGTGGAAATGACTGCTTGAAGTAACTGCCGTTGACAGCGAGTTCCGCACATTCAACGGAATGAATCCAAAAGACGGTGAGCGGCGTATAGCGCACATGCCCATTTTTTCCAAACTATCCACCCCCATGAGCCGCCGCCTAAGCCTTCTCGGTATCGGTTCCGCCATCGCAGCGCTGCTGTCCGGGTGTTCTGGTGCCCAGGTGCTGGACCGCCTGGTGGCACATGACACTTACCACGGCCCCTCCGGTGTGCGCTATGGGCCCGATCCGCGTCATTTGCTGGATGTGTACCAGCCAAAGACTGGCACGGTGCCTGGCCATGCACCGGTGGTGCTGTTTTTTTACGGCGGCAACTGGACCAGCGGCGAGCGGGCGGAGTACCGATTTGTCGGCGAGGCGCTGGCAGCCAACGGCATCATCGCGGTGGTGGCTGACTACCGGCTGAGCCCCCAGGTGCAGTTCGAGGGCTTTCTGGGCGATTGCGCCTTGGCGCTGCAGTGGACCTTGGCGCATGCCGCCAGCCTGGGTGGCGACCCGGCGCGGGTGATGGTGATGGGCCATTCGGCCGGGGCTTATAACGCAGCGATGCTGGCACTGGACCCGCGTTGGCTGGCGCCTTTGGGCCTGACCCCCGATCGGCTTGCGGGCTGGATAGGGCTGGCCGGGCCCTACGACTTTTTGCCGATTGTGGACCCCCAGGTTCAGCTTGCTTTTAACTGGCCGCACACCCCGGCCGATTCCCAGCCCCTCTTCTACGCCGACGCCAAAGCCCCCCGCACCCTGCTGCTGGCCGCACGCAACGACAAGGTCGTTGATACGCAGCGCAACACCGTCGGCCTGGCAAACCGCTTACGGGCTGCCGGTACCGACGTGGATATGCGGATCTTTGACCACCTCAGCCACGTGACGACCGTTGCCGCGCTGGCCCGGCCGCTGGACTGGTTAGCCCCGGTGCTGCCGACGGTGGTGGGCTTTGTACGCGGGGATCCGAAACGGGTGCAATGACCCCTCAAGTGATAGCAGCCGTGGCCGGTTGTGTCGCGGCGACAAGTTTGCTTAGCAGCCGGTCCCTCGGTTGATCCATCGTGGCGAGAGTCGCATGGTGGCTGGCTGCTGGCGCTAATATGGCGCTTTCGGCCAGAACCGGCCTTTAGCCATCACCACGCAACGGTGCCAGCCAGCGCTGCTGTCTACCGCTTCCATGCATCACCTCTACACACACCCCTACCAGGGCAGGTTTGGCAATGGCCTGGCCAAGCTGCTCAATTCGCGTCGCTTTGCCAGCTATCGGCGAGCGCTGATGTCTCGTCTGCCCTTCATGACCTTGGACAGCGATGTGGTCGATGTGGTCTACATGACATGGCTGGTGGACGAAGCCCTGGCAGCACCCTTTGCCCCACCGGGCGCGCGCCTCTGGTCTTACCAAGGCCGCACGCCTCTTACGGTGCTGACCTATCGGCATGGCCATTTTGGTCCTCGGTGGATGGGGCCCTTGAGGCGCTTGATGCCTTCGCCATTGCAGAGCAACTGGCGCCTGTACCTGGCAGAGCCGCTGGCTGATGCGCCGCCCATTCCCACCGTCGCCTTTGTCTACAACGTGATGGACAGCCTGGCCCATGTGGCCGGGACGCGCTTGTTCAGTGATGCCTTGCCATCCCATTGGCCAGCAAGCTTTGATTTCTGCGTGACTTCCAATGAGGCCATTGTCGACATCGCGCCCGGCGATGGAAGCGCGCCAAGATTGGCGGCGAGGGCGGTGAGGGCAGGGGAGGCCGTTTTGTCGCCGCCCTGGTCCGTGATGTTCCATGGCTGGTCGGATGCTATCGTGCGCCTGGCCTCCCAGGACGCTGCGGTGGTGGAGGTGCCAACAGTGGAGGGCGCCCCTGGCAGGTCGGCCTTGGCCACAATTGACTTGCCAGTGGATGTCGCCTCGGTGGAGCCCTTGCTGCTGGACACGCAAACCCTGGACTGCCCTTTGCTGCAGAGGCTGGATGCGGACCCGGAGGCGCTCTGCTTTCTGCTGCCCAGCGTGCGCTTTTCTGCCTTGTCCGAGCGGCTTTTACGCGCTTCTACCTGAGGCAGACCCGCTGCGACAGTGTGGTTCGCCCATCAAAACTGAGCGCTTGACGTCAATCGATCAACTAGTAGAATGGCTCATCTCCGAAAGCGCTAGCTGCCCACCCGATGACTGTTGAACTCTCCCCCCGCGCCACCGAATTGGCGGAACATGCCCGGCAACTGCTGGCCGCTGGCGGCTACAACGGCTTCAGCTATGCGGATCTCTCCGAAAAGGTCGGTATTGGCAAGGCCAGCATCCACCACCATTTCCCCAGCAAGGCGGACTTGGTATTGACGGTGGTCCAACGGCATCGTCAGCAATCTGTGGAGGGCTTGGCAGCGATGCAGCAGCATTTGGGCGATGACCCGCAAGCCCAATTGAACGCTTATGTGGATTACTGGGCGCGCTGCATACGCGACGGTTCATCGACGATGTGCATCTGTGCGATGTTGGCTGCTGAAGCGCCGATGATCCCGCCAGAAATAGCGGCTGAAGTGCGTGGCTATTTCCAGGATCTGACCCAGTGGCTGGCAGCGGTGATCTCGCAAGGCCAGGCCAAAGCGCAGTTCAAGCCAGAAGCGAACGCGCCGGTAGAGGCGCTCGCCTTGATGTCCACCGTGCATGGCGCCATGCTGACGGCCCGCGCCTTGGGTGATCCCGATGCT
Source organism: Comamonas sp. MYb69 (assembly GCF_037479315.1). Lineage (NCBI taxonomy): Bacteria > Pseudomonadati > Pseudomonadota > Betaproteobacteria > Burkholderiales > Comamonadaceae > Comamonas > Comamonas sp. MYb69. Next base: position 108,659 of record NZ_JBBGZG010000003.1, read on the forward strand.
TTCCAGACGATCGTGCGCGTGGCGATACATCGGCTGGCAGCTTGAAGAATGGCCCGATCACCCAGCGTGTCGGGCCCTCTATTTTTTTATCCATGCAGACAATCAACTAGTCGGTTGTTTTTAGAAAGACCACCCCATGCCACATCCCATCTCCACGCTTGGCGCCTTCCATACCGCCATCAGTGTGCTGCCGCTCGCTGCGGGCTTGTACAGCTTTATCCGCTACCGCGCCATTGAGCCGGCCAAACGCTCGGGTCAGTTGTACCTGGTCGGCATGCTGCTGTCGGTGCTGACGGCGTTCGGCCTGTCCAGTACCGGAGGATTCAACGCCGGCCATGCCTTGGGCATTCTGGCGCTGTTGGTGATCGGCGGGTCACTGCTCATCCGGCAGCTGCCGCTGTTCCCTCGCCTGGTTCCCTACCTGTCGCAGTTCGGCTTTTCGTTCAGCTTCTTTCTGTTGCTGGTGCCTGCCATCGGTGAGACCTTGACGCGGCTACCGGTCAGCCATCCTCTGGCCTCAGGCCCTGAATCGCCTCTGGTACGCGGCACGGTGCTCGCTTGGCTGGCGATTTTTGTGGTGGGGGCCGCATGGCAAATGTGGTGGATGCGGTCACAACGCAAGCGCTGAATAGGCAGCGCATTTTTTGTCTTGCTTGTCTTGCTTGACTTGCGATAGGCAGGCCCTTGTTGGCATCGTTCGGCTGTTACTGCTCTCTCACCAGCCCGGCGCGCTGCGTGTGGCCGAGATCACATCGCGCCTGTTGGGCCGGCCGATCACCGCTGCCGCGCCTGGGGCGGGGCTGCAGCGGTGATCGGCCCTTTATCGCCCAGTTGCATGGCGAGTTTGCGCTGATGCGCGCGGTATGCGGCTGCGGTGACGGCCACGGCGCGCCAGGTGCTGGAGCGCGATCCCCGGACGACGGAGCGCTTTTGGCGGAGGCGCTGAGCGCACTGGCGGTGGCCGCTTGAGGGGGATGATGCGGGATGGGCGGGCGGCTGCGTTGCCCGTCTGGCTTGCCAATGGCTGGCTATGGATTGGGAACGGTGCCTTGCTGTCGGTGCCGGGTCGAACCCCTGCTGCATGGTTCCTGGTGCACATCACAAGGATAAAGCACCCGATGGTGCGCGGGCCCTCGCGCAACCGTTTTCAGCGCAGTCCCCACGGACTGTGCACATGGTGGAGATTAAGCGGAGAGGGTGGGCCGAACAGACGTTCAGCGCGTCTACGGCCAGCCAGGAGCGGCTCTTTGTCACTGCGGCAGAAACTGGCCAAACTTCGTTATCTAGGCAGGTTCATGCAACTCGGTCAGAATGCCGAACTAGGCATTGCACGGGGACACTACCCTCACCCTTCAAAGGAGCGCTCCATGGCCGAGACATCCAAGGTAAAAGGACCTGCCTCTTACTTTCCTTCCATCGAAAAGACCTACGCCAAGCCAATAACGCATTGGATGGAGATTCTTCAGAATGCGGGTCCGTTGAAGCACATGGAGCTGGTCAATTGCCTCAAGACCCAGCACCAGATCGGTCATGGGCACGCGAATGCCCTGGTTGCAGCGTTCCTCATGAAGAAGTAGCACGACAAGAAACGTGTACCAGGCTGCATCTGGGCCACAAACGGACCCTTCCACCACACATGCATCGCGCCACTGCTTATGCCGCACTCGCTGCCGAGTTGGAGTCATGGGGTGCGCTTTCGCACGCGGATCTGCTCGCGGCGATCAATCAACCAGTGACTGAACGTGTGGTTCACGCCAGTGGGCAAGATTTGTTGTTGGAGATAAGCGTTTCTTGGGCGACTGAGAAGCGGAAAGCATTCAAGGTGCTTGCTACAGCCTATGGAACCAGCCATATGCGGATGGAGCAGCTCCAACAGGCGTTAATTGTGCCAATAGGGGCATGAGTCCAAGCGTTGCGGGCACGGCTGCATCCGGCTAGAAGCAATCACTGGCTAAATGCCAATGCTGACGTTCAACACGATAAATTAAGCTGCGCCGCGAAGCAGCGACTTGAATGAATTGTTAGGCGCGCCACTTGCCAAGAGCTTCTTCGAGCCAGTCTTCCCAGCACTCTTCTTCTATCTCTTTTCCATACGATTTACCAATTGCCTCAATGCAGCGATGCACCAGAGCAACGTGCCGTGGTTTGAGACGCGAGAACTGAGGTTCGCTTGGTGCATGTAGGCCAATCTGAACTAGAAATTGCGTGAAGAATGGCTTGCCATCCTTGTTGGAGGACCCGACTAAAGCCAACTCCATTAATCGTGGAAGGTAGTACGCCATGGCATCGGGTACTAGGAATGCTACAGGCCCCCAACACACTGTACCGATCTGCTCGATTGATAGATCCTCGCGTCTCACGTGCTCCAGCAACGAATCATATTCGGCACACTCTGGACAATGGACATGGTTTGTTGAATAAGCAGGCTTTGTGAACTCCGAGAACGAATCGTAGAGTTCCTTTGTCGGCAGATGAGCGCTCATGAGAGGTGCGCCTAACGCAATGCGTTCAACAGAACCTGCGGGATAAACTGGGTGGTGCGGGATATTTGGGGCATGATTCTCTCTGTAAAGCGGCTTGCAGCTCTGGTTAGTATTTGGGGTTCTGTTTAAAAACACAGGTATAAATTCCATGAAACCCGGCATGCTAGCTGGCATAGTTGTTCATGGAGTATGACCGACCGCTATGCGGTTGATGGATAAGTCTGTTGTGGGTCGTTCAGAGACCGTCAGAAGCAACCCATAGGGCTACGGGGATTGAGCCCCCACGCCATCAGCCTTCACCGCACCGATCTCCGCCTCTCTCTGTGCGGCCCCCGTGGCGGCACATCCCGATCCGCGCCCATCCCATGAGCCAGGGTTCTGCAGAGGCCCCCAGGTCTTTGCAGGAATTGTTACGATTCGCCTACCCGGCAGGCCTTTGCCGGGTGTTGCCGTCTCGCTTGGCCGTTTATGAATTCTTCGTCTCTCTCCTATGTCATTGGTATCGATCTGGGCACCAGCCACACGGTGGTGGCCTATGCACCACTGACGGGGGAGGGGGACGAGATTGCGCTGCTGGCCATTCCCCAGCGCAGCAGTGCCGGAGAGATACAGGCCCAAACGCTATTGCCCTCGGTGCGCTACCAGGCCGCAGCGGGCGAGCTGGGTGATGCCTGGCAGCAGCCCTGGCCGCCGCAAGGCGCGAGCGATGCAGCGCCTGCTGTGGTGGGCCGCTGGGCCCGGGATTTGGGCACGGCGGTGCCTAGCCGCCTGGTGGCCAGTGCCAAAAGCTGGCTGTCGCACACGGGGGTGGACCGCAGCGCGGCCATCCTGCCCTGGGGCGCGGGTGACGAGGTCGCCAAAATCTCGCCGCTGGCGGCATCGGCCTCGTACCTGGCCCATGTCAAGGCGGCCTGGGAGCAGGCGCATCCAGAGGCGCCGCTGGGCGCCCAGATCGTGGTGCTGACGGTGCCGGCCTCGTTTGACGAGGGCGCGCGCGCATTGACCTTGGAGGCCGCCCAGCTGGCGGGCCTGCCCCAGGTGCATTTGCTTGAAGAGCCCAAGGCCGCTTTCCACGACTGGCTGGTGCTGCAGGGTGAGCAGCTGGCCGCACGGCTGGCCGATAGCCGGCTGGTGCTGGTGGTCGATGTGGGCGGTGGCACGACCGATCTGACCTTGATCCAGGTCGAGCCCGCCGCCGATGGCGGCCTGCCCAGCCTGACGCGCACGGCCGTGGGCGAGCACCTGATGCTGGGCGGCGACAACATGGACCTGGCCCTGGCGCATCAGCTCGAACCCCAGTTTGCACCCGAGGGCCAGCGTCTGCCCGCTGCCCGTTTTGCGCAGCTGGTGCAGCGCTGCCGTATCGCCAAGGAGCAGTTGCTGGCAGCCGATGCGCCCGAGCAAGTGGCGGTGACGCTGCTGGGTGGCGGCAGCCGCCTGCTGGCCCAAAGCAAGACCGCCCACCTGAGCCGCACCCAGGTGCAGCAATGGGTGGTCGAAGGATTTTTGCCGCTGGCCGAGCGCAGCGCGGTGCCCAGCAAACGCCAGGGCGCCTTGCGCGGCTTTGGCCTGCCCTACCCGGCCGATGCGGCCATTACGCGGCATCTGGCGCAGTTCTTGGCGCAGCATACGGACAACGGGGGCGCGCAAGCGCTGCCCGATACCGTGCTGCTCAATGGCGGCGTGTTCCATGCGCATGCGGTGGTGGAGCGGCTGACGCAGCAGCTGTCAGCCTGGCGCGGCGCGCCGGTGCGCGTGCTGCACAACCCGCACCCCGACTGGGCCGTGGCCCGGGGCGCGGCCGCCTATGGCCTGACCCGTTTTGCGCCTGAGCCTGAGCCCGCCGCAGCGCTACCCGCAGCGGCTGATGCAGCAGCGCCACCTGCGGCCAGCCTGCGCAGCCGTTTGCCGCAGATTGGCGGCGGCTCGGCCCGCAGTTACTGGCTGCTGCTGCCCGGCGCCCAAGGCGCAGCGCCCCAGGGCCTGTGCCTGCTGCCACGCGGCACGCAGGAAGGGGTGCGGATTGTTTTATCGGGCCGGCGCTTTGCACTCAAGCTTGGGCAGGCGGTGCGCTTTGACCTGCTGGCCAACAGCCTGCCCAGCCTGCCGGCCCAGGCCGGGCAACTGGCGCCTCTGCAGGGGGACGGTTGGGTAGAGCTGCCACCGCTCGCCACCGTGCTGCCCGCGCCCGAAGGCCAGCACAAGGCCCAGATCGAGGTGCAGCTGCAAGCCAGCATGACCGAAGTCGGCACCTTGGAGGTGCGCTGCCTGGCCGTCGATGACCCCCGCCAATCCTGGCTGCTGCCGCTCAGCCTGCGCGGCGCCGTGCAGGCAACGGATGACAGCGCGCCCACCAATGACAGTGCCGACGATGCGCGGGCCAGTGCGCGCCGGGAGCAGGCGATTGCGCAGATCGACCGCATTTTTGGCAACCAGGCGCAGGCGGTGGACGCCAAGGAAGTGCGCCAACTGCGCCAGGTGCTCGAGCGGCTCTTGGGCCCGCGCACGAGCTGGGACCTGGCCCTGCTGCGGGCCATGTTTGATGCGCTGCTTGCGCGTGCCAAGCGCCGCCGCCGCACGCCCGAGCACGAACGCGCTTGGCTGAACCTGGCCGGCTGGTGCCTGCGCCCGGGCCTGGGCGCGCAGCTCGATGCCTGGCGCGTGGAGCAGGTCTGGGCGCTGTACCCGCAAGGCCTGGGCCATGGCAAGGATCCGGGCAACTGGACCGAGTGGTGGGTGTTCTGGCGCCGCGTGGCTGCCGGGCTGAATGAAGCGCAGCAGATGGAGCTGCTCGAAGATGTGGCCGGCCACATGCAAAAGGCCGTGCAGCAAACCGCCCGCAAGCGCGGCGATGGCAGTGGCGGCAAGAGTAGCCATGGCAGCTATGACGACATGCTGCGCCTGTTTGCCGCGATGGAGGCCGTCCCCTGGCAGTACCGCCAGGAGATGGGCCAGTGGATGCTGCAGCGCTTGAAGCGCGAGGGCGAAACCGTGCAGACCTGGTGGGCCATCGGCCGCCTGGCCGCCCGCCAGCCAATGGCCGCCAATGCACACTTGGTGATGCCGCCTGCCGCTGCCCAGGAATTTGTACAGGCCACCCTGGCCCAGGACTGGCGCCGCAACGAGACCGCCATGTTTGCGGCGCTGCAGATGGCCCGCATGACCGGCGACCGCGCCCGCGACCTGCCCGATGCGCTGCGCACGGACGTGCTGGACAAGATGCGCAGCAGCGGCGCGCCCGAGCGCTGGATCGCGATGGTGAGCCAGGTGGTGGAGATGGACGCCGAAGACCAGCAACGCAGTCTGGGCGACAGCCTGCCGCCGGGGCTGGTGCTGCTGTAAACAGCTGCGACGCCCCGTATTTGGGCGCTGGCCTCTGCTGCAATCGCGATGCGTGGGCGCGCCTGGCGCGGCATTCTACCCCCCGGCCAGTGCAACAATGGCGGCTGTGCCGCGCGGGACTGCCGGCGCTGGGCCTTTTTCCAGGAGATATTGCAATGATGTTTGACACGACCCGCTCTTCAGCTTTCTTGCCGCGCCGCGCCGCGCTGGGTACGGCGCTGGCCGTAGTGCTGGCGGGCGGCGTGCTACCCCAGGCCTGGGCACAAGCCAGCACCGCCAACTGGCCCAGCAAGCCCATCACCTTTGTGGTGCCCCAGGCACCCGGTGGTGCCAATGATGTGATCGCCCGTGCGGTGGCGCAGGGCCTGGGCCAGTCGCTGGGGCAGCCGGTGATTGTGGAGAACCGGGCAGGGGCCAATGGCAATGTGGGCACCAGCCAGGTGGCGCGCAGCGCGGCCGATGGCTACACCTTTTTGGTCACGGCGCAGAGCGCCTATACGATCAATCCGGCGCTTTACAGCTCGGTGCCGTTTGACCCGATCAAGGATTTCACGCCGGTGATGCAGCTGGCAGTCGCCCCGTATTTGCTGGTGGTTAACCCGAACTTTCCGGCCAAGAACCTCGATGAGCTGGTGGCCTATGCCAAGCAGCACCCGGGCAAGGTGGAGTACGCATCGGCCGGAAATGGCACCTTGAACCATTTGCTGGGCGAGATGCTGAAAAAGCAAAAGGGTGTGGACCTGCTGCATGTGCCCTACAAGGGCGCCTCGGCCGCTGCCACCGATGTGGTGGCCGGCCAGCTGCCGATGACCTTTGGCAGCTTTCCCGGCGTGATGCCCTTTGTCACTAGCGGCAAGCTGCGGGTGCTGGGCGTGGCCTCGGACAAGCCGACCCAGTTGGCGCCAGAGATCGTGCCGCTGGGCAAGGGCCTGGCTGTTACCAGCTGGTATGGCCTGTTTGCGCCGGCCGGCACGCCCGAGACCGTCGTCGTGCGCCTGCATGCCGCCATCACCAAGGTGCTGGCCACACCGGTGATGGCCGAGCGCCTGAAGACCTTGGGCGCCGAATCGGTGGTGTCGAAGCCGCAAAGCTTCAAGGCCAGCCTGCCGGCCGAGCTGGCCTACTGGAAGCAGGTGGTGCAGGACTCGGGAGCGCACATTGACTGAGCCCCAAGACACGGCGCTGCTGGCCGCCTGCAGGCAATTGCCGGTCGTCGGCCTGCTGCCTGCGGGCCCGCGCAATGCCATCACCGATGTGGCGGGGCTGCGCCTGGGGCATTGCACGCTGGCTGATGGCGATCTGCAGACGGGGGTCACGGTGCTGATCCCGCCGCTGGACAACCCCTTTATGCACAAGCTGCCTGCGGGCCTGGCCGTTATCAATGGCTTTGGCAAAAGCGCCGGCCTGGTGCAACTGTCCGAGCTGGGCCAGATTGAAACGCCGATTGCACTGACCAATACCTTTGGCGTCTCTGCCGTCGTGCAGGCGCAGATTGCGCAATGCATTGCCGCCAACCCCGAATGCGGCCGCAGCCTGCCGACGGTGAATGCGCTGGTGCTGGAATGCAATGATGGTTACCTGAGCGATATCCAGCGCATGGCCATTGGCCCGGCGCACTACCAGGCGGCGCTGGACAGCGCCTCGACCGACGTGGTGCAGGGCGCCGTGGGCGCGGGCCGGGGCATGTCGAGCTTCCAGCTCAAGGGCGGCATCGGCAGCGCATCGCGCCTGGTAGCACTGGGCGACGAGCGCTATACCGTCGGCGCGCTGGTGCTGGCCAATATGGGCAAGCTGGCCGATCTGCGCTGGGGCGGCCAGGCCGTGGGCGCGGCGCTGGAGCGGCGTCTGCAGGCCAAGCTGGCGGCGGGGGTACCAGCTGCCAGCACAGCGGGCGACGGCGTCGACAAGGGCAGCATCATCATGCTGCTGGCCACCGATGCGCCGTTGGACAGCCGCCAGCTCAGCCGCGTGGCGCGCCGTGCCGCTGCCGGTCTGGCCAATACGGGATCGTGCTACGGCCATGGCAGCGGCGATATTGCGCTGGCGTTCTCGACCGCCTACAGCCTGCCGGCCGATGCGGCCACGCCGATGCCAGCGCTGGCGATGCTGCATGAGGCGCAGCTGGACCCGCTGTTCCGCGCGGCGGCCGATGCGGTGGAGCAATCGATTTTGAATGCGCTGTGGCATGCCCAGAGCGTGCAAGGGCGCGACGGCCACCAGCGCTGGGGGCTGCAAGAACTGTGCAAGGACTGAGGCGATGAAAGTACTGATTTCTGTCGATATCGAAGGCGTGGCCGGTGTCTACCACCCTGAGCAGGTGCGTGCGGGCAACCCCGAGTATGAGCGCGCGCGCCGCCTGATGGCCCAGGAGGCCAATGCCGCCGTCGAAGGCGCTTTTGCCGCTGGCGCGCTCGAGGTCTATGTCAACGATTCGCATGGCGGCTTTCGCAATATGCCGCCCGATCTGCTCGATGCGCGCGCCCAGGTCATCCAGGGCAAACCGCGCTACCTGAGCATGGTCGCTGGCGTGGAGCTGGGGGTGGATGCGGTCTGCATGGTCGGCTACCACTCGCGCGCGCAGGGCCGGGGCATTCTGGCCCACACCATCAACAGCTTTGCCTTTGCCAGCATCCATATCAATGGGCAGGAGGCCAGCGAGGCCAGCCTCTACGGCGCCTTGGCAGGCGCCTATGGCGCGCCGGTGGTGATGCTGGCCGGTGACGATGTGCTGCGCGAGGAGAACCAGGCGATCTTCCCGCAGGCGGTGTTTGTGCAGACCAAGCGCGCCACCGGCCAGGGCAGCGGCATCAGCCTCTCGCCCGAGCAGGCGCAAAAAGCCATCCGCGCCGGGGTGGAGCAGGGCCTGGCCGGGCGCGGGCGCTGCCAGCCACTGCACACCGCCAGCCCGGTGCAGGTGCAGATTGCGGCCACCTCGCCCGGCATGGCCGATCTGTTCTGCCAGTGGCCGACGCTGGAGCGGGTCGATGGCCGCACCGTGCGTTTCAGCGCGCCGGACATTGAATCGGCGGTGCGCATGACCAATTGCCTCTCGGCCATGTCCAGCATGCTGCGCTGAGCGGCCTGCGGCCATACCCAGGCTGGCATGGCATGAAACCTGCTGGGTAGAGCGCTCAACATCGGTGGTGCGCGTTTATGAAGTCTTCCCTGCATTTTCTGGTCGCTGCCCGCCAGCATGAGATGGCCGCGCTGGAGCAGCTGGGCAAGGCCTGCTCGCTGGTGGTGGCGATGTCGGGCCTGGTGCATGCGCTGCAAAAAGAGCGCGGGCTGTCGAACATGGTGCTGGCCAGTGGCGGCGCTCAGGGCGCCGAGCTATTGGCACCCCAGCGGCTGCTGGCGGATGCGCAGATCGCCAATGTGCGCGATGAGCTCGATCGCCTGGGCCCGCACCCCTCCGGCGGCAGCGGCGCGCGGCTGTGCAATGCGATTGCCTATACCTTGCAAGGCGTGACGGCGCTGCCTGCGCTGCGCGCCCAGGTGCAGGCCGGGCGGCTCACGCCCCCTGCTTGTACCGACGCCTTTGCGCGCCTGATTGCCGGCTGTCTGTCCGTCGTGTTTGAGGCGGCCGACAGCGCCAACGAGCCCGAGATATCGCGCATGCTGGTGTCCCTGTTTCATCTGATGCAGGGCAAGGAGCTGGCCGGGCAGGAGCGCGCCTGCGGCACCAGCGCCTTTGCCTCGGGCCAGCTGCAGCCCAGTGCCCGGGCGCAGTGGCTGCATTTGATCGAATCGCAGGAGCGCTGTTTTGAGGTGTTTGCCAGCCTGGCGACGCCGCGCGTGCTGGTGCTGTGGCAGGCCCATATGGCGGGCGATACCGACATGGCGGCGGTGGAGCGCATGCGCCGTGTGGCCCATACCGCGAGCGGAGCGAGCCTGAGCCGCAGCTGGAGCGCCGACTGGTTTGCCGCCTGCAGCCACCGGCTCGATGCCTTGCATGGCGTGGAGACCTTGGTCGCGCAGGAGCTGCAGGTGCTGTGCCTGCACAAGCTGCAGGCGCAGGAGCAAGCGCTGGCGGCCTTGCAGGCGTTGCCACCGGGTGCTGAACCTGCCCAAGAGGGCGTAAAGGGCGCAGAGGGCGCCGAGGGCAGCGAAGGCGGTATGGCCTTTTTTGAGGCCTCGGCGCCGCCCGATACCTGGTCGCTCGATGCCGTGGGCGCGCCGGCGCTGGGGCGCGATATCCTGTCGCTGGTGCAGCAGCAATCGCAGCGGCTGCAGACCATGCAAACCCAGATTGATGAAGCCAGGACGGCCCTGCATGAGCGCAAGACCCTGGAGCGCGCCAAGGGCCTGCTGATGGCCCAGCACCAGCTCAGCGAGAGCGATGCCTACCAGCTGCTGCGCCAGACGGCGATGAACCAGAACAAGCGCATGCTGGAGGTGGCCGAGGCCGTGCTGGCAATGGCGGCCTTGGTGCCCCAAGCGCCTGCAGCCCCTGCAGCCCCTGCTGCAACTGAGCGCTAGCAGCTTTCCCCCCGCGCACCAAAGCATGGCAGCCGCTGGCCCGCAGGCTGCTGCAATGCACCATTGCAGGGACGCGGGCCGCTGTGTAGTGCCCGCCCAGGTCGGCTCTCTAGAGGGACGCGCTGCAATTTTTGAATTGGCATGGAATATGCATTGATCTCCTCAACCAGGCCAAAGGCGGCCTGTTTCCGGTAATCGCGAGTTATTTCGGGACAACGGCGTCCCTTTCCTGATGGTGCAAGCCCTCAGCGAAAGGACGCCGTTTTTTGTTTTTGGAATCTGCAACGCCTTCGATGGAGTTTGACAAGAATGACGATACGCCCCACCCCTGACACCGCCCCGGCGGCAGAGGCTTCGCCCGCTTCTTCGCCGCTGGCCGGCCGCCGCCAGTTCTTGCGCCATGGCGCCCAGGCAGCTGCCGCCACCTTTGTCTACAGCGCGCTGGGCCACCAGGGCGTCTGGGCCGCCGGCTCGGATGCGCCGGAGAAAAAAGAGGTCAACATTGGCTTTATCCCGCTGACCGACTGCGCCAGCGTGGTGATGGCCTCGGTGCTGGGCCTGGACCAAAAGTACGGCGTCAAGATCACGCCGACCAAGGAAGCGAGCTGGGCCGGCGTGCGCGACAAGCTGGTCAATGGCGACCTGGACTTTGCCCATGTGCTCTACGGCCTGGTCTACGGCGTGCAGCTGGGCGTGGGCAGCCCGCAAAAGGACATGGCGGTGCTGATGACGCTCAACCGCAATGGCCAGGCGATTACCTTGTCCAAAAAGCTGGCCGACAAGGGCGCCGTCGATGCGGCGTCGCTGGCCAAGCTGATGGGCGCGGAAAAGCGCGAATACACCTTTGCGCAGACCTTTCCGACCGGCACCCATGCGATGTGGCTGTACTACTGGCTGGCGAGCGCGGGCATCCACCCGCTCAAGGATGCGAAAGTGATCACCGTGCCGCCGCCGCAGATGGTGGCCAATATGCGCGTGGGCAATATGGATGGCTTTTGCGTGGGCGAGCCCTGGGGCCATCGCGCGATCATGGATGGCATTGGCATCACGGCCGTCACCACCCAGGACATCTGGCGTGACCACCCGGAAAAGGTGCTGGGCTGCACGCAGGACTTTGTCAGCCGCCACCCCAACACCGCGCGCGCCGTGACCATGGCCATCCTGGAGGCGGGCCGCTGGATTGATGCCAGCTTGCAGAACAAGCAGAAGATGGCCGAGACCATTGCCGGCAAGGCCTATGTGAACACCAGCGTCGATGCCATCAACCAGCGCATTCTGGGCCGCTACCAAAATGGCCTGGGCAAGACCTGGGACGACCCTAACCACATGAAGTTCTTTGCCGATGGCGAGGCCAGCTACCCCTATCTGTCCGATGGCATGTGGTTCCTGACCCAGCACAAGCGCTGGGGTTTGCTCAAGAGCCACCCCGACTACCTGGCCGTTGCCAAGAAGATCAACCAGACCGCCCTGTACAAGGAAGCGGCTGCGCAGCTGAAGATCGCCGTGCCCAAGTCGGACATGCGCAGCAGCCAGCTGATCGACGGCAAGGTCTGGGATGGCTCGGACCCCGCCAAGTACGCCGACAGCTTTGCCCTCAAGGCCTGATAAGGAGCACCCCATGCCAGCTGCATTGCGAGAGAGTGTGTCGTCCTTGCCGACACCGGCCACGGCCCCGGCCTTGGCTGAACGCAAGGTGTTGTCCATCCATGAGCACATGGCGCGCAGCCTGCCCACTGCTGGGCTGGCTGCGACGGCCGAGCCATCAGCGCCATCCGGGCCTGCTGCTGCGGCCCCGCGCGATCTGGCTGCCGCCTGGCAGCAGCGCTTTGGCGCGCTGGTGCAAAGCCTGCTGCCGCCCGTGCTGGGCTTTGGCCTGCTGCTGGTGCTGTGGTCCATCATCGCCCAGGGCAACCCCGGCATTCCGGGCCCGCAGGAGACCTGGACCCAGGCGCAGGAGATTTTTCGCGATCCCTTCTACCGCAACGGCCCCAATGACCAGGGCGTGGGCTGGAACGTGCTGGCCTCGTTGCAGCGGGTGAGCATCGGCTTTGGCCTGGCGGCACTGGTCGGCATTCCGCTGGGCTTTGTCATTGGCCGCTTTGACTTTCTCTCGCGCATGTTCAACCCGGTGATCAGCCTGCTGCGCCCGGTATCGCCCCTGGCCTGGCTGCCGATTGGCCTGCTGGTGTTCAAGGGCGCGAACCCGGCGGCGATCTGGACCATCTTCATCTGCTCGATCTGGCCGATGGTGATCAACACGGCCGTCGGCGTGCAGCGCGTGCCGCAGGACTATATGAATGTGGCGCGGGTGCTGAACCTCAGTGAATGGAAGATTGCCACCACCATCCTCTTCCCCGCCGTGCTGCCCTATATGCTGACGGGCGTGCGCCTGGCCGTCGGCACCGCCTGGCTGGTGATCGTTGCTGCCGAGATGCTGACCGGTGGCGTGGGCATTGGCTTTTGGGTCTGGGACGAGTGGAACAACCTCAATGTCAAGAACATCATCATTGCGATCTTTGTCATCGGCCTGGTCGGCCTGCTGCTGGAATGGGCGCTGATCCGCCTGGCTTCGGCATTCACTTTTGAGGAGGTCAAGGCATGACGCCCAACACGCTCAACATCCCCGCCACGCCCCAGGGCAAGTACATCGAGATCCAGCAGGTGGCGCAAAGCTTCAAGACCGCCAAGGGCCTGTTCCAGGCGCTGCAGGGCATCAACCTGGAGATTGCCCAGGGCGAGTTTGTCAGCCTGATCGGCCACTCGGGCTGCGGCAAATCGACCTTGCTGAACCTGATTGCCGGCCTCACCAGCCCCAGCGAGGGCACCTTGCTCTGCGCCAACCGCGAGATCAAGGGGCCGGGGCCGCAGCGCGCCGTGGTATTCCAGAATCATTCGCTGCTGCCCTGGCTCACCTGCTGGGCGAATGTGCACCTGGCGGTGGAGCGGGTGTTTGGCGCGCGCGAGCGCAAGGCCCAGCTCGCCGCCCGCACCGATGCCGCGCTGGCGCTGGTGGGCCTCACGCATGCAGCGCACAAGCGCCCCGGCGAGATCTCGGGCGGCATGAAGCAGCGCGTGGGCATTGCCCGGGCGCTGTCGATGGAGCCCCAGGTGCTGCTGATGGACGAGCCCTTTGGCGCGTTGGATGCACTCACGCGCGCCAAGCTGCAGGACGAGCTGCTGGAGATCGTTGCGCGCACGCGCAGCACCGTGGTCATGGTGACCCATGATGTCGATGAGGCCGTGCTGCTGTCCGACAAGATCGTGATGATGACCAATGGGCCGGCTGCGACGATTGGCGAGGTGCTGCCGGTACCACTGGCCCGCCCGCGCAACCGGGTGGCCTTGGCCGAGGATGCGCAGTACCAGGCCTGCCGCAAGGCGGTGATCGACTTTCTCTACACCCGCCAGGCCCATGTGGAGAAGGTGGCCTGATAAAGCCTACTTAGCTAGCAACAGGCGCTTCATAGGGAGCGCCTTTTTTGTGCACGCAAATGAGGCAGGGCGGCGCCAGTGTGGCACCGAGGCAGCACAAAAAATGTGCACAGGCGATGCGCGGCTGCGGGTTCGCGTCGACAGCCAACTTGGTATGGAACTTGCATAGCTCTTGGCGTGGCCATGGCGGCCACCGGGTGGTGGTGCACAGTGGCGCTACCGTCCAAAGACAAAGACGTCTAAGCGCGCATGCCTGGCATGCGGCGCCTAGACGTCTTTTTTTTGTGCTGCCCACGGGAAATGCTATGAAAAAAATCAAGTTGGTCATGGTTGGCAACGGTATGGCGGGTGTGCGTGCGCTCGAAGAGCTGCTGGCGCTGGCGCCGGATCTGTACGAGATAACGGTATTTGGTGCAGAGCCCCACCCCAACTACAACCGCATCCTGCTGTCGCCGGTGCTGGCGGGCGAGCAGACCCTGGATGACATCGTGCTCAACGACTGGCGCTGGTACGAGACGCATGGCGTGCGCCTGCATGCCGGCTGCACGGTGCATGCGGTAGACCGCGCCCGCCGCGTGGTGCATGCCCGCAATGCCGATGGCGAAGCGGTGACGGCCGACTACGACCGGCTGATTCTGGCAACGGGCTCCAACCCCTTCATGCTGCCCATTGCCGGCAAGGAGCTGCAAGGCGTGCTGGCCTACCGCGATATTGCCGATACCCAGGCGATGATCGATGCGGCCCGGCACTGGCGCCATGCGGTGGTCATTGGCGGCGGCCTGCTGGGGCTGGAGGCGGCCAACGGCCTGATGAAGCGCGGCATGCAGGTGGCAGTGGTGCATGCCGGCGAGTGGCTGATGGAGCGGCAGTTGGATGACCAGGCCGGGCAGCTGCTGAAGAAATCGCTGATCGAGCGGGGCATGCAGTTCTTCATGCAGGCGCAGACGCAGGAGCTGCTGGGCAATGCTGAAGGCCGGGTGCGTGCGCTGCGCTTTGCCGATGGCCGCGAGATCGAGGCCGATCTGGTGGTGATGGCCGTCGGCATCCGCCCCAACACGGCGCTGGCCGAGGCCATGCACGTGCATGTGAACCGGGGCATCGTCGTCAGCGACACCATGCAGACCATCACCGACCCGCGCATCTATGCGGTGGGCGAGTGCGCCGCGCACCGGGGCATTGCCTATGGCTTGGTGGCGCCTTTGTTTGAGCAGGGCAAGGTGCTGGCCAACCACCTGGCCGAGATGGGCATTGGCCGCTACCAGGGCTCGCTCACCTCCACCAAGCTCAAGGTCACCGGCATCGATCTGTTCTCGGCCGGCGATTTCCAGGGTGGGGAGGGCACCGAGCAGATCGTGCTGAGCGACCCCTACTCGGGCGTCTACAAAAAGCTGGTGATCAAGGAAGACCGGCTGGTGGGCGCGTGCCTGTATGGCGACACGGTTGATGGCAGCTGGTACTTCAAGCTGCTGCGCGAAGGGCGCAGCGTGGCCGATATCCGCGACAAGCTGATGTTTGGCGAATCCAACCTGGGCGATGCCGGCCACCAGGGCCAGAACAAGGCCGCCGCGCTGGCCGATGCCGACGAGGTCTGCGGCTGCAATGGCGTGAGCAAGGGCGCCATCTGCAAGGCCATCAAGGACAAGGGTTTGTTCACCCTGGATGACGTGCGCAAGCACACCAAGGCCAGCGCCAGCTGCGGCTCCTGCACCGGCCTCGTAGAGCAGATCATCATGTTCACCGTTGGTGGCGACTATTCGGCATCGCCCAAGACCAAGCCGATGTGCAGCTGCACGGAGCACGGCCACCAGGCGGTGCGCGATGCGATCCGCGAGCAGCGGCTGCTGACGACCGACAGCGTCTTCCGCTTCATGGAGTGGAAGACACCTAACGGCTGCGCCAGCTGCCGCCCGGCCATCAACTACTACCTGATCAGCACCTGGCCCAAGGAGGCGCGCGATGACCCGCAAAGCCGCTTTATCAACGAGCGCAGCCACGCCAATATCCAAAAGGATGGCACCTACAGCGTGATCCCGCGCATGTGGGGGGGAGAGACCACGGCCGCCGAGCTGCGCCGCATTGCCGATGTGGTGGACAAGTACCAGATCCCCACCGTGAAGGTGACCGGCGGCCAGCGCATTGACCTGCTGGGCGTGAAAAAGGAAGACCTGCAAGGCGTGTGGAACGACATAGGCATGCCCTGCGGCCATGCCTATGCCAAGGCGCTGCGCACCGTCAAGACCTGTGTGGGCAGCGAGTGGTGCCGCATGGGCACGCAGGACAGCACGCAGATGGGCAAGGACCTCGAACGCGCGATGTGGCGCATGTATGCGCCGCACAAGGTGAAGTTTGCCGTCAGCGGCTGCCCGCGCAACTGTGCCGAATCGGGCATCAAGGACGTGGGCATTATCGGCGTGGATTCGGGCTGGGAGATGTACATCGCCGGCAATGGCGGCATCAAGACCGAGGTGGCGCACTTTCTCACCAAGCTCAAGACTGCCGAGGAAGTGCTGGAGTACACCGGCGCCTTCATGCAGCTCTACCGGCTGGAGGGCTGGTACCTGGAGCGCACGGTGCACTACGTGAGCCGCGTGGGGCTCGACCATGTCAAGCGCCGCATTCTGGACGATACAGCTGGCCGCCAGGCGCTCTGGGCCCAGCTGCAGCAGGCGCTCGACGGCGAGCCCGACCCCTGGTTCGAGACCGACAAGGCGGCGGTGGACCTGCGCCAGTTCCAGCCCCTGCAGGCACTACCCGCGCTGCCGTCCCTTTCTGCTCCCCTCACCACCGCCGGCGCATGATGCCGCGCCGCCAGGAGACCGACATGAATGAATGGATCACCATCTGCGCCATCGATGAGATTCCGGTGCTGGGCGCCCGCCGCGTGGCCCGCGCCCAGGGCCTGGATGTGGCGGTGTTCCGCACCGCCAGCGGCGAGGTGTTTGCGCTGCTGGACCGCTGCCCGCACAAGGGCGGGCCCTTGTCGCAAGGCCTGGTGTTTGGCAGCAGCGTGGCCTGCCCCTTGCACAACTGGACGATTGCGCTGGCCACCGGCGAGGCCGCAGCCCCCGATGAGGGCTGCACCCCGCGCTTTGCGGTGCGGCTGGAGGGCAGCGCGGTGCAGCTGCGCGCCGATGAGCTGGCCGGGCATGCGCTGGCGCAGACCCGGCCTGTGGCCGGGCCGGTGGGCCTGGGGCGCTGCGGTTCTGCGGCTTCGAGCTGCAGCCCATCGCCATCCACGGCGGCCGCCTGAGGCCGCACACCGGAGCGAGCCGCCATGCCCGAGACCCGATCCACCTGCCCCTATTGCGGCGTGGGCTGCGGCGTGATCATCACGTCCGACGGCCAGCAGATCACCGCCGTGCGCGGCGACCCGGCGCACCCCGCCAACCAGGGCAAGCTCTGCACCAAGGGCAGCAGCCTGCACCTGACAGCAGCGCCCGCGCTGGCGCGGCAAAGCCGCTTGTTGCAGCCGATGCAGCGCCTGCAGCGCCGCGCCGCGCCCGAGGCCCGCAGCTGGGACACGGCGCTGGACAGCCTGGCCGCCCACTTGCTGCAGATCCGCGCCGACCATGGCCCCGATGCGCTGGGCTTTTACCTGAGCGGCCAGCTGCTGACCGAGGACTACTACGTGTTCAACAAGCTGGTCAAGGGCTTGCTGGGCACGAACAACCTGGACACCAACTCGCGCCTGTGCATGAGCAGCGCGGTGGCCGGCTACAAGGCCACCCTGGGGGCGGATGCACCACCGGCCTGCTACGAAGACATCGACCTGGCCGGCTGCCTGTTCATCAGCGGCAGCAATATGGCCTGGGCGCATCCGATCCTGTTCCGGCGCGTGGAAGAGGCCAAGGCGTGCCACCCCGAGCGCAAGATCATCGTTGTCGACCCGCGCCGCACCGAGACCGCCGAGCTGGCCGATCTGCACCTGGCGCTGCAGCCGGGCACCGATGTGATGCTCTGCCATGGCCTCTTGCACATCATGCTGGCCCAGGGCTGGGCCGATGCGGACTTTATCGATGCGCACACCAGCGGCTTTGCGCAGCTGCATGCGATCGTGCGTGAGGCGACGCCGGAGAGGGTGGCCCAGGTCTGCGGCCTGGCGCTGGCCGACCTGTACCTGGCCGCCCAATGGCTGGCCTGGGGCGGGGCCGATGCGCCGGGCACCAACAGCGAGCGCCTGCCCACGCTCAGCCTGTACTGCCAGGGGCTCAACCAAAGCAGCAGCGGCACGGCCAACAATGCGGCACTGATCAACCTGCACCTGGCCACCGGCCAGATCGGCAAGCCGGGCGCCGGCCCCTTGTCCTTGACCGGCCAGCCCAATGCGATGGGCGGGCGCGAGGTCGGCGGCCTGTCCAACCTGCTCAGCGCCCACCGCGACATGGCCAACCCGCAGCACCGGGCCGAGGTGGCCCAGCTGTGGGGCGTAGATGCCGTGCCGGCGCTGCCGGGCAAGTCGGCGCTGGAGATGTTCGAAGCAGCGGCCGATGGCCAGATCAAGGCGCTGTGGATTGCCTGCACCAACCCGGCGCAGAGCCTGCCCGAGCAGGCCATGGTGCGCCGGGCGCTGGAGCGGGCTGAGCTGGTGGTGGTGCAGGAGGCCTTTGCCCAGACCGAGACGACGGCCTATGCCGACTGGCTGCTGCCCGCCACCACCTGGGGCGAGAAGCTGGGCACGGTCACCAACAGCGAGCGGCGCATATCGCGGGTGCGCGCGGCGGTGGCCGCGCCCGGCCAGGCGCGCCATGATTGGCAGATTGGCGTGCAGCTGGCCCAGCGGCTGGAGCGCCATCTGCGCCCCGGCCGCCCCAGCCTGTTTGCCTACGACACCGGGCAGGCCGAGCGCGGCTGCGAAGCCATCTGGATGGAGCACCGCGACAGCACACGCGGGCGCGACCTGGACATCACGGGCCTGAGCTGGGCGCTGCTGGAAGCGCAAGGCCCGCAGCAGTGGCCGCTGCCCAGCGGCGCGGCCCAAGGGCGCCAGCGCCTCTACAGCGATGGCCAGTTTGCCACCGGCGATGGCCGCGCCCGCTTTGATGCCCAGCCCTGGAAGCCGGTCGCGGTGCCGCGCGATGCGCAGTTCCCCTTCAGCCTCAACACGAGCCGGCTGCGCGACCAGTGGCATGGCATGAGCCGCACCGGTCAGCTCGGCCGCCTGTTTGCCCAGGCGAGCGAGCCCAGCGTGCAAGCCCACCCGCAGGACATGCGCCGGCTGCAACTGCAAGACGGCGACCTGGTGCAGCTGCACAGCCGCTACGGCAGCCTGGTGCTGCCGGTGCAAGCCGATGCCGGCCTACAGCCCGCGCAGCTGAATCTGCCGATGCACTGGGGCAGCATGCATCTGAGCGGCAGCACGGTGGACGGCCAACGCCTGGCAGGGGTGAATGCACTGACCACGCCCGAGCGCTGCCCGCGCTCCAAGCAGCCCGAGTTGAAGCATGTGGCGGTGCAGCTGGAAAAAGCCGAGCTGCCCTGGCAGTGCCTGGGCATGGCCTGGCTCGATGACCAGCAGGTGCTGGCCACGCGCCAGGCGCTGGCGGCCTTGATGGGCGAGTTCGACTTTGGCAGCAGCGTGCTGTTTGGCCGGGCCGTGCCGCTCGATGGCGCTGCCGGCCAGGGGCGCAATGGTGTGCAGTTCCGCGCTGCCGCGCGCCAAGCGCCGCCCGCGGCCTTGCTGGCGCGTTTGCAGCAGCTGCTGCAGCTCGATGGCCCGCAGACCCTGCGCTATGCCGACGCCCAGCGCCAGTGCAGCCGCGCCATCACCATGGGCGAGCAGGCGGGCGATCCGGTGCTGCAGGCCTTCTTGCTCTGTGGCGATGCCAGTGCTGGCCAGTGGCTGGCGCCGGTGCTGCGCGATGAGCAATCCACCCGCAGCTTTGGCCGCCTGCTGCTGTCCTCGGGCAGCCAGGCACCTGCCGCTTTACCCCCCCGTGCGCGCCAGGTCTGCGCCTGCATGAATGTGGACGAGGCTGCGATTGGCGAGGCCCTGGCCCGCATCGACGGCGCGCCGGAGCAGCGCCTGGTGCAGCTCAAAAACGCGCTGGGCTGCGGCACACGCTGCGGCTCTTGCATTCCCCAACTCAAGCAGCTGGTGCAGCGCGTAGCCCCTGTCGCGCTCGCGCCCTCTGTCTGATGCTTTTGAAAGGTCTTGCCATGCATGCCATTGCCACCACCCCCTTCGCTGCCGGCCGCTGCTACTTGGTAGGCGCCGGCCCGGGCGACCCCGAGCTGCTGACCCTGCGCGCCTGGCGCGCGATCCAGGCCGCCACCTTGCTGCTGGTCGACGACCTGGTCTCCGCCGACATCGTGGCGCTGGCGCCCGCTGCCACCCGCACCATCTATGTGGGCAAGCGCGGCGGCCGGGCCAGCACTTCGCAGGCCTTTATTGAAAAGCTGATGGTGATGGCCGCCCGCCAGGGTGAGACGGTGGTGCGCCTCAAGGGGGGCGACCCCTTTATCTTTGGCCGGGGCGGCGAGGAGGTCGCCCACCTGCAGGCCCAGGGTGTGCAGGTGGAAGTCATCAACGGCATCACTTCCGGCCTGGCCGCCGCGACCAGCCTGGGTGTGCCACTGACCCACCGCGACTACGCCCATGGCGTGGTCTTTGTGACCGGCCATGCCAAGCCCGGTGGCGCGCCTTTGGATTGGTGCCAGCTGGGCGCTACGGCTGAGGCCTTGTCGCTCAGCCTGGTGGTGTACATGGGGGTGGCGGCGGCGCCTTTGATCGAGGCGGGCTTGCTGGCCGGTGGCCTGGCGCCGGATACGCCGGTGGCCTTGGTGCAGAACGCCAGTTTGCCGAGTCAGCGGTCGGTGTTGACGTCTTTGGCTTGCTTGGTGAGTTGTTTGCAGGGGAGTGGGTTGGGGAGTCCTTGCATGATGGTCATCGGGAAGGTGGCTGGGTTGGCGGATGCTAGTTTGTTGTGGCAAGGGCTGGTGGAGCCTTTGGAGCGGCAGGCTTGATTTTGTTTGCTGTTTAGTTTTGAGCAGCGCCTTTTAATTTGCTCTGTTTACTACTGGCGTAGGGCGGCTGGCCGGGTCTCGCCCCGGCGGGCGAGGTACTTTTCTTGCTCAGCCAAGAAAAGTACCCAAAAGAAGGCTGCCCCTGCTGACTGCGTCCCTTCGCTGCGCTGCGGGCAACCTGTGGTGCTCGGGTATGGGCTGCACCGCGAAACTCACTACGCGCTTTGCGCTGCGTTCGGACAGACGCGGTGAGTCAGTTCACAAAGCAGTTGCACTCTGCGGTGCAACTGCCCAGCCCATACCCTGTGCTCCTCGGCGCATTCAGAAGGGGACTGAGCAGACGCAGGCCATCGCTACGCTCGGCCTGTTCGGGGGGGCCGAGCGCAGCGATGGCCTATTGGTATTTGGCTGTTGGGGTGTTCGCATTCCCCTTTTGCTTGCGCCTGGGGCGTGGTGTTTGTGGGGTGGGGGGGGGGGGGGGGGGGGGGGGGGCGGGGGGGGGGGTGGGTGGGGGGGGGGGGGGGGGGGGGCGGGGGGGGGGGGGGGTGGGGGGGGCGCCGGGCCCCCCCCCGCGCCCCCCCGCTTCGTGAACTAGCTTGCCGCGTCTGTCCGAACGGAGCGCCTTTGGCGCGTAGAGAGTTTCGCGGCACACCCCGCAAACGCCACGACACAGGTTGCCCTTCGCAAAGCGAAGGGTCGCAAGCAGCAGGGGCGACCTTCTTTTGGGTACTTTTCTTCGGCCGGCGATCCGGGGTCGCCAAGAAAAGTACCTCGCCCGCCGGGGCGAGACCCGGCCAGCTGCCCTACGCCAGTAGAAAACAGCGCAATTTAAGAAGCGCAGCCGTAGCGGCGATCAGCGCAAAGGAAGAGCGGTCACTTCACCGGAATAACCGTAGAAGCAGGCACCGCCACCGCCGTCACACTGTTCTGCGGCGAGCCCTCAATCACCTTGTCCGAATACGTCATATACACCAAAGTATTCCGCGCCGCATCCACCATGCGCACCACCCGCAAACGCTTGAACAGCAGCGAGGTCCGCTCGCTGAACACCTCTTCCTGCTGCTTCAGAGGCTTGTCGATGCTGATCGGCCCGGCCTGCACACAGGCAATCGAGGCCTCCGAGCGGTCTTCTGCCAGGCCCAGCGCGCCCTTGACGCCGCCCGTGCGGGCGCGGGAGACATAGCAGGTCACCCCCTTGACCAAAGGGTCGTCATAGGCCTCGACAACGATCTTGTGGTCGGGGCCGATGAACTTGAACACCGTGTCCAC
Source organism: Comamonas sp. MYb69 (assembly GCF_037479315.1). Classification (NCBI taxonomy): domain Bacteria; kingdom Pseudomonadati; phylum Pseudomonadota; class Betaproteobacteria; order Burkholderiales; family Comamonadaceae; genus Comamonas; species Comamonas sp. MYb69. The sequence goes on from NZ_JBBGZG010000003.1 coordinate 130,627, forward strand.
CGAGCCGATGGTGTCCGGTTGGGCCCAGGCGGCGGTGGCGGCCAGGCAGCCTGCGGCGACGAGGGTGCGGCGCCAGGAAGAGGTGGTCAGCATGGAGGGCGTCCGAAAAGGAGAGAGGGCTGCACCGGCGCGCTGGCCGGTGCATGCGGGGGCTGGATCAGGCCTGGGCGGCGGCCTGGGCCACGTGGCGCTGCAGGTGCTCCAGCGCTTCTTCGACCTGGTCGACCAGCACCAGGCAGAGGTCGCCCGGTTGCAGGCGTGCGAGCGCGTGGTCGATGGCGATGAACTCGCCGTGGATATCGGTCACGTAGCTGGTGCGGCTGGCGCCTTGCAGGCCTTGGCGCAGCAGCGCGATGACTTCGCCGTCGGCGCGGCCGCGCTGGGCGGCATCCTGGTAGAGGATGACGTCGTCGAAGGCCTCGCCCAGCATCTCGGTCTGCACGCGGATGTCTTCGTCGCGGCGGTCACCGGCGCCGCTGATGACCACGCTGCGCTTGTTGGCGGGCATGGCTTCCACGGCCTGGATCAGTGCGCGGATGGCGTCCGGGTTGTGGCCGTAGTCGGCAATGATGGTCGCACCCCGGTAGTCCATCACATTGAAGCGGCCCGGGGCGTTGTCGCTGTCGTTGACAAAGCCGGCCAGGCCTCGGCGGATGGTCTGCCAGGGCAGGCCGGCGGCCCAGGCGGCGCCAATCGAGGCCATGACGTTCTCGACCTGGAAGGTGATCGCGCCATTGCGGGTGATCGGGATCTCGCGCAGCGGGATCGACTCGCGCCAGGAGCCTTCGGCGGCCACGATGCTGTCGCCGTCGACATAGACCACGCGGCTGCCTTGGGCGCGGTGCGTGGCCATCACGGGGTGGTGGCGGTCGGCGGCAAAGAAGATCACCTTGCCGGGGCAGACATGGGCCATCGCGGCGACCAGCGGGTCGGCGGCGTTGAGCACCGCATAGCCGGTGGGGGCGACGTTCTGCACGATCACGCGCTTCAAGACACCCACATCTTCCTTGGTGGTGATGAAGTTCAGACCCAGGTGGTCGCCTTCGCCGACGTTGGTGACCACGGCCACCTGGCAGCGGTCAAAACCCAGGCCCTCGCGCAGAATGCCGCCGCGTGCGCATTCGAGCACGGCGGCATCGGTCTCGGGGTGGGCCAGGGCGTTGCGCGCGCTGCGCGGGCCCGAGCAATCGCCGCTGTCGATCTGGCGGCCGTTGACGTAGACGCCATCGGTATTGGTCATCGCGGTGCGCCAGCCGTGCGAGGTGAACAGATGGGCGATGACACGGGTGGTCGTGGTCTTGCCGTTGGTGCCGGTCACGGCAACGAGCGGAATGCGGCCGTCGTTGCCGGCGCTGAACATCTCGTCGACCATGGGCACGCCGACATGGCGGGGCTTGCCGAACGAGGGCGCCAGGTGCATGCGCAGGCCAGGGGCGGCGTTGACTTCGACAATGCCGCCACTTTGCTCTTCGAGCGGCTTGAGCATGGTCTCGCAGACCACGTCCACGCCGCAGATGTGCAGGCCAATGGTCTGGGCCGCTTCGATCGCGCGGGCGGCGATTTCGGGGTGCACGTCATCGGTCACATCGGTGGCGCTGCCGCCGGTGGACAGGTTGGCATTGTTGCGCAGCACCACGCGCTGGCCTTGGCCGGGCACGCTGTCGGGGGTCATGCCTTCGCTGGCAATGCGGGCGATGGCGATGTCGTCCAGGCGGATCTTGGTGAGCGCGGTGCCGTGGCCGGTGCCCCGGCGTGGGTCCTGGTTGACCAGGTTCACCAGCTCGCGGATGGTGTGCTGGCCGTCGCCCAGCACCTGGGGCGGCTCGCGGCGGGCAGCAGCGACCAGTTGGCCGCCCACCACGAGCAGGCGGAAGTCGTGGCCGGGCAAAAAGCGCTCGACCATGATCTCGTCGCCAAATTCGCTGGCGGTCTTGTAGGCCGCTTCCAGGCCTTCGCGGGTCGTGATGTTGACCACTACGCCCTTGCCCTGGTTGCCATCCTGGGGCTTGACCACGACGGGCAGGCCCACTTCCAAGGCCACTTCCCAGGCCTCGTTCACATCGGCGACAGGGCGGCCCATGGGCACGGGCACGCCGGCGGCATGCAGCAGGCGCTTGGTCAGGTCCTTGTCCTGCGCAATGGATTCGGCCACAGCGCTGGTCGAATCAATCTCGGCCGCCTGGAAGCGGCGCGCCTTGGAGCCCCAGCCCAGCTGCACCAGCGAGCCGCTGGTCAGACGGCGAAACGGGATGCCCCGGGCGACGGCGGCGTCCACAATCGCGCCGGTCGAGGGGCCAATGCGCTCGTCTTCATCCAACTCGCGCAGCGCGGCAATGGCGGCGTCGGCATCAAAGGGGCTGTCGTTCAAGGTGGCCTGGATCAGCGCTTCGGCCTTTTCCATCGCCAGCTTGCCCACCGCCTCTTCGGTGTATTCGACAACGACCTGGTAGGTACCGGGCTCGGTCGTTACATGGGTGCGGCTGAAGGTGACCGGGCAGCCGGCTTGTGCCTGCAGCGACAGCGCAGCGATTTCGAGCACATGGGCGAGCGACAGCGCCTGGTCGGCGCCATGGGGCTGCAGCGGGGCGATATTGGGGAAGCGCGCACGCAGTTTTTCTTCAAAACCGGGGATGGTGCTGTAGCGCTGTTCGCTGTCTTCACAGCGCACGATGGTCTCGATGGCGGTGCTGCGGGTCCAGAGGTTGGGGCCACGCAAGGCACGGGTGCGGGAGAGCTGCATAGTGTTTCTTTCAGATGGAGGGCCCGCTGAATCAGCGGGCCGTGCATGCTTGTCGTCGTGGAGATCCGTGTCCGGCGTATCAGGCGTTGTACTCGAAGGTCTTGATACCGGCGCCGATCAGATCGGGGGTGATATCCAGCGCCCAGGCCGTGGCGATGGCGGCAAGCAGGGCCGAGGTGTCGGGCTTCTTGCCGCCCGGCAGGCTCAGCGCATCGAGGGTGCCCAGTACGCGCTCTTGCGCGCCGGTGGCCAGCACCACATTGTTGCCCTTGATGAGAACGGCGCGGCCGCCTTCGTGCTGGGCTTCGGTGTTGGCGCGGTGGGCGGCCACAGCCTCGTTGTTCGCATCGGTGGTGTAGAGCACCACTTCGCCGTCGCAGAGCTCGGCCAGGTCGGCCACTTCGGGCAGGTCGGCGTTGAGCACGCCAGCGCCTTCGTCCAGCACCACATCGATCTGGGTGCGCATCACGCGGCGCATCTGGCCGGCTTCGAGCACATCGTGGTCGGGCAGCGATTCGAAGCCCTGCATGTCGGTCACGACACCGACCAGGCAGCGGTCATAGGCCAGGCCTTCTTCCAGAATGGAGCGGGCTGTCGTCTGGATCACCGCCGCTTGCGCCAGGCGGTTGGTGAGCAGGCGGTGCGCACCGGCCCAGTTGGCGGTATTGGTCTTCTGGGTCTGGCGGTTGGACAGGAACATGCCCTCATCGCTGGCCACACCGGTGAGCTTGCCCGACAGCTGCAGCAGCCAGCCTACGAGGCGCGCGATGAACGCATTGTTCTGCGTGCCGACAATGCCGACGATCGGGATGCGGCCTGCGCCGGCACCTTCTTCGCGCGGGAAGAGGTGGTCGGCAATGGCCATGCCCACCGGGCGCGGCGCGCCACTGGTGGGCTTGAGGTGCATCAACAGGCCCGGGCCAGCGTTGACTTCGAGAATCGCGCCCTGGCCTTGCATCGGCTGGGAGACGTCCTTCAGGATCATGTCCATGCCGGCGATGTCCAGGCCGACGATCTTGGCCGCCAGCACCGCGTAGTAGGCCACATCCGGGTGCACATCATCGAGGCAATCAATGGCCATGTTGCCATTGCGTTGCAGCAGCACGCCCTGGCCTTGCGGAATGACCGAATCGGGCGTGACATGCTGGCGGTTGAGTTCGAGCTTGACGGCGCCGGCCTCGAGCTTGATCCAGTCGAGCGGGTACTCCTGCTCGGGGCCCCGGCGGGGGTCTTCATTGAGCACAGCCACCAGCTCGCGCAAGGTGGCCTTGCCATTGCCGTAGACGCTGACGGTCTCGCCCTTGGTGGCCGCGACCACCTTGTCGCCCACCACCAGCAGGCGGTGCTCGACGCCATCGATGAACTTCTCGACGATGACATCCGAGCCTTCGGGCTGGGCCAGCGCAAACGCGGCCTTGATATCGGCCTCTTGCGACAGCTCCAAGGTCACGCCCCGGGCGTGGTTGCCGTCAGACGGCTTGACGGTGACGGGGAAGCCGATGTCCTGGGCGACTTCCCAGGCTTCTTCGGCGGTGGCCACGATCTGGCCTTCGGGCACCGGCACGCCGCAGGCGGTCAGCAGGCGCTTGGTGAAATCCTTGTCCTGGGCAATGCCTTCGGCAATCGCGCTGGTCTGGTCGGACTCGGCCGTCCAGATGCGGCGCTGCGCAGCGCCATAGCCCAGCTGCACCAGGTTGCCATCGTTGAGGCGGATATGGGGAATGCGGCGCTCGCTGGCGGCATCGACGATGCAGCCAGTCGAGGGGCCGAGGTAGCGGTCATTGATCGCCGTCTTGATTGCATGGACCGCCGGCTTGATGTCGTAGGGCTCGTCGTTGATCGCGGCCATCAGCAGCTGGTGGCCATGCTCCAGCGCGACGCGGGCCACGGCCTCTTCGGGGCAGCGGAACACCATGCGGTAGACGCCGCGCTTGGAGATCTCGCGCGTCTGGCCAAATTCGGCCGGCATGCCCGCCAGGTTCAGCAGCTCGATGATCACGTGCTCCATCACATGGCCCATCCAGGTGCCGCCTTCGAGGCGCTGGATAAAGCCGCCGCGTTCACCGACGCCGCAGGTGTGCTCGATCAGGTCGGGCAGCCAGGTGGTGAGGCGCTCGTTCAGCCCGGGGATCTTGTTCGAGGGATAGTCCTCCAGCTCTCCAAGGTCCAGCCAGACCTCCAATACGGGGCGGTAAGTCCAGACGCTGGGGCCGCGCAAAAAGGTAGTGCGCAAGAGTTGGATGGTATTGAATTTCGCCATATCGATCAACGGATAAACATAAGTAACAATTCCGGGGGGAATCGCCGTAGATGGGAAAGCATTGTGCGCCCAAATGAGGCAGATTAATCGCTGTCAGCCTATTGGGCATGTCAGACGTTAAAGACAGATGAGGGCGGGGCGACCCATGCCGCCGTTCGCCACAATAATATGCGGTTGTTCACCGGACCACTGCCACCGCCCCGTGCGGAGAGAAAAAACGCCTTATGCAACATCTTCATTCCGCGGACGCGTCAGCATTCTTTGCGGGTCCGCTAGGAACCCAATTGCGAGCCAAGCTCAACACCCTGGAAAACGTGCTTGCCGTCACTCCCGTTGACCTGACCTCGGATTTGCGCTTCGGCAGCGGCCAGGTGGTGCTGACCTCGGAGCGCCTTCTGGCCTTTGATCCCGATGCCCAGCAGTGGAGTGAGTGGGTACTATCAACGGATTTGAGCCTGCGTTTTTTTGACCATGGCGGCGTGGGCAGCCTGGAGCTGCATGACAGCGCGCAGCGCCTGGGCCTGTGGCGCATCACCCTGAGCCACCAGACGGCGGTGCTGGGCTTGATGCAGCAGTTCGAGCGCCAACGTGAGCGCTTGCTGCGCAACGAGGCCTACCAGGTGGTCGAGGACGAGCGCTCGCTCTGCCCGGTCTGCGGCAGTGTGCTGCCCCCCGACAGCGAAGAATGCCCGGCCTGTGCCCGCCAGCAGAATGCACCGACCTCGAGCTGGGTGCTGCTGCGCCTGTGGCGCTTTGCCAAACCCTACAAAATGCAATTGTTGTTGGGTTTCGTCCTGACGCTCTGCACCACGGCCGCCCAGCTGGTGGCGCCGTACCTGACGATTCCGCTGATGGACAAGATCCTGATCCCGTTCCAGAACGGCGAGAAGATCGATGCGGGCTTGGTGCGTTTCTACCTGGGCGCGCTGCTGATTTCGGCACTGATCGCCTGGCTGCTGGGCTGGGCGCGCACCTTTGTGCTGGCGCGCGTCTCCGAGCGCATCGGCGCCAACCTGCGCACCACCACTTACAACCACCTGCTCAAGCTGTCGCTCGATTTTTACGGCAGCAAGCGCACCGGTGACCTGATGGCCCGTATCGGCGCCGAAACCGACCGCATCAACCTGTTTCTCTCGCTCAACGCGCTGGATTTTGCGACCGATGTGCTGATGATCGTGATGACCTCGGCGATCCTGTTCTCGATCAACCCCTGGCTGGCCCTGGTGACCCTGGTGCCGCTGCCCTTCATCGCCTGGATGATCCACACCGTGCGCGACAAGCTGCGCACCGGCTTCGAGAAGATCGACCGCGTCTGGTCCGAAGTGACCAATGTGCTGGCTGACACGATTCCCGGTATCCGCGTCGTCAAGGCCTTTGCCCAAGAGCAGCGCGAGGCCGACCGTTTTGCTGCCGCCAACCAGGTCAACCTCGAAGCCAATGACCGGGTCAACAAGACCTGGTCGCTGTTCACCCCCACGGTCACCTTGCTGACCGAAATCGGCCTGTTGATCGTCTGGGCCTTTGGTATCTACCTGGTGGCGGGTGGCTCGATCACCGTCGGTGTGCTGACCGCCTTCATCGCCTACATCGGCCGCTTCTACACGCGTCTCGATTCGATGAGCCGCATTGTGTCGGTCACGCAAAAGGCCGCTGCCGGCGCCAAGCGCATCTTTGACATCCTCGACCATGTGAGCAACGTGCCCGACCCGGTCAACCCGGTCAAGCTGGGCAAGGTGCAGGGCTCCATCACGATGGAGAACGTCGGTTTCCGCTATGGCAGCCGCACCGTCATCAAGGACCTGAACCTGCAGATCCGCCCCGGCGAGATGATTGGCCTGGTGGGCCACAGCGGCTCGGGCAAAAGCACCCTGGTCAACTTGATCAGCCGTTTCTACGACGTGACCGATGGCTCGATCCAGCTCGATGGCGTCGATGTGCGCCGCATCGCCGTGTCCGACTACCGCAGCAATATCGGCCTGGTGCTGCAGGAGCCCTTCCTGTTCTTTGGCACCATTGCCGAGAACATTGCCTACGGCAAGCCCGATGCGACACGCGAAGAGATTGTGGCCGCTGCCCGCGCCGCCCATGCGCATGAGTTCATCCTGCGCCTGCCCCATGGCTATGACTCGCTGGTCGGCGAGCGCGGCCAGGGCCTGTCCGGCGGTGAGCGCCAGCGCATCTCGATTGCGCGCGCGCTGCTGATCGACCCACGCATCCTGATCCTGGACGAGGCGACCTCGGCCGTCGATACCGAGACTGAAAAGGAAATCCAGCGGGCGCTGGATAACCTGGTGCAAGGCCGCACCACTATTGCGATTGCCCACCGCCTCTCGACCCTGCGCAAGGCCGACCGCCTGGTGGTGATGGACCGCGGCGAGATTGTCGAAGTCGGATCGCATGATGCGCTGATGGCCCAGGAAGGCGCCTACTGGCGCTTGTACATGGCGCAGGCGCGCCGCGCCGAGGAAGATGCCGAAGCCGCTGGCGTGGTCACCGCGCGCGCTGCGGGCGTGACCTATGACATGCAGCCCCTGCCCAAGTCCCATGTGGACGGGTCCGATGACAACCGCTGATCAGCAGCCCAGGAAAGCCCTTTCATGACAACCATTTCCTCTCCGCTGGCGCTCAGCCGCAATCCCTTTGGCCGTCTGGTTCTGGACAAGGACGGCAGGCCCCACCAGGTCAACCCGGTGCGCGCCTTTCCGCTGTCGGCACCATCGCTGGGCATCTCCCTGGTCGGCGAAGACGGCAAGGAGGTGCTGTGGATCGCCGATATGGACGCGGTGGACCCAGCCGCCCGCGCGCTGCTCGACGAAGACCTGGCCGCGCGCGAGTTCCAGCCGCTGATCGAGCGCATCGTCAGCGTCTCCACGTTCTCCGTCCCCAGCATCTGGACCCTGGAGACCGACCGGGGCCCCGTCCACATGACCTTGAAGGCCGAAGAGGACATCCGCAAGCTGCATGGCCGCCAGAACCTGCTGATCACCTCGGCCGATGGCGTGCACTACCGCCTGCCCGATACGAACCGCCTCGACAAGGCGTCGCGCAAGCTGCTGGAGCGCTTTTTGTAAGCTGCCCCTACCGTAAGCTGCAGTGCAGGGCCCGGAATTGCGGGCCCTTGCCTTTTTGCGGGCCTTGTCCCCCAGGTGCTGCTTTGCCTGGCATTTACAGGCATAATGCAATTCATTTGCAATAGTGGCCGTCGTCTGCGCGGCCCCCTGGTTTGATTGTCTGCCCGGCCTGTGTCTTCCCTGCGCGCTCTCCACCCCCTGTCTGTCTCGGCGCATGCGCCCAGGCCGCTGTGTGGCTGGGCGATGGCGCTGCTGTGCTGGCTGTGTTTTGCGCAGCTGTGCCTGCCGCTCTTGGGCAAGGTCCATGACATCAGCCACCTCCATGCCCGCGCGCTGCAGACGGCTGCGCTCACGGCCACAGCATCGGCTGGCGAGCGTGACAGCAGCGATACCGTGGTCAGCCCCGGCCATGGCGCGCATGACCTGTTTGGCAAGCATTCCGAGGCCGACTGCCAAGGCTTTTCCCACATGGCGCTGGGAGCTGGCCTGCTCTGCGATCCGCTGCAGGCGCCCTTGCTGCGGGCGGTGCAGGAAGCGGCGCCGACCGTGCTGGCCATCTTGCTGCGCCAAAGCCCGGCGCTGTTCTTTGCGCGTGGCCCTCCCTCTCTCACTCCCTCCTAGTTCCAGTGACACGGCCGTTGACCCCTGACCTTTGATGGTGCAGGGCAGCGCAGGCCGGTCTGTCTTGTTTTTTCCGCGCAGCTGCCGGGCGTTATGGCGCCGGGCCGGTTCAGCCAGCAGTGCTGGGCTGCGCGCGCACATGCGCTGGATGCATGTGCTTTTCGAGGGGTAGACCATGGGTTTCCATGCACAACAGGCGCAGCCGCTGGTGGCGCGCACAGCAATTTTCAAACCGCAGGCGCGGGATCTGCGCCCGGTTGCAGCAGCGGTGATCGGCCTGCTGCTGAGCAGCGCCGCGCTGGCGCAGAACGCCGAGGGCAGCACGCCGGCAACGGCCACCGCGACCACTGCGACCACCACCTTGCCTGAGGTGACGGTGTCGGCCAGCGGCACCAACCGCACGGTCGACGACATGACCACGCCGGTGACCGTGCTGCAAGGCGATGAGCTGGTGCAAAAGCGCGGTGCCAGCCTGGGCGAGACGCTGGCCAATGAGCCCGGCATCCAGGCCACGCACTTTGGTGCGGGTGCGAGCCGCCCGGTGATTCGCGGCATGGATGGTGCGCGGGTCAAGGTACTGAACGATGGCGCGGTGATCCAGGATGCCTCGACCATCAGCCCCGACCATGCCGTGGTGAGCGAGCCCATGCTGGCCACCCAGATCGAGGTGCTGCGCGGCCCCTCGGCGCTGATCTATGGCGCCGGCGCGATTGGCGGCGTGGTCAATGTGCTGGACAACAAGATCCCCACCAAGGTGCCTGAGAAGGGCTACGAAGGCCAGGTCGAAGTGCGTGCCGGCACGGGCGCCAACGATGCGGCGACGGCCCTGTCGCTGACCGCGGGTTCGGGCCCCTTTGCCCTGCATATGGAGGGCATGGCCCGCAATGCCGATGACTATCGCGTGGGCAGCGGCTGGGGCCTGGGCAACAAGGTGGACGGCAGCCGCGCGCGCAATGCCGGCGGCAGCATCGGGCTGTCCTGGATCGGCGACAGCGGCTATGTGGGCCTGGCCTACACCCGTACCCAGGCGCGCTACGGCCTGCCCGGCCACAACCACAGCTTTGAAGGCTGCCACACCCACGGCCTGCACCTGCACTGCGGCGGCCATGATGGCCATGACCATGGGGATGACGACCATGACCACGACCATGAGGAAGAAGGCGTGCCGGTGGTGGACATGCACAGCGAGCGCTATGACCTGCGCTCCGAGTGGCGCCAGCCGTTTGCCGGTGTGTCGGCCATCCGTGTGCGCGGCGGCGTGACGCGCTACCACCACGACGAGATCGAAGGCGGCGAGATCTCCACCAGCTTCAAGAACCGCGCGCATGACATGCGTGTCGATGTGCTGCATGAGCCGATTGCCGGCTGGACCGGTCTGGTCGGCTTTGAGGCCGCGCAGCGCCGATTCAGCGCCACCGGTGAGGAAGCCTATGTGCAGCCGACCCGCACGCAAAGCCAGGGCGTCTATCTGCTCGAAGAGCGCCGCTTTGGCGATTTTGGTGTGGAAGCCGCACTGCGCCACGACTGGCAAAGCGTCTATGCCAACGACGACGGCCTGGTGCGCAAGCACAAGGGCAATTCGCTGTCGCTGGGCGGCAGCTGGCGCTTTATGCCGGGTTACCGCCTGAGTGCCCATGTCACCTCGGCCAGCCGCCTGCCCACGGCCGAAGAGCTGTATGCACGCGGCCTGCACATGGCCACCTCGACCTATGAGCTGGGCAACCCCGACCTGCGCAAGGAGCGCTCGGGCAATATCGACATCGGCATTGCGCGCACTGCGGGCGACACGACCTACTCGGTCAATGTCTACCGCAACCGGGTGAACAACTACATCTATGGCCGCACCGTCGATGAGCACGACGGCCTGCAGCTGCTGCAGTATGCGCAGCAGACCGCCACCTTCACCGGTCTGGAGGGTCAGATCCAGCACCGCATCAATGCGAACTGGACGGTGGGCGCCACCGGTGACCTGGTGCATGCCAAGCTCGAAGACGGCAGCAAGATCCCGCGCCTGGCTCCCGCCCGCGTAGGCTTGCGCGTGGCCGGGAAATGGGCCAACTGGAGGAGCGAAGCGCAGTGGCAGCTGGTCAAGCGCCAGAACAAGGTCGCGGACTATGAAACCGAGACCCCTGGCTACGGCATGCTGAACTGGCGCGTGAGCTATCACCAGACCTCCAGCGATGGCACGCCATGGCAGGTCTACCTGAAGCTGGACAACCTGACCAACAAGCTGGCCTATGTGCACACCTCGTTCATCAAGAACGCGGCGCCGCTGCAGGGCCGTGCGGTCTCGCTGGGCTTTATCAAGCAGTTCTAAGCAGCTGATAACCCAGGCCTGAGCGCCAAAGCCGCTGTCTCCACCAGGAGCCAGCGGCTTTTTTGCGTTTGTGTTTTGCTTGGGCGGAGGCGATCAGAGGTTGGAGATGCCGCTGCTCACATGCCCGGCCGGCACATGGGCCGCTGCGCTGGTCACATGGCCGGTCTGGTCGTCAAAGAAGAAGTCGGGCTCGAACTCGCGCAGAAATTCGCCCTTGGCCAGGCCGCCCAAGAACATGGTTTCATCGACGCCGATGTTCCAGTCCATCAGGGTGCGGATGGCGCGCTCATGCGCGGGGGCGCTGCGGGCGGTGACCAGGGCGGTGCGGATGCGCATCTGGCTTTGCGTGTCTTGCTGCAGCCGGTGGAGCGCCGCCAGCAGCGGCTTGAAGGGGCCATCGGGCAGCGGCCGGGTGGCATGCTCGATCTCATGGCGCTGGAACGCATCTAGCCCCTGGGCCTGGAAGACGCGCTCGGCCTCATCGGAGAACAGCACCGCATCGCCGTCAAAGGCAATGCGCACTTCATCGGGGTGGCTGTCCTGCGCCTGGGCCGATTCGGTCAGCACACGCGCGGCCGGAAAGCCCAGCTGCAGCGCCTGCTGCACATCGGTGGCATTGGCCGACAGGAACAAATGCGCGCCCAGCGGCTTGAGGTAGCGAAAAGGGTCGCGCCCCTGGGTGAACACCCCGCGCTGGATGGAGTTAAGCCCATGGGCCTTGCAGCTGCGGAACACCCGCATGCCGCTGACCGGGTCATTGCGCGAGAGCAGCACCACCTCCACCTTCTGCACCGTGCCACTGTTGAAGGCCAGCAGCTTGCGCACCAAGGAGAACGCCACGCCGGGTGGCGCGGGGATATCGAGCCGCTGCAGCTGCAGCTGAGCATAGGCCTGGTCCTTGTCCTGCTCGAAAACCCGGTTTTCTTCTTCAAAGTTGAACAGCGCCCGCGACGAGATCGCGACCACCAGCTTGTTTTCGAGAGTGGCAGCCATGGCCGTCCTTGTTGCTGAACTGAGGGCCAATATAGCGCAGTGGCTGCGCTGTTCTTGACTTAATACCAAGCCTGGGAGAACTGCGAGATCACGCGCCCCAAATGCTGCTGCATCGCCTGGCGCGCCTGCGCGGGCTGGCGCTCGGCGATCGCCGCAAAGATGGCCTGGTGGTCCTTGAGGCTGGCCTCGCGCAGCTGCTCGGAGTGGAAATGCTGCTCGATCTTGTCCCAGCGCGGGTCCTGGCGGGCGTTGTCCCACATGGCCTCCACCATGTGCTGCAGCACGCGGTTGCCGGTGGCCTCGGCGATGGCAAGGTGAAAACGCCGGTCGGCGGCGTCATAGGCGTCCTTGTCGGCCAACTGCAGGCGCATGGTGGCCAGGGCGTCGAGCATGCGGTCCAGGTCGGCATCGCGGCGCTCGCTGGCAGCGGCGGCAGCTATCTCGGCCTCGACCAGCACGCGCGCGCGCAGGGTCTCGAGCGGGCCGGGGCCGGTGGGCACATCAAAGGCGGGTAGGCGGCTGGGGCCATTGGCACCCGTTGGCTGCAGGTAGATGCCCGAGCCCAGGCGCACCTCGACGAGGCCCTGCACCTCCAGCGCAATGATGGCCTCGCGCACGGCAGTGCGGCTGACGCCAAACATGTCGGCCAGCGTGCGCTCCGACGGCAGGCGCTGGTCGGCCGCCGCGCTGTCTGTGGCAGTTTCTTCCAGGATTTTTCTGGCGAGGTCCTGGTAGGACCTGACACCGGTGGTGCGGCTGTCGTCGTCAACCGGAGGGACCAGCTTGTTGGGCATCTTGCGCGTATTCCGTTCATGGGCCGCTCCGCCAAAACCGGAAGGCCAGCAGCAGTGTAAGCCGCCGTCTGGGCCAAACGCGGCAAATACCGGACATAGTGGTAAACCATCAATCTAAATGGTCTAGCCAGTTTGTAGAATTGGTCTAACCAGATTTTTGATTGCAGCAAAAGGTTTTCCATGAAGATGTCGTTTCGTTGGTTTGGCAGCGCGGACCCGGTGTCCCTGGCCTATATCCGCCAGATCCCCGGGGTCACGCATATCGTCTCGGCGATCTACGACGAGCCGGTCGGTGCCGTCTGGCCGCTGGCCAAGGTCGAGGCGCTCAAGCAGCAGATTGAAGACGCGGGCCTGGCTTTTGAGCTGGTGGAATCGGTGCCGGTGCACGAAGACATCAAGCTGGGCCGCGACAGCCGCGACCAGCTGATCGCCAACTACCAGCAAACCCTGCGCCATCTGGCTGCCGCCGGGGTGCAGGTGGTTTGCTACAACTTCATGCCGGTGTTTGACTGGACCCGCACCGAGCTGGCCAAGCAGCTGCCCGATGGCTCCACCTGCCTGGCCTTTGACAGCCGCCAGGCCGACAGCATCGATGCGGAAAAAGGCATCTCGCTGCCCGGCTGGGACAGCAGCTACCGCAGCGATGAGCTGCAAGGCCTGCTGCAGGCCTACCGCCAGGTCGATGCCGAGCAGCTCTGGCAGAACCTGGCCTATTTTCTGCAGGCGGTCATCCCGGTGGCCGAGGAATGCGGCATCAAGATGGCCATCCACCCCGATGACCCACCGCGCCCGATCTTTGGCCTGCCGCGCATCGTGAAGAACCGCGATGACCTCGCCCGCATCGTCGATCTGATCGACAGCCCCGCCAATGGCCTGACCCTGTGCTCGGGCTCGCTGGGCGCCGGCCCGCAGAACAATGTCGAGGCGCTGGTGCGCGAGTTTGGCGGGCGCGGCCGCATCCACTTTGCGCATATCCGCAATGTCAAGGTATCGCCCGAGGGCGACTTTGAAGAAACCGCCCACCTCTCGACCTGTGGCTCGCTCGATATCGCGGCCATCGTCAAGGCCTACCACGATGTGGGCTTTGCAGGCTATGTGCGCCCGGACCACGGCCGCATGATCTGGGGCGAAACCGGCAAGCCCGGCTATGGCCTCTACGACCGGGCACTGGGCGCCGTCTACATCAACGGCCTGTGGGAAGCGGTGGACAAGTTCTCGCCCGAGCAGCAAGACAGCGCAGCGCCTGCTGCCCTCTGATTTCACACCAAGGAGACATAACAATGAAGACCAAGACAACACAGCACGCGATGCTGCGCCGCCAACTGACCCAAGGCCTGGCCCTGGGCCTGGCGCTGGGAACCAGCCTGGTCGGCGCCCCGGCGCTGGCGCAAACCGCCTACCCGACCAAGCCGGTCACCCTGATGGTGGGCTTTCCGCCAGGGGGTCAGACCGATTTTGCCGCCCGCGTGCTCAGCAACAGCCTGGCGGCCAATCTGGGCCAGGGCGTGGTCATCGAGAACAAGGCTGGCGTCAACGGCAACCTGGGCTCGGCCGACATCATGCGTTCGGCCCCCGATGGCTACCGCATGCTGGTGGGCAATGGCTCGATGACGGTGACCCCGCACGTCTTCCCGACCCTGGGCATTGTGGACCCAACCAAGTTTGTGCCCGTGGGCATCTTGCTGCAGTCGCCACTGGTGCTGGTGGTGCCCACCTCGTCACCGGTCAAGGACTTTGCGCAGTTTGCCGCCCTCGTCAAGGAGCGCGCCAAGGCTGGCAAGGGCGTGGACTATGGCACGCCCGGTGCCGGCTCGCTGGTGCATGTGACCACCGAGCTGATGCGCGAGCGCCTGGGCAGCCCGGCGATGAACCATGTGCCCTACAAGGGCAGTGGCCCTGCCGTGATCGACCTGATGGCCGGCCGCATCGAGGCCATGTTTGATGCGACCTCGGTGTTTGATCCCTATATCAAGTCCGGCAAGGTGCGCCCCATCCTGGTCACCAGCAGCAGCCGCGTGGCCTCGTTGCCCGATGTGCCGACCCCCGCCGAGGTGGGCCTGAAGGATTTCGAGATCATCTCCTTTATCGGCATGTATGGCCCGCCCGGAACCCGCCCGGAGGTGGTGCAAAAGCTCAATGCCGCCATCAACACGGTGCTGAAGGAGCCAGCCGTCATCCGCAGCTTTCAGGAGCGCGGTGACCAGCCTGGCGGCGGCACGCCTGAGCAGCTCGATGCGATGACGCGCGCGCAGTACAAGCTCTGGGGCGATGTGGTCAAGGCCAACAAGATCCACGCGGAGTGAAATTGGGCCCCGCTAGCCTGACCGGGCCAAGCGGGGTCAGACTGGTTGTTTAGCGCACAAACTGGTTGAGCTGGATGATGGGCATCAACACCGCCATCACGATGATGCCGACAATGATGCCCATGCCGACGATCAGCAGCGGCTCCAGGATGGTGGCCAGGCGCATCGCGCGGCGCTTCACATCACCGGCCAGCTGGTTGGCCACGCGCTGCAGCATTTGCGGCAGCTCGCCGGTCTGCTCGCCCAGGCGGGCAAACATCGACAGCAGCGCGGGGAAGCGCTTTTTCTGCGCCAAGGCCGAGGCGAGCGGCGCGCCCTCGCGCACCTGGTCCAGCGCATCGATGGCGTCCTGGCGCATCGCTTGGTTGGAGACGGTCTGCGCAGCGGCCTGCAGCGCCTTCAAGATGGGCACGCCGGCATTGCTGAGCATGGCCAGGGTCGAGGCAAAACGGGCGGCATTGTAGTTGCGCGAGAGCTTGCCGACGACCGGCAGCTGCAGCCAGCCGGCATCAAAGCGCTGGCGAAAGGCGGGCTGGCGCAGCGACAGGCGCAGCAGCACGGTGCCGACAATGGCCAAGCCCGCGCCCAGCCACCACCAGTGGCGGATCAGGTCGCTAAAGCCCAGCATGATGCGGGTGAGCAGCGGCAGCGCATGCTTGGTACCCGAGAACACCTCGGCCACCTGGGGCACCACATAGCTCATCAGCACCATCACCACGACAAAGGCAAAGCAGGTGACGATGGCCGGGTAGAGCGAGGCACCAATGAGGCTGTTCTTGAGCTGGTCGCGCTCTTCCAAATCATCGGCCAGCCGCGAGAGCACCTGGTCGAGGTGGCCGCTGTGCTCGCCCGCGTCGATCACGGCGCGGTAGATCTGCGAAAAATCACGGGGGTAGAGGGCCAGCGACTTGGCAAAGGTGGAGCCGCCATTGACTTCGGCGCGCAGGCTGGCGACCAGCTGGCGCTGGGGCTCGCTGTCGATCTCTTCCATCAGCGCGGTCAGCGCGCGCTCGAGCGGCAGTCCCGAGCTGATGAGGCCGGCGAGCTGGCGCGTCCAGACCGCCAGGCTCGTGGCATTGAAGACCGCGCGCCGGCTGCGCACGGTGCTGGCGCCGTTGTCGTCGACATCGCCCAGCGGCTCGACCGCCAAGGGCACCATGGCCTGGGCACGCAGCAGGCTGCGCGCGGCCTTGGCGCTGTCGGCTTCGATCATGCCCTTGCGGGTCTGGCCCTGGGCGTCTAGAACTTCGTACGAAAAAGCGGGCATGGGGCAGGTGGATAAAACAAGGTGGCTCCATGGCCACCCCGGGCTATTGTGCCTGATCCCCATGGCATGCAGATGGCAGCGGCCCGATCAGGCAGCGGCTGCGGCGGGCATCTCGACGGGGCCGTCGAGCGCATCGGCGCGCTGGGCAGCGGGGCGCTGCAGCAGCGGCAGCGCGTAGTCCTGGAATTCGGGCAGGCTCGGCAGGGTGCCTTCGTGCATGCTCCAGCCGATATAGCTGGCCAGGTACAGGTCGGCGGCGGTGAAGTGGTCGCCGCAGGCATAGCGCTTGCCGCTCACCGCCAGCTGCAGGCTGCGCAGCACATCGTCAAAACGGCCATAGCCGGCCGACAGTGCCTGGCGCTCGGTCTGGTTCTTCAGCCAGCCTTCGGCCTTGGCGGTGGACACCGCCTCGACCGGGCCAGCCACCAGGAACAGCCAGCGGTAGTAGCTTCCGCGCTCGGGGCTGCCCAGCGCCGGTGCCAGCTTTTTCTCGGGGTAAAGATCGGCCAGGTAGGCCAGGATCGCGCCGGTCTCGCTCACCACCGTGTTGCCATGCTGCAGTGCCGGTACCTTGCCCATGGGGTTGAGCGCCAGGTAGTCGGGCGACTTCATCGTGCCGCCAAACTCCAGCCGCACCGGTTCGTAGACGGCATCGCACTCTTCGAGCATCCAGCGCACCATGCGGGCGCGGGACTGGGGGTGGTAGAAAAAGCGCAGCGGGGCGTTGTGGGGGGTCATGTCTTGGTCCTTCGGGTGACTGGCAAAATCGCCATGCCCGTAGGTTAGGCAGGGAGGCTGACAGAAACTGTCAGCAGCTGAACTAGATGACGGGCGGGCGAGCGCGTTAGGCCCAGCCGTCCAGCGTATAGCCGGTCTCTGCCAACCACTGCTGGATGAGGCTGTGCCGGCTTTGCGGGTAGCGCTCCTGCAGCTCCTGCATGGCATGCACCCGGTCGGCGCGAAAGTGGCGAAAGCCCTGGCGCAGCTCGCACCAGGCAGAGACCACCCGGCTGCGGTCGAAATAGGCCATCGCAAAGGGCCAGACCAGGCGCTCGGTCAGGCGGCCGTGCTGGTCCTCATAGTGCAGCACCACCTTGTGCTCGGCACGGATCGCGCGGCGCAGTCCGGACTGCCAGTGCTCGGGCGGGGGACTGGGTTGCATATTGGGGACCATCAGGCCGCTGGTATCGACTGCGATGCGCAGCTCCAGCGGCAAGGCGCTGCGGATGCGGTCCATCGCGGCGCTGGCGGCATTGGCCAGCTGCGGGTCGGCCTGCAGGCTGGCCCAGCGCGCGCCCAGCAGCAAGGCTTCGAGCTCATCGGCATTGAACATCAAGGGCGGCAGCAAAAAGCCAGGCCGCATCTCAAAGCCAATGCCCGGATCGCCCTCGATGGCCGCGCCTTGCTCGCGCAGGCTGGCGATATCGCGGTAGACGGTGCGCAGGCTCACCTCCAGGGTCTGGGCCAGCGCCGGGCCGGTTTGGGGCTGGCGGGCGCGGCGCAGCAGATCGAGCAGGCGGAGCAGGCGGGCAGGGCGGGACATCGCGCAAGCATAGCCGGTCTGCCCGCCCTGCAACCGGCTCAGCCCGGCGCTTTTTGTCCGATCTCGAAATTGGCCTGGATCTCCAGCGCGCGCACCAGGCCGGAGTGGTCCCAGCCCGCGCCACCATGGGCCACGCAGCTGTTGAACAGCTGCTGCGCCTGGGCGGTGTTGGGCAGCGCCACGCCCAGCTGGCGTGCGCTGGCCAGCGCCAGGTTCAGGTCCTTTTGGTGCAGCGCGATGCGAAAACCGGGATCAAACGTGCGATTGATCATGCGCTCGGCATGCACTTCGAGAATCTTGGACGAGGCAAAGCCGCCCAGCAGCGCCTGGCGCACCCGCGCTGGGTCGGCACCGGCGCGCGATGCAAACAGCAGTGCCTCGGCCACCGCCTCGATATTCAAGGCGACGATGATCTGGTTGGCCACCTTGGCGGTCTGGCCGTCGCCATTGCCTCCTACCAGGGTGATGTTCTTGCCCAGCGTCTCGAACAGCGGCTTGACCCGCTCAAAGACCGCCTCAGGCCCGCCCACCATGATGGACAGCGTCGCATTCTTGGCACCCACTTCGCCGCCCGATACCGGCGCATCCAGGTACTGCGCGCCCAGCGCGCTGATGCGTTTGGCAAAGTCCTTGGTCGCCACCGGCGAGATCGACGACATATCGACCACGATCTTGCCGCTGCTGCCCTTGAGGCCGGCGGCCAGGCCATCGGGGGCAAACAGCACCTGCTCGACGTCGGGCGTGTCGGGCACCATCACAAAGACGATATCGGCCCGCTCGGCCACGCCGCGCACCGATGTGCATTGGGTGGCGCTGCTCTCTGCGATGGGGGCCGGCACCTTGCCGCGCGTGTTGATGAACAGCTGGTGGCCGGCGGCAATCAGGTGGCTGCACATGGGCGCGCCCATGATGCCCAGGCCGATAAAGCCCAGTTTGAGTGGCGTTGCATGCATGCAGAAATCTCCTTGGTTTTTATGGAAAAGGGTGTGGGTCTCGGGCTGCGATCAAGCGGTAGCCGTCGCGCGCTTTTGGCCCGCCACGGTCTGCAGCCAGTGCAGGCCCGCCTCGGTGCCCTGCGCGGGCTTGTATTCGCAGCCCACCCAGCCGCTGTAGCCGATGCGGTCCAGGTGCGCGAACAGGAAGGGGTAGTGGATCTCGCCCGTGCCCGGCTCGTGGCGGCCCGGGTTGTCGGCCAGCTGCACATGGCCGATGCGCGCCAGGTGCTTGTCCAAGGTGGTGGCCAGCTCGCCTTCCGTGCGCTGGGCATGGTAGATGTCATACTGCACGAAGGCATTGGCGGCGCCCACCTCATCCAGAATGGCCAGCGCCTGGTCGGTGCGGTTCAGGTAGAAGCCGGGAATATCAAAGGTATTGATGGGCTCAACCAGCAGGCGCAGCTTGGCCAACTTCAGCGCCGCTGCGGCAAAGCGCAGGTTGTCCACCAGCGTGCGGCGCAGGGTGGCAGCATCCACATCGGCGGGCGCTTTGCCGGCCAGGCAGTTGAGCTGGGGCACGCCCAGTGCATGCGCATAGGTGACGGCCTGGGCGACGCCGGCGCGGAACTCGTCCACCCGCCGGGGATCGCAGGCAATGCCGCGCTCGCCCGCTTCCCAGTCGCCCGCAGGCAGGTTGTGCAACACAATCTGCAGGCCAGTGGCATCGAGCCGCTGCTGGATCTCTTCAACCGTATAGGCATAGGGAAACAGAAACTCCACGGCCTCAAAACCGGCCTGGGCGGCGCGCTCAAAGCGGTCGAGAAACGGCACTTCGGTAAACAGCATGCTGAGGTTGGCAGCAAAACGGGGCATGGCAAAACTCCGGTGAAAAAACGAGGGGGGCATCAATCCAGCAGCGCGAGGGCGCTGGGCGCATCGGCCTTGCCGCTGGCCAGGTCTTCGAACTCGATGACGTTGTCGATCTCGGTGCCCATCGCGATATTGGTCACGCGCTCCAAGATGCATTCGATGACGACCGGCGTGCGGTGCTCGGCCATCCAGGCCTCGGCCTGCTGCATCGCGGGGGCAAAGTCTTCGGGGCGGTGTACGCGGATGGCCTTGCAGCCCAGGCCTTCGACAACCTTCACATGGTCCACGCCATAGCCGCGTGCGGCCTCGTCGGCCTCCATGTTGATGTTGTCAAAGGCCAGCTGCACGCAGTAGTCGATGCTGAAGCTGCGCTGCGCCTGGCGGATGAGACCCAGGTAGCTGTTGTTGACCAGCACATGGATATAGGGCAGCTTGAACTGCGCGCCCACGGCCAGCTCCTCGATCATGAACTGGAAGTCATAGTCGCCCGACAACGCGACGATCTTGCGCTGCGGATCGGCCACGCGCACGCCCAGCGCGGCCGGCGTGGTCCAGCCCAAGGGGCCGGCCTGGCCGCAGTTGATCCAGTTGCGCGGCTTGTAGACATGCAGAAACTGCGCCCCGGCAATCTGCGACAGGCCGATGGTGGAGACATAGGTGGTGTCGCGGTCCAGGCTCTGGTTCATGCACTGGTAGACGCGCTGGGGCTTCATCGGCACGTTGTCGAAGTGGGTCTTGCGCAGGTAGTCGATGCTGTTCTTGCGGCCCTGGCAGTCGGCCACCCAGGCGCTGCGGTCGCGCAGCTTGCCGGCGGCCTTCCAGTCCTTGGCGACAGCGACGAACTGCTGCAGCGCGGCCTTGGCATCCGAGATGATGCCGAAATCGGGCGCAAACACGCGGCCGATCTGCGTGGGCTCGATATCGACATGGATGAATTGGCGGCCCCGGGTGTAGACATCGACCGAGCCGGTATGGCGGTTGGCCCAGCGGTTGCCGATGCCCAGCACAAAATCCGAGGCCAGCATGCTGGCGTTGCCATAGCGGTGGCTGGTCTGCAGGCCGCACATGCCGGCCATCAAGGGGTGGTCATCGGGGATGCTGCCCCAGCCCATCAAGGTGGGAATCACCGGCAGATCAAGGGTCTCGGCCAGCTCCACCAGCAAGTCCGCCGCATCGGCGTTGATGACGCCGCCGCCGCTGACGATCAAGGGCCGCTCGGCGGCATTGAGCATGGCTATGGCTTTTTCGGCCTGCTTGCGCGTGGCGGCAGGCTTGTAGACCGGCAGGGGCTCATAGGTGTCGATGTCGAACTCGATCTCGGCCAGCTGCACATCGATGGGCAGGTCAATCAGCACCGGGCCGGGGCGGCCCGAGCGCATCAGATGGAAGGCCTGCTGGAAGGCGCCGGGCACCTGGGCGGGTTCGAGCACGGTGGCGGCCCACTTGGTCACGGTCTTGGCGATGGAGGCAATGTCCACGGCCTGGAAGTCCTCCTTGTGCAGCCGGGCGCGCGGCGCCTGGCCGGTGATGCAAAGAATCGGGATCGAATCGGCGCTGGCCGAGTACAGGCCGGTGATCATGTCGGTGCCGGCCGGCCCGCTGGTGCCGATGCAGAGCCCGATATTGCCCGCCACGGCGCGGGTATAACCCTCGGCCATGTGGCTGGCGCCTTCGACATGGCGGGCCAGGATATGGCCGATGCCGCCATGCGCCTTCATCGCCGCGTACAGCGGGTTGATGGCAGCACCGGGAACGCCGAATGCGACGCTCACACCTTCTTTTTCCAGCACGCGGACTGCGGCTTCGATCGCTTTCATTTTGGCCATGGGGTCTCCTTTACAGTTGGGATCGACTGTAGGGAAGCCGGGCGTTTGCCGGAAGGCGCAGGCGGACCATAAAATTTATTCCACCCAGGAATGGACGGCACGGCGCAGCATGCCGCATCATCGGGCGCAGAGGCGCTGCGAACCTGTTCCAAGAAGCGCCCACCATGTGACGTGCGGCATGCGATGCCGCAGCAATCCCAGGAGACACAACCATGGACCGACTCGATGCCATGCACATGTTTGTGCGCGTGGTGGAAACGGGCAGCTTCACCAAGGTGGCGCAGGAGTTTTCCTCGACCCAGCCCACGGTGACCAAGCAGGTGGCAGCGATGGAGGCGCGGCTCAAGGTGCGCCTGCTCAACCGCAATACGCGTGGCGTGAGCCTGACCGAAGCGGGCGCGCTGTACTACGAAAAATGCAAGCGCATCGTGAGCGATGTGGCCGATGCCGACAATGTGGTGCAGGTGCGGCAAACGCAGGTGCAGGGCCAGCTGCGCATTGGCAGCTCGGTCGCGTTTGGGCGGCGCGTGCTGATTCCGCTGGCGATGGAGTTCATGCAGCACAACCCGCAGGTGCAGGTGGACCTGAGCTTTGAAGACCGCTACACCGACCTGGTGGCCCAGGGCATCGATGTGGCGCTGCGCCTGGGCAAGCTGGCCGATTCATCACTGGGTGCGCGCATGCTGGGCGTCAATCCCTGGGTGCTGGTGGCCTCGCCCGCCTACTTGCGCAAGCACGGCACGCCGCGCCGGCCTTCAGACCTGAAAGAGCACTCGGCGTTGATCTACAGCAGCGTGCAGGGCAACGATGTCTGGCGCCTGCGCAATGCCAGTGGCGAGTCCGTCTCCGTGCCGGTCACGGGGCGGCTGCGCTCCAACAATCTCTCGGCCTTGCTGGCCGCTGCGCGCTCGCACATGGGCGTGGCCGCACTGCCGCGCTATGTGGCGCATGAGTCGCTGAAGGCGGGCCGCGTGGTCGAGGTACTCAAGACCTGCCGCCTGCCCGAGCAGGAGATCCACGCCGTCTACCCCTCGCCGCGCCTGGTGCCGCAAAAGGTGCAGTCCTTTATCGCGTTCTTGCAGGGCAGCTTTGATGCGGCCTGGTGGGAGAACCTGCCCCAGGGCGGCTAGGCGCAGAGGGTCTGGCAAGCCTGGCAGCCCGCATCACAGGATCAAAATGGCGCGGAAATCGTTGACATTGGTGTGCGTGGGGCCGGTCACCACCAGGTCGCCCAGCGCCTCGAAAAAGCCATAGGCATCGTTGCGGTCCAGATGGTCGCTCAGGCGCAGCTGCAGTGCAGCGGCGCGCTGCAAGCTGTCGGGTGCCAGGCGCGCGCCGGCATTGTCTTCGACGCCATCGATGCCATCGGTATCGGCCGCCAACGCCCAGACACCGCCCTGGCCTTGCAGCGCCAGCGCCAGGCCCATGCAGAACTCGCCAGCGCGCCCGCCACGCCCCTTGGCAGCACCGGGCTGGCGCGGGCGAATGGTGACGGTGGTCTCGCCCCCGGAGAGGATGACGCAGGGCTTGGCAAAGGGGCTGCCATGGCGGGCCACGGCACGTGCCAGCGCCGCATGCATTTTGCCAATCTCGCGCGATTCGCCCTCGATCTCGTCGGACAGCACATGGGCGGTGATCCCGGCGGCGACGGTGGCATCGGCTGCCGCATCCAGCGATTGCTGGGGCGTGGCGATCAGGTGCACTTCATGGCCGGCAAAGCGCGGATCGCCGGGCTTGGGGGTTTCCAGCGAGCCATCCTCCAGCGCAGCGCGCAGGCGCTCGGGCAGCGCGATCTGGTAGCGGTTCAGAATCGCCAGTGCCTCGGCGCAGGTCGAGGCATCGGGCACCGTGGGGCCGCTGGCGATGACCGAGGGGTCGTCGCCGGGCACATCGCTGATGGTCAAGGTCACCACCTTGGCGGGGTAGCAGGCAGCGGCCAGGCGCCCGCCCTTGATGCGCGAGAGGTGCTTGCGCACGCAGTTCATCTCGCCAATGGCGGCACCGCTCTCCAGCAGCGCCTGGTTGATGCGCTGCTTGTCCTGCAGGTCCATGCCGTCGGCTGGCAGGGTCAGCAGGGCCGAGCCGCCGCCCGAGATCAGGCAGAGCACCAGGTCATCGGCGGTCAGGCCCTGGGTCAGCGCCAGCATGCGTTCGGCGGCCGCCAGGCCGGCGGCATCGGGCACGGGGTGGGCGGCTTCGACCACCTCCAGGCGCTGGGCCAGTCCAGCGGGCCGGGGCGGAATATGCCCATAGCGGGTGACGACCAGGCCCGACAGCGGCGCGTCCTGCGGCCAGAGGGCTTCGAGCGCCTGCGCCATCGAGCCGCCTGCCTTGCCGGCGCCCAGCACCACGGTGCGGCCTTTGGGCGGCGGGGGCAGGTACTGCGCCATGCTGTGCAGCGGTTGCGCGCGCTGCACCGCGCGCTGGTACAGGTCCAGAAGAAACTGCTGGGGATCGCGCCGGGGATCGGCCAGCGCTGGTGGTGGGGTGTGGCTCATGCGGTAGGTCTCCGCTGGCCATTATGAAAGCAGGCGGCAGGCACAGGTGGAATAGACGTTATTCCTGGCCAGGGGATGTACAGCAGTGCGATAACGCCGCGCACGGCCGCCGCGAGTCAGCCCGGTGGCGTGCGGTTGCCCCAGTCGGTGTAGAACACGCCCGCCGCATCCTTGCGGATATAGACATAGGCCGGGCCGGCATGGGTATCGCCATGGGCATGGGCCTTGTCGGGAATGCGCCAGTAGTAGACGATGCCATCCAACTCGGCAAACTGGCCGACGTACTGCAGATCCTCGGCACGCACCGGGTCGGCGCTGGCGAGCGACTGGCCCAGCTCCATGCGCACATAGCGGGGCACGGAGCGCTCCTGCGCGTCCGACAAGCCGGTGCTGCCCAGCCAGGGAGCGCTTTCCTGCACCTCGGCCTCGGTCTGCAATTGCTCCTGCTTGGTACGGTATTCGCGGCGGAACTCGGGCGTTTGCATATGCGCGGCCAAGGCCGGGTCTTCGCTGCGGGCGCTGGGCTGGGGCTGCGCGGCTGCGGTAGGCGGGGCCACGGCCGGCGCGGCCTCCTGGGCCTGGGGCGTGGGAGCTGGGGGATCGTCGGGGGGCTGCTGCATGCAGCCAGCCAGCAAGCTGCAGGCCGTCAGCGCCGCTGGCAGGGTGGTTCTATAGGAGACAGACATGGCGCAAGCATAGCCTGGGTGGGACGGGATCGGCGTCGCTTTTGCTGAAAAAAGGGCGCCGATCGCGGAGTAAAGGCCGTGTTTAGGCTGCGTAGCCGGCCCGCAGGGCTTGCGCCGCAATATCGAGCGAGCGCAGACGCAGATCGCCATCATAGATATCGCAGACCAGCATCAGCTCGTCGGCGCCGGTGTGCTGGGCCAGCACCTTGAGGCGCTGCTGCACACGCTCGGGGCCGCCGATGGAGGCCACCGCCAAAAAGCCTTCGATCGCCTGGCGCTCGGCCATGTTCAGGCCCTCCATAAAGCCTTCGACCGGTGGCGGCAGCAGGCCGCGCTTGCCCGTCACAATGCCCAGCACGCGCTGGTAGGTGCTGCTGGCGAGGAACTCGGCCTCGCTGTCGGTAGGCGCTGCAATCACTGGCGCGCCGACGATCACATAGGGCTTGTCCAGCGTGGCCGAGGGCTTGAACAGATCGCGGTACAGCTGCACCGCCTGCTGCAGCATGCGCGGCGCAAAGTGCGAGGCAAAGGCATAGGGCAGGCCCAGGTGCGCGGCCAGCTGGGCCGAGAACAGGCTCGAGCCCAGCAGCCACAGCGGCACATTGGTGCCAGCGCCCGGCGTGGCCACCAGCTTTTGCCCGGGTTGGGCGGGGCCCAGCAGGCGCTGCAGCTCCAGCACATCGCGGGGAAAGTCTTCTTCGGTCTCGACCCGGTCACGGCGCAGGGCCCGCATCGTCATGCCATCGGTGCCGGGCGCGCGGCCCAGGCCCAGGTCGATACGGCCCGGGTAGAGCTCGGCCAAGGTGCCAAAGGCCTCGGCCACCACCAAGGGGGCATGGTTGGGCAGCATGATGCCGCCCGAGCCCACACGGATGTGCTGGGTGGCGCCCGCCACATGGCCGATCAGCACGGCCGTGGACGAGCTGGCAATGCCCGGCATATTGTGGTGTTCGGCCATCCAGTAGCGCGTAAAGCCGAGCGACTCGACATGCTGCGCCGTGCGCACGGCCAGTTGCAAAGCCTGGGCAACGGTGCCGCCTTCGCGCACAGCCACCAGGTCCAACATCGAAAGCGCGGGGGGTGTTTTTGTCTCAGTCATGCGGACATTCTTGCCTAGGCAAATATCCTTTGCTGACTGTGGTTATGGGTCAAATGCGGAGGTCAGAGCCTGGTTTTTGGCAGACCGCCGCCGTGCGCAAGGCGCTTGAATTCAACGCTGCCGAATCGCCCGCGCGCAGCTGATCCCCACCAGAATCCCCCAGAGCAGCACCAGCAGCGCGGTCGCCAGGTAGCGCTCGCCTTGCTGCATCGCAAACCAGGAGATCACCAGCGCCATCAGGCCGGCGATGCGCATCAGCCGGCGCAGCTGCGCGGTGGACATGCGCGGCTGGAAATGGCGCAGCGCTGCCAGGCTGACGATGGCCAGCACGGTGAGCCAGAGAAACAACATGCCGCCATAGGGCGCTACGAGGGTATTGAGCGATTCCAACATGGGGCGATTGTGTCAAATCGCCAATACCCGTTGGCGCGGGCGGCGCCTACGGGGTAATAGAACGTGTTTACGATCTCTACGCAGCCGCGTTGGAGTGCAATCGGGATGAGTTCGAAGGACTGGTCCGCAGCTTGCACCGGGGTGCAAACAAGGGTCAGCGCGCAGAAATCGCCCGATTTCACTCCAACCCGTAGGGACAGGGGTTTTGCGGGCGGTCTGCGTCGTTGCAAATCCTCGCAATAGCGCGGCTATTGCTGCGGTGTTGCGCCTAGCATCCCATCCCGCAAAACCGCTGTCGCGGCGCGAGGAGATCGTAAACACGTTCTTAGAGAATTGTGGTCAATCACGCGTGACGCGCACAACTTCTTCTGCACTGGTGATGCCTTCGCGCACCAGGCGCTCGCCGTCCTCGCGCATCAGGTGCATGCCGGCGGCCATCGCCTGGTTGCGGATCTCGGTCTCCGGCGCCTGGGCGTGGATCTGGGCGCGGATGGCCTCGTCCACCACCAGCAGCTCGAAGATGCCGGTACGGCCCCGGTAGCCGCTGGGGTCGCTGTCGTCGATGCGGCGCACCAGGCGCTGGGCCAGCACGCCCAGCAGCGACGAGGACAGCAGAAAGGGCTCGACGCCCATGTCGGTCAGGCGCGTGATGGCGCTGGTCGCATCGTTGGTGTGCAAGGTGGCCAGCACCAGGTGACCGGTGAGCGAGGCCTGGATCGCGATCTGCGCGGTCTCGAAGTCGCGGATTTCACCAATCATGATGATGTCCGGGTCCTGGCGCAGGATGGCGCGCAAGGCCTTGGCAAAGGTCAGGTCGATCTTGGGGTTGACCTGGGTCTGGCCGATGCCTGAGAGCTCATATTCGATCGGGTCTTCCACCGTCATGATGTTGCCCTGGCTGGCATCGAGCCCGCTCAGCGCCGCATACAAGGTGGTGGTCTTGCCCGAACCGGTGGGGCCGGTCACCAGCACGATGCCGTGCGGCTGGGCCACCAGTTTTTCAAAGCGCCGCAGGGTCTCGCCCTGCATGCCGACCGAGCCCAGGCTGAGCTTGGATTCGCTCTTGTCGAGCAGACGCAGCACGGCGCGCTCGCCATGGGCGCTGGGCAGGGTGGAGACGCGCACATCGATGGCGCGGGTGCCCAGGCGCAGGCTGATGCGGCCGTCCTGGGGCAGGCGTTTTTCCGAGATGTCCAGATCGGCCATAATCTTGAGGCGCGAGATCAGCGCCGCATGCAAGGCGCGGTGGGGTTGCACCACTTCGCGCAGCGAGCCATCGATGCGAAAGCGCACGCTGGAATGGCGCTCATAGGGCTCGATGTGGATGTCCGAGGCACCGTCGCGCGCCGCCTGGGTGAGCAGGGCGTTGAGCATGCGGATGATGGGCGCGTCGCCGGCCGACTCGAGCAAGTCCTCGACGGCGGGGATGTCCTGCATCATGCGCGAGAGGTCGGTGCCTTCTTCCACCTCGCTGATCACGGTGGCGGCATTCGATTCGCTGTGCGAGTAGGCGGCACTGATGCGCTGGGCCAGCTCGGCATCGCCCAGCTGGGCCAGGTGCTGCACGGGGTACTTGCGCAGCACCTCGGACAGCGCCGAGCCCTGGGGCTGGGCGCCGTGCCACAGCAGGTGCTGGCCGGCATCTTCTTCGAGCAGCAGCTGGCTGCTGCGCGCAAAGGCATAGGGCAGGGGGTGGCGCATGGCTTCGGGTCTCTGTGGGCGCTATCAGGGCTCGAAGCGCATGCCTTGCGGCGTCACGGTCAGGGGGCGCGATTCGATCACCGGCGTCTCGGACGCGCCCAGCGGCAGGCCGGAGGTCTGCTGGGCCAGCGGCGTGATGATCGACGACTCATTGATCGGCACGCGGGTGCTTTGCTCGGGCTGGGCGGCGATCTGCGCGCCGCGCATCAGCTCGTAGCGGTCCATGCTCACCTGCTGGGTGGCGGCGGCATCGCGCATCACCACGGGGCGCAGGAAGACCATCAGGTTGGTCTTCTTGCGCGAGCGGGTGTCGCTGCGGAACAGCGCGCCAATGCCGGGGATATCGCCCAGGTAAGGCACCTTCTGCACCGAACCGGAGTACTGGTCCTGCAGCAGGCCGCCAATGACGATGACCGAGCCATCGTCCACCAGCACGGTCGATTCGATCGAGCGCTTGTTGGTGGTGGGGCCGTTGGCATTGGTGGTCGTGCCGGCGAGCACGTCAGACGTCTCCTGGTAGATCGTCAGCTTGACGGTGCCATTGGCATTGATCTGCGGGCGCACGCGCAAGGTCAGGCCCACGTCCTTGCGCTCCACCGTGGTGAAGGGGTTGACGGTGCTGCTGCCGGTGCTGTTGGCGTAGGAGCCGGTGACAAAGGGCACATTCTGGCCGACCAGGATCTGCGCTTCCTGGTTGTCCAGGGTCAGCAGGTTGGGGGTGGCCAGCACATTGCCGTCGGCGTTGGACTGCAGCAGGTTGGCCAGCGCGCCCAGCACATATTCGCCGTTGTGCTTGAAGGCGATGCCGGCGTTCATGCCGGCGCTGGGCAGGGTGCTGTAGGTGTTGTTGGCAATGCCGGCGGCCAGGTTGAACAGGTTGGCACCGCCCACGGTGAAGTTGTTGCCGATGACGCCGACAACATTGTTGCCCTGGCCCAGCAGGCTTTGCCACTGCACGCCAAACTGCGCGGCCTTCTCGGCGCTGACTTCGACGATCAGGCTCTCGACCAGCACCTGGGCGCGGCGGCTGTCGAGCTGGTCGATGACCGAGCGGATCTGGCGGTACAGCGGCTCGGGCGCGGTGATGATCAGCGAGTTGGTGGCCGTGTCGGCCTGGATGATGCCGCCGGTGGCGCTGCCGCTCTCCCCCGAAGTGCCCAGCGAGGTGCCGGTGCCCAGGCGCGCGCCCGAGCCCAGGCCGCCCGCACTGCTGCTGCTGGCACTGTTGCCCAGCGTGCCGCTGGTGCTGCCGCCCAGCGATGTGGCACCGCTGCGCGTATTACTGCTCAGGCCCCCGCTGCTGCCGCTGCTCGACAGGTTGGTGGCGGGGCTGGCGCTGTTGCCGTCCTGGCCGGCGAGGGCCGCGCGCAGGGTGGTGGCCAGCGCGGTAGCATCGGCATTGCGCAGGTAGACCACATGGATGTTGCCCGAGGCATTGCCGCCACGGCTGGGGCTGTCGAGCTTGCCGATCAGCATCTTGGCCTGCGACAGGCGTGCCGGGTTGGCCGCGCGCAGCAAGATGCTGTTGGTGCGCGGGTCGGCCAGCACCGAGGTGCGGTAGGCATTGTCGGTCTGCGCGGCGCCGGGGGCTGCACCGGCAGTGGCGCTGCCACTGGCAGACACGGTCTGGCCGCCTTCCAGCAGGCGCTGCAGCATGGGCACGATGTCGGTGGCGACCGCGTGTTCGAGCTGCACCACTTCGACATCGCTGGCGTTGGCCACATCCATCGACGCGATGATGCGCGAGAGGCGTTGCAGGTTGTCGGCGTAGTCGGTGATGACCAGGGAGTTGTTGCCCGGGTTCACATTGATGGTGTTGTTGGGGCTGATCAGCGGACGCAGCACCGGCACCAGGTTGTTGGCGCTCTCGAAGTTGAGCTTGAAGATCTGGGTGACGATCTGGCCGCCACCGGGCACCTGGCCGCCCGCGCCGCCCTGGGTGATGCGCACCGTGCCGCCTTGCAGCTTGGCATCGGCCTCGGGCACCACCTTGTACAGGCCTGCGGCCTCGACCACGGTGTAGTTCTGCAGGCGCAGCGCTGCCAGGAACTGCTCGAACGCGGCCTGGGGCGAGACGGGCCGGTCGGTCACGAGGTTCATCGTGCCCTTGATGCGCGGATCGACCACCACGCTCTTGCCGGTGATGGTGGCCATGGTGCGCGCAATCGACTCGATGTCGGCGTTGGCGAAGTTCAGCGTCACCGGCTCACCGGGGCGAATGCTGGCCGTGCCGGTGTTGATGGCTGTCTGCGCCAGCGCCGCGCCGTTGCCGCCCATTAGAAGGACGCTCGCTGCGATGGAGTGCAGCGCAAATCGATAAATGGGAGAGTGGTATTGCATCATATGTTCAGCCAACCGAGAGCAGCACGCGGCTTCCGCTGCGCTGCCCAATCATAGTCAATAGATTCGCAAGAGCCGCCTCGCGCCCTTCGGCAGCCCAGGCTTCTCCCTGAAAACGCAGGCGCTGGCCCACCCATTGGCCCTGGCCTTTGAGCTGGAGCGCGCCGTCCAAGGTAGACAGCTGCAAGCTGGTGCTGTCACCGCCTTGCAGTTGCAGGCGGTAGCTGCCCAGCGGCTGTATCGTGGACAGGCGCGAGGTCACCGCCATCACATCAAGATCGGCGCCGCCCTCGACCTGCAGACGCCCGGCGTTGAGTGCCAGCGACAGCTCACGGGTCTTGAGCAGCAGCTGGCCCTGGGGCTGGATGGTGTTCCAGGGCGTGCCCAGGCCCACCAGCAGCGATGCCGGCCAGCGGCTTTCATGGGCGCCCAGCTGCACCTTGGCGCCGCCCCAATGGGGCTGGATGCGGATGGGCATCGGCGTGGCCATGCAGCAGCTGGCATTCCAGCGCATGTTGAGGCCACGCAGGCTGGGGCGCAGTGCCCAGTCCACCCGGCCGGGCAAGGCCATCTGGTCGCGGCTGGCCTGGCCGCCGGTAAATACCCACTGGGCCGAGCCGTTCCAGACCGTGCCACGCGGCTCGCGCAGCTGCAGCTGGCCCTGGCTGGCCCAGGCCAGGCCTTGCGCCAGCCAGTGTGCTGGCGCAAACAGCAGCAAGGCAGCCAGGCCGCCCGTGCAGGCGCCCACGGCGGCCCAGCGCCAGGGCGCACGGGCGCTACCGTGGGGCGAAGAGGGGTTCAAGCGCTGCCGGGCCATCTTTGTGTGCCGCCTACTGGGCCGGCAACTGCAAGACGATATTGCCCGACCAAGTGGGCGCGGCAGCCGGGCCTGCGCCCTTGGCTGGCTCGTCGCGGGTCAGGCGCAGCTCGGTGGCAATCGCATGCGCATTGGCGCGCACCTGGCCCAGCCAGCGCTGGGTGGAGGCGGCCGAGGCGCGGCTCAAGGTGACGGTCACGCGCTCGCCCAGCACGGCCAGTTTGGCGCTGGTGCCCAGCTGCTGCGTGAGCGAGGCTTCAAGCTGCTGGCGCGCCTGCGTGGTGGTGACCGTGGTGGCCGATTGCAGCTGGCGCGCTTCGGCCTGCAAGGCCTGCATGCGGGCGAGCTGCTGGTCGAGCTGGGCATGCGCGGCGGGCGCGCTGCGCCAGGTCTGCAGCACCGGCGCAATCGCCAGCCACCACAAGAGCGCAATCAGCACCAGGCCAGCGGCCAGGCTGACGCCCCGGCGCTCACGCGCATCCAGTGCGCGCCAGCGTTGGCGCAGCAGTTGGGCTGCCGAAGAGCTGGCTACTGCAGAGGCCGACGGTCGGGAGGAATTTTTCTTCATGGCTGGGCCTGCGCGCGGATGACCCACTGGTCGTTTTGCATCTGGGCCTGCAGGCCCTGGGCTTGCAGTTTCTGGCTGAAGGCATCAAAGCCATCGGTGGGCAGGCCGCGCAGGCGCAGCTCGCCGCCACTGTATTCGACCGTGCTGGGCACCGTGCCGGCGGGCAGGCTGGACAGCGCCTGGCCGGCGGCGGCCAGCAGCGGTTCGGCGTCCGATGGCGACAAGCCGCCCGAGGCCTGGCGCAGGTTGGCGACTTCACGCGCCATCTGCACGGGCGCATCGACAACCACCTGCACCTTGGGGAAGGCCTGCGTCAAGCTGCTGCGCACCAGCGCGGCCTTGGCCTGCAGTTGTTGGCGTTCTTGCCAGGCCCAGATATTGGCACCCACGAGCGTAAGCACGACCAGGGCCAGCACGGCCCAGCGCGCCGGGCGCCAGGCGGGGGCATGCAGCACATCATTGAGGCCACTGCCCAGGCGCCGCTGCAGGCGGTTGCGCCCGCTGTTGGCAAATTCGAGCTGGGCCAGGTCCCAGTCGCTGCGTGCGGCATCGCGCATGGTTTGCGCCGGGCTGTAGAGCTGCACCGGGCGCTGCAGCCAGTGCTCGGCAGTGCTGACCACGGCTGGCTCGGCATGCACGATGCTGTCGGGCCCGAGCGGGGGCAGCAGCGCTGCGCTCTCGCGCGAGACGGGCAGCACCAGCACCGCATCGGCGCTGTCGGTGCCAAACACCACAGCCTGCGCCAGCTCAGGGCTGCCGGTGACCAGGATCTGCGCGCCATCGGGAGCGGGCTCGCCCGGCGCATGGCTGGGCACCACACGGGCCACCGCGCGGCCTGCGGCTTCCAGCACCTGCAGGTGGTCCCGCAACCACTGGCGCGGGCAGCAGGCGATCCAGATCGGCTCGCCCTGGCCGGCGGCACGGGTGTCGGGTTGCAAGGCAAAGTGCAGTTGCGCCGGGTCGTCGAGCAGGCGCTCTTCCAAGAGGCCTTCAAGCACGGCACGCAGCCGGGGCGAGCCCGGGCCGACGCCCTGGGGCAGGCTGACCCGTTGCCAGGACAGCATGGCTGCGGGCACCACGGCCACCACCTCACCGGCGCGGCCGGGTTGGGGCAGCAGGCCAGCGGTGGTGCTGCCTTGCTGGCCGATGGTCACGCCATCGGGCGACAGGGCATAGCTGTAGCTCCAGGCCGAGCTGGGCCCTGTATCTGGCCCCGAGGCCAGCGGCAGTGAAATCAGTAATGTACTCATGAGCGTGTTGTGCGCTGCATTGTAGAGGGCCCGGCTTCACCAAACTGCAATACGTTTGTCATCATGTTCCTGTTAGCGCGCCGCCACCGGGTTGGCGCTGCCATCGCCCATCAGGCTGGTGGCCAGCGCGGCACCGCGCTCGCGCACCACGGTTGTTACATTCAGCCCCTGGCGGTAGACCAGGGATTTCTCCTGCACCACCAGGTCGTCAAAGCGCAGCCGCGCCCAGACCTCGAAATACACCGATTTCACATCGAGCAGCGCGTTGGCATTGGTGAGCGCGCTGTTGCTGCTAAAGCGCTGCTGCAGCTCGGCGCTGCTCTCAAAAGCCTTGTTCAGCCGCAGCTGGGCGATTTGCTGGGCAGTTGCAAAATCCATGCCCTCGACAGCGGCCCAGATCACGGTGGCCGAGGCGGTGTTGACATTGACCTTGCTCTCCTGGGGCAGCAGCACCACATAGGGCTCCAGCTGGGTCAGCGTAGACGGCGACAGGCCCCACCAGGCCAGCTCCTTGTAGGTGCGCGGCAGCAGCGGCGCATTGGCGGCCTTGCCTTCGGTGCGCAGCGCGGCCTGTGCCTGCTGGCTGAGGACGGTCAGCTCGGCACCGGGCAGGCCCAGGCGCTCGAACAGGCGCTGGAACTGGCGCAGCGCTACGGTATTGATCTGGCCGTTGGACACCAGGTTGCGGATATTGAGGCGCGCCTGGGCATCGACAATCGCGCCCGACAAAAAGGCCTGGGCCGCGTCGATGCTGCTGTCGTCGGCATTGCTCTGGTTGTTGGAGGCCTGCAAAAAGGTGGACAGGCGCGCTTCGGCCAGCGGCACCGACCAGGGCTCGGACAGCGAATCGGGGCCGCCCACGCGCGCATCCTGGCGCAGCACCTGGCGCGAAAAATCCAGTCCGCCCAGCAGCAGCCAGGCGGCCTGCACACGGGTGCGCTCTGCGCCTTCCACCTCCAGATTGCGCCACTGCTGCCAGACAGCGCCGGCGGCAATCGTGGCCACCAGGGTGACGGTGAGCATGGCCGCCAGCAGCGCTGCGCCGCGCTGGCTGCGGCGGGCTAGGTGCAGCCGCTTCATGATTTGTTCCCCGACACGATGGGGTTGACCCAGTCGTTGGTGATGACCCCGGAGAGCGCACCGGGCGCGGGCAGCTCCAGGCGCAGGCGGATGCCGTCGGGCAGCGCCACCGTGGTGGGGTTGTTGGCATCGGTCTGGGGATTGGCGCCCTGGCTGGACAGCGGGTTGCTCCAGCTGTTGCCCCGAAAATACAGCAGCTGCCAGCCGCTGAGGGGCATCAGCACTGTTTGCTGCGGGCCGCCATCGGAGTTGTTGGTCAGCG
The DNA here is from genome assembly GCF_037479315.1 of Comamonas sp. MYb69. NCBI lineage: Bacteria > Pseudomonadati > Pseudomonadota > Betaproteobacteria > Burkholderiales > Comamonadaceae > Comamonas > Comamonas sp. MYb69. The sequence continues at coordinate 164,861 of NZ_JBBGZG010000003.1, forward strand.
CGCTGTTGGTGACCGCATGGGCGGCCATGTCCCAGGCCTGCTGCCACTGCTGCAGATCACGCACCGGGGAGGACTGCCAGCGCACCCAGTAGGCGCGGTTGCCCAGGCTGCGCTGGGCCCAACTGACGACGCGCAGGCCTTGTTCATTGATGTCGCTGCTGCGGCGCGTGAGCCGCAGCACGCGGCCATCCCAGTCGATGGGCGTGGTAGCTGCGACGCGCTCAATGCCATTGAGGTCGGTGTTCCACTGCGACAGTGCCGCTTGCACCACCATCACCTCTTCGCTGTAATCGCGGGCCTGCTGCTGGGCGCGCACCATGCCGTCGATACCGCGCCAGCTGGCGATGGTCATCACCGCCAGGATGGAGATCGCGATCAGCAGCTCGATCAAGGTAAAGCCCTGGCTGCGTGGCTGGCTAGAACGGGGGCGCTGCATCAGTACCTCCCCACGATGGTGCTCAGGCGCAGCAAAGGCGCGCCGCCGGAGAACACATGGGCATCGATGCGGCGGAAATCCGGGTTGGGCGTGGCAAACACGCCCACGCGCACATCGAACATGCGGCCGGCCTGCTCGCAGGCCACGCTGGTCGTGCCCAGGCCCGGCAGCTGTTGCGACAGGCGCGCGGCGATCAGCTGGTTCTCGGCGCAGATCTGCGCGAGCATCACATCGCTTTGCCGCCCTGCGGTCTGGGTCAGCGCGTTCATCGCCTTGCCGCCGGCGAGCAAGGCGATCGCGACAATGGCGAGCGCGACCAGCACCTCGATCAGGGTGAAGCCGGAATGGGGCGAGGACTTGCTGGGCACGCGGGGCTGGTCGGGAAAAGGTTCAGGGGGCCTGTAGTTCAAAGGGGCGCACACCGTCGGTGGACACGGCAATGCTGCCCGCATGGCGGCTGGGGTAGGCCAGCAGCACTGTCTGCGGGCCGATCAGTGCCTCGGGCCCCAGGATGATATCGCCACTGCTGCGCACCGCCACCGGCGGGTGCAGCCAGGCGCCCTGGCGGGTGCCGCCTTGCAGGCCTTCGATGACAAAGCCCTGGCTGTCGGCCCGCCAGCGTACCGGCTGGCCGCTGGCGCGGGACTGGGCCCGTGCGGCTTCGAGCTGCGCGGCCAGGCGCTGGCCTTCACGCTGGAGCTGGTCCTGGCTGTTGTCGCCCATCGCAAACACCACGCCGGCGCTGGCCAGCGCCATCAAGCTGATGACGACCAGCAGCTCCATCAAGGTAAAGCCGCGCTGGCGGCGCGGCTGGAAGGGGTGTGAAAGAGGCATGGGCGCAGGGCATGGGGCCGGAGAGCGGGGCAGCGGGAAAAGGCAGAAAGCAGCGATCAGGCGGGCTTATTGCCGCTTATTGCCAGCTGCCGATGTCGGCATTGTTGCCTTCACCGCCGGCCTGGCCATCGGCACCAAAGCTCATTACATCGACTTCGCCTTTGACGCCAGGGTTCAGGTACTGGTAGGGGTGGCCCCAGGGGTCATTGGGCAGCTTTTCCAGATAGGGCTTCCAGTTCATCGGCGCGGGGCCGCTGCTGGGGCGGTTGATCAGCGCGGCCAGGCCTTGCTCGGCGGTGGGGTAGCGCTGGTTGTCCAGGCGGTAGCGCTTGAGCGCGCCGCTGATGTTGGTGATATCGGTGCGCGCGGCGGTCACGCGTGCTTCGTCGGCAGCGCCAATCACATTGGGCACGATCAGCGCGGCCAGCACGCCGATGATGACCAGCACCACCATCAGCTCGATCAGGGTAAAGCCGCGCTGGATATTGGCTTGGATGCGGCGTGCAGCCGACTGCGGGCGGAAGGAAAACATCATGCTCTCAGGTCAAAGGGGGTCAAAGTGGTGAAACTGACATCTGGCTGCATCATAATCTGCGAATGGTGACACTATCACGCAACCCCTGGTCTCCTCGGCTGGCGGCCGGCCTTTTGTGGGCTGGCGCTGCGGCATTGGCGGTGTTCTGGGGACTCAAGCTGTCGGCGCCGCGCCAGGTGCTCTCGGCCCCGCAGGCCGGTGGCCCCGCCCAGGTACAGGTCGATGGCGCTGCGATGGCGCGGCTCTTTGGGGTGCAGGATGGCGCGCCTGTTGCAGCCCCGGCTGCCCCCACCCGCTGGCGCCTGCTGGGCGTGATGGTGGGCAAGGACAGTGGCGGCGGCGCGGCCGTCATCGCCGTGGATGACCAGCCTGCCAAGGTGTTCCGCGTGGGCACGGTCGTGGCCGATGGCCTGGTGCTGCAGGCCCTGCGCAGCGATGCGCCCCGTGCCGTGAGCCTGGGCGCTGGTGTTGATGGCCCGGCGGCTGTGACGATCAACCTGCCGGCCTTGCGCCCAGTGGATACGGTGGCTGCGCCGATCCCAGCCTCTGTGCCGAATGCGCCCAATGCCCAGAATTCCACAAATGCCGTGGCTGCGGCACCGCAAGCTGCTTCCGTACCAGCGCCTATGCCGCCCACCGCGCCCAATGTGGACCGCAGCACCGGCTCCCTGCGCGACTGATGGGGCGCCGGCACTTTACGTAAAAGTTTGTTGGGAGCGGCCTGGCGCGGCTCTCAGACCTCGCCGAACAGCGGCAATCGGAGCCATTCCCCATACGCGAGCTTGACTGACGGCCAGTCCTTGGCCAGCGGCAGCCTTTGGCCCCTTGTCAGCAGCCAATGCGTGCATTGCGCCACACCTGCGTGGCTGATCCACAGCACAGGCTGGCCGGTTTCCAGCGCCTGCTGGCGCGCGGCATCCAGCGCACGCGCCACGCGCGCCATCATCGTGGCCAGCGCCTCACCACCGCCTGGTGCATAGGCCATAAAGTCAGCGGTCCAGGCCTGCATCTCTTCGCGGGCGATGCCGTCCCAGCGCTGGCCTTCCCAGGCGCCAAAGTCCATTTCTGCCAGGTCGTCGCTGGCGCGCAGCGCGAATGCCGGTGCCTGCGCCTGCAAGGCCATGGCCAGCTGGCTGCAGCGCTGCAGTGGCGAATGCCAGACCGTTCCGGCCGGCAGTGCCTCGGCGGCCCAGGCGTTTTGCAGGGCCCGTGCGGCGGCGGCGGTGGCCTTGTCATCGGCGGCCATGTTGGTGCGGCCGTAGCAGATGCCCGGCGCCACCAGGGGCTGGGCATGGCGCTGCAGCCACAGCGCCGTCATGCCAGCGCCTTGGCCAGCAAGCTGCCGGCAGGGCCCAGCGACAGCGCGGCACCCAGGTAGAACGCGATCTCGCTGACCTGCTCGGCAGCGCCCAGGCCATCACCGGTAAAGCCTTGCAGGCGGCGCTGCAGCCACTGGCGCATCCACAGCGCGGCGGCGGCGCTAAGCACCAGGGCCAGCAGCAGAACCACCCAGCCTTGGGCGAGGCCCAGCAGCAGGGCAGCGGGCAAGGACCAGGCTACGCAGCAGGCCAGGCCTTGGCGGCTGATAAAGGCCGCCAAAGGCTTGCTTTTGGACGAGGCGCTGTCGCCCACATGGGGTAGGCTGCGCACGACAAACATCGGCCAGAGGCGGGCGATCACATGGGCTGTGACCAAGGTTGCCATCGCCAGCGCCAGGCTGTGGCTGGCCAGCAGCGCGACAAGAGCGGTCTTGCTGAGTACGGCCAGCACCATCGCCATCGCGCCATAGGCGCCGATGCGCGAGTCCTTCATGATCTCCAGTGCGCGCTGGCGCTCGTGGCTCCCGCCCAGGCCATCGACCACATCGCTCAAGCCATCCTCATGGAAGCAGCCGGTGAGCAGCACGGTGGCCAAGGTGCTGAGCACGGCGGCGACCAGCGGGCTGTAGCTATTGCCAGACGGCAGCAGCAAGCTGCCAGCGGCCAGCACCCCGGCGGCCACCAGGCCCACGATCCAGCCCACGCCGGGGAAGTGGCCGGCGCTGGCGCGCAGCATCTCGGGGCTGTAGCCCACCCAGTCGCCCAGCTTGCCGGTGACCGGGATGCGGGTGAAAAACTGCACCGCGAGCAGAAAATGGCGCAAGGCTTGCATGCTGCGGCTGGGCCCGTTTGGCGTTAGGCCTGCAGGAACAGCTTGTAGGCCGGGTTCTGGGTCTCTTCGATCCAGGGGTAGCCCAGGTTGTTCAAGAACTGCTCAAAGCTGTGCGAGTCTTCCTGGGGCACCTGCATGCCCACAAGGATGCGGCCGTAGTCCGCGCCCTGGTTGCGGTAGTGGAACAGCGAAATGTTCCAGTTGGGCGCCATCAGGCTCAGGAATTTGAACAGCGCACCGGGCCGCTCGGGGAAGACAAAGCGCAGCAGGCGCTCGTCCTGCGCGAGCTGGGAGCGCCCGCCCACCATGTGGCGCACATGCTCCTTGGCCAGCTCATCAAAGGTCAAATCCAGCGCTTCAAAGCCGTTCTTCTGGAAGTTGCGGCAGATTTTTTCCGACTCGCCCTTGCTGTTGGTCGAGATGCCGACAAAGACATGGGCACGCCGGTCATCGCTGATGCGGTAGTTGAACTCGGTCACGCTGCGCGCGCCGCCGGGCAGGTTGCCGATAACTTCGCAAAACCGCTTGAAGCTGCCGCGCTCTTCGGGGATGGTGACGGCAAACAGCGCTTCCTTTTCCTCGCCCACATCGGCCCGCTCGGCGACAAAGCGCAGGCGGTCGAAGTTCATGTTGGCGCCGCTCAGGATGGCGGCATAGGTCTCGCCCTTGGTCTTGTTCTTGGCCACATACTGCTTGATGCCGGCCACGGCCAGCGCGCCCGAGGGCTCGACGATGGAGCGGGTGTCGACAAAGATGTCCTTGATCGCGGCGCAGACGGCATCGGTGTCGACGGTGATGTATTCATCGACCAGGCCATGCGCGACGCGGAAGGTCTCCTCGCCCACCAGCTTGACCGCGGTGCCATCGGCAAACAGGCCCACATCGTTCAGCGCCACGCGCTTGCCTTCGCGGGTCGACTGGATCATCGCATCCGAGTCGTTCATCTGCACGCCGATGACCTTGATCTCGGGCCGCACCGCCTTGATGTAGTTGGCGACACCTGCGATCAGCCCGCCACCGCCAATCGCGACAAAGACCGCGTTCAGTGGCGAGGAGCCGATTTTCTGCACCTGGCGCATGATCTCCATCGCAATCGTGCCCTGGCCGGCGATCACGTCCGGGTCATCGAAGGGGTGGACAAAGGTGAGGTTCTGTTCCTTTTGCAGCTTGAGCGAGTGCTCGTAGGCATCGCTGAAGCTCTCGCCGGCCAGCACCACCTCGCCGCCCAGGCCCTTGACGGCATCGACCTTGAGCTGCGGCGTGGTGGTGGGCATCACGATCACGGCGCGGGTGCCCATGCGGCTGGCCGACAGCGCGACGCCCTGGGCATGGTTGCCTGCCGATGCACAGATCACGCCGGCCTTGAGCTGCTCGGCCGTCAGGTGGGCCATCTTGTTATAGGCGCCGCGCAGCTTGAAGCTGAACACCGGCTGCTGGTCTTCGCGCTTGAGCAGCACCTTGTTGTGCAGGCGGCGGCTGAGGTTCTTGGCCGAGTCCAGGCTGGATTCAATGGCCACGTCATAGACACGCGCAGTGAGGATTTTCTTCAGGTAATCGGCCGGCGTCAGCGCGGCAGCAGTCTTGGAGGGCATAGGGATGCACGCTAGAGAAAGGAGGCAACGAGAAGGTAGCGCATGCGGATGGCGCGCCTGGTTGATGCGCCAGCCAGCAGGGCATGCGCGGGTGGCGGCATGGGCGGGGTGGCGAGCATCAGGTGATCGAGAGACCGATGCACTATAACCGCTGGCATTCACTGGAGCGGATCGGCGGTGGAATTGCGCCGGCGCAGGGCAGAAAAAAAGCCCCTGATGTGAATCAGGGGCTTGAAACCACCATTTGAGAGGTGGAGGAGACAACTTGCAAGCTACATCCAGCAGTTGGGGCTTTCGCCTGGCTGTGGAGCAGCAGATGAGTCCAAGTATAGCGATGTTTCTGCTGCGTTGCAGCAAAATAATGTGCGCAACCATTTTTTTTGCCAATGCTGTTGATAGACAGCAACAAATAGCAGGGGTCAGGGCAGATCTGCCACACTGTGGCGTCTGATTTTTGGAGAGTTGCAATGGAATGCACGGTAACGTGGACGGGTGCGAGCGGCGCCCGCTCGGGAATGGGCTTTGTCGCAGAAACGGGCAGCGGCCATGTGGTGGCCATGGATGGCGCGCCCGACGCGGCCAATCCGGCCAACGGCGGCCAGAACCTCGCCGCCCGCCCGATGGAGCTGCTGCTGGCTGGCACCGGCGGCTGCACCGCCTATGACGTGGTGCTGATCCTCAAGCGTGGCCGCCACGATGTGAAAAACTGCACCGTGGCCCTGAAGGCAGAACGCGCCGACACCGAGCCCAAGGTCTTCACCAAGATCCATATGCAGTTCACCGTCACCGGCAAGGGCATCCCCGCAGCGGCGGTGGAGCGCGCGATCGCGATGAGCCATGAAAAATACTGCTCGGCCAGCATCATGCTGGGCAAGACAGCCGAGATCACCACGGGGTTTGACCTGGTGGAGGCCTGAGCACGGGCGTTGATATCCCGCAATGCCCGGATGGCCGCTGGACGGGATGTCAGCCTGTCTTGTGGTCCGATGCAAAAAAGGCGACAATTGACGCCTTATATGAATCAATCTTTGATTGCCTTGCTGCTGCCGGAGTACCGGCGGCGTGTCCTGGGGCTGTTGCTGCTGCACCCTGATACGCAGCTGCACGGGCGAGAAATTGCCAGGCGCACGGGGCTGCCGGCAGGCACCATCACCCGAGAACTTGGCAAGCTCACATCGGCGGGCTTGTTGCAACGAGAAAAACGGGGCAACCAACAACTGTACCGCGCAGACAAGCGCTGCCCCATTTTTACAGAGCTGGCCAGTATCTTGCGCAAGACATCCGGCGTGGCCGATGTGTTGGCGGCCGCCCTGGCGCCTGTTGCAGACAAGATCGATGTGGCCTTTATCTATGGTTCTGTGGCGCGCGGGCAAGAGACTGCGGGCAGCGATATTGACCTGATGCTGGTTGGTACACTGGGCTTTGACGAGGCGGTGCATGTGCTTTGGCCGCTGCAGGCGGAGCTGGGCCGGGAGATCAATCCGCAGGTACTGGGCCAGCAAGAGTTCGCAGCGCGCGCCCAGGACGCGTTCATGCGCGATGTACTGTCCAAGCCCAAGATCTTTGTGGTGGGGGGTGACGATGAGCTTGCAAAACTTGGTCGGCATCAGTCTTGAGACCGTGGAGCCCCATGCGCAGCAAGTGCGGTCTTTGCTGGCTGCGGCTGACCGCAATATTGCCGATGCACACATTGCCGGCTTAAGTGAAGAAAACCAGTTTGATGCCGCCTACAAGGCCATCATGCAGTTGGCCATGCTGGGCCTGATGGCCCATGGCTACCGCACACTGACCAGCAAGCCGGGCCACCACCAGACCGCCATCCAGACGCTGGCACTTACCGTGCAGTGGCCCAGTGAGAAGATCTGGCCGCTGGACGCCTTGCGCAAGCAGCGCAATTTGACGGACTACTCTGGAGACCTGGTCTCCCAGGCGGCGGTAGACAGCTGCCGGAACAATGCCATGGCCTTGCGGGCCCATGTGCATGGCTGGCTGCAGGCGCAGCGGCCTGACTGGTTGGCTTAAGAATGCTTTCTGGCCGCCTCAGAGGCGGCCTTTGCATGGGGTCCCCGTCCGGCCCTGTCTCTCTATCTATATATGGTGTGCCGTCACGGTCATCACCTTGGAGGCGATCTTCATCAGCATCCGGGCGGGAAGTGGTACCGGCAGCGCGCCGGCATCCACCGCTGCGGCGGCATGGCGCTCCTCGTCGGCTTTCATCTGGCTGACGACGGCCCGTGAGGGCGCATCATGCGCTGGCAGCAGCTCCAGGTGGGACTGCAGGTGCAGGGACACCTGGTTTTCCGTCTCTTCGACAAAACCCAGGCTGGCGCGGTCGCTCACCTTGGCGGCCACGGTGCCGATCACAAAAGCGCCGGCAAACCACAGCGGATTGAGTAGGCTGGGGCGTTCGCCCAGGTCCTGCAGGCGCTGGTGGGTCCAGGCCAGGTGGTCCATCTCTTCCTGGGCGGCTTCGAGCAGGTGTTCGCGCAGATGCTCGTCGCGGGTGACCATGGCCTGGGCGGTATAGAGCGCCTGCGCGCAGACTTCGCCCACATGGTTGACCCGCATATAAGAAGCGGAGAGCTTCTTCTCCTCAGGGCTGAGGTCCGCCTCGTCCATGCCCGCAGCGGGCGAGGGGTTGGCCGCACGGGGCGTTGCAAACAGGGTGCGCAGCGCAGTATCTGCTGCGCAAAGGAGTCGTTCTTGCATAGGGTGCCATGCTAACCAGTAGAATACACCCCGCTGCAAACATGGCGAATCTCCTCTGGAGCGGCTTGTTTTGCAGCAAATTTTTGTCGAAAAATAGGACGGCGGCTGACATTCGTTAAACGTTGCACTCAAGCAACGATTTGCAGCGAATAGGTCCTCAAGTGGGGGAATTTGTTTGCGCAACCGCCTGCGGTCTGTTGAAATAGAGAGAACTTCCACACTAGGAGGTTGGCGCGGGAGCAGGTAGAAGTTGTGCAGAACCGTGAGGCTGACATCAACCCCCCCGTACCAGCGCCGTCTGTTAAACCTTGGAGTAACTCGCAATGAAAAAATCTCTTGTTGCCTTGGCAGTGCTGGCCGCTTCCGGCGCCGCAATGGCTCAATCTTCCGTGACCCTGTTCGGTATCGTTGATGCTGGCGTGACCTACGCTAAGACCAGCGGTGGCGAAAGCAACTACGGTCTGACCAACTCCGGTAACGCCACCAGCCGTCTGGGCTTCCGCGGCGTGGAAGATCTGGGTGGCGGTCTGAAGGCTGGTTTCTGGCTGGAAGGCGCAATCCAGAACGACAGCGGTACCGCTTCCGGCGGCGGCGCTGCAGGTCCTGGCTTCGAGTTCAAGCGTCGTTCCACCGTGTCCCTGATGGGCAACTTCGGTGAAGTGCGTCTGGGTCGTGAACTGACCGCAGCTTACAACACCGTGTCTGGCTACGACGTGTTCGGCCAAGTCGGTATCGGCCAAAACTTCAGCTTCGGCAACGGCACCTACGGCTTCGGCGACCCAGTTCGCGTGGGCAACATGGTTTCGTACTACACGCCTAACATGTCCGGCTTCACCGCTGGCGTGAACTACGGCTTCGGCGAAACCGCTGGCGACAGCTCCGCTAAGCGTTACATCGGCGTGTCCGCTGGTTACAACAACGGCCCTCTGAGCGCCGGTATTGCTTACGACCAGCAAAACGATCCTACCGCCAGCTTCGAAAAGGCTCAAGGTCTGGGTCTGGGCGCTGCTTACAACTTCGGCGCTTTCAAGCTGTCGGGTCTGATCCGTCAAGTGCAAAGCACCCCAGTGGGTGGTGGCAGCAAGGCTAAGTTCCAGTCCGCTGGTCTGGGCGCAACGGCTGCTGTCGGCGCTGCTGGCGAAGCACGTCTGGCTTACAACTACTACGACAACAAGGAAATCGAAGGCAAGGCTCACCAGCTGTCGCTGGGCTATGTCCACAACCTGTCGAAGCGCACCGCTCTGTACGGCACCTACGCTTTCCTGAAGAACCAGAAGAGCGAAACCATGAGCTTGTCGGCTAACGGCCTGGGCATCGACCCAGCTGGCGCTGGCAAGAACCAAAACGCTATCACCGTTGGTGTGCGTCACGCTTTCTAATGAATGGCTAGGGTTTCCTAGCTACTCAATCTGAAAAGCAAAAAGCCCGTCGAAAGACGGGCTTTTTTTATGCCTGCTCGCGGCACAGGCCCGGGCTGCTCGGCCCTGTTCCGGGCAGATGGCCGCTGTCGCGGCGGCCGCTGCAGTGGTCTGCTCGCTCGGTCAGCATGTTCAACAACCCATGCGGAGACGCCAAACCGTTGGAAGCACCAGGGCTGTTGCTCTTTCATCGCTGAGCGGCAGGTGAGCAACTGCGCTGGCTTGTGGCAGGCTTGATACATACCGCATGCTGTATCGGCGCTGGTAGCCGCCAAGATGCGCCTGTATCGCTTTTTGACATGTGGGAATAGAAGGGCAGGCGTGGTCTGGCAGGCAGGGCGTTTTCATAATTAGCAGATGAAGCCGTGTTTTGCCCGACAAAACACCTGCTATTGCCGGTCACCTAACAGAAATAAACAGGACTCGGGAATATCCCCGCCTTGGGGGAAGCACCATGCGGAAGATCGATTCCTTGCGGCATAGTGAAGCACTACTATTCTGCGAGGACTTATGAAACAGCCTTCTCTTGCTCTGGTTGCGATAGCGGTAGCCGCCGTTTTGTCAGCTGGCGTGGCCCAGGCCAAGCCCTTCAAGTGGGCCAGCCAGGCCGACGTTGCCAGCTGGGATATCCATGCGCAAAACAATGGCCTGCACAATGCCATTCATCCCTATGTCTACGAGACCCTGGTCACCTACAACAGCAAGACCTTTGCGGTCGAGCCGCTGCTGGCTACCTCGTGGAAGGAAGTGACTCCCAAACAGATGCGCTTTGCATTGCGCCAGGGTGTGAAGTTCCAGGATGGCTCGAGCTTTACCGCCGATGATGCGGTGTTCTCGATCACCCGTGCCATGGCCAAGACCTCGAACTACGGCCCCTTTGTGCAGGGCATCGAGAAGGTCGTCAAGGTCGATGACGGCACCATCGATATCTTCATGGTGGACCCCAATCCCGTGCTGCTGCGCCAGATGACCGAGCTGCGCATGATGAGCAAGGCCTGGTCGGAGAAGAACAAGTCCACCGAGCCGATGGACATCAAGAAGTCCGACGAGAATTTTGCCCACCGCAATGCGATGGGCACCGGCCCGTTCATCCTGGAGTCCTGGCAGCCCGATGTGCGCATGGTGCTCAAGAAGAATCCCAACTGGTGGGGCCAGATGCCGGGCAATGTGACATCGATCACCTACACCCCGATCAAATCGGCGCCGACCCGCATGGCAGCGCTGCTGTCCGGTGAAGTGGACATGGTGCTCGACCCCACGCCGCAAGACCTGAACCGCCTGCGCGCCAGCCCGGACCTGAAGATCCTTGAAGGCTTGGAGAACCGCACAATTTTCTTTGGCATGGACCAGTTCCGCGACGAGCTGCCCGGCTCCAGCGTCAAGGGCAAGAACCCGCTCAAGGACCAGAAGGTGCGCCAGGCGCTCTACCAGTCCATCGACATCCAGGCGATCACCAAGACCATTCTGCGCGGCCTGGGCAAGCCTACCGGCACCCTGGTGGCGCCCCAGGTCAATGGCTGGACCGAGACCGTGGGCCAGCGCCTGCCCTATGACCAGGACGCCGCCAAGAAGCTGCTCGCGCAAGCGGGCTACCCCGATGGCTTCGAGGTCGACTTTGCCTGCCCCAACAACCGCTACATCAGCGACGAGGCGATCTGCCAGGCCGTCACCGCGATGTGGGCCAAGATTGGGGTCAAGGCCAAGCTGCGCACCTTGCCGATGGTCACCTACTTCCCGATGATCCAGCGCAATGAAGCGAGCATCTACATGCTCGGCTGGGGCGTGCCGACCTTCGATTCGCTCTACAGCCTGCAGTCGCTGGTGCGCACCGTCGGCAAGGGCGGCGACGGAAACTACAATGTCGGCCGCTACAGTAACGAGCGCATGGACTACCTGGTCGACCGCGTCAAAACCGAAACCGACCAGCCCGTGCGCACCCGCATGCTGACCGAGGGCTTGCAGCTGTCCAACGACACGGTCTCGCACCTGCCGCTGTACGACCAGGTGATCCCTTGGGCGATGAAGAAGAACATCGACCTGGTGCACCGCGCAGACAACCGGGTGGACATCAAACTGGTGACGGTCCGTTAGCCAACGGTGAGCAGTTTGCAGGCCTGCTGCCCGGTGCGGCAGCCGGCCATTTCATAAAAAGCGAAAGAAGAATAGGCAGACAACACGGGTGCCAGGGGCGCTTTGCAGAACCCTCGTCAACGGGGTTTTGCAGGGGGTCCCTAGGGCACCTTCCCTCTGTTTGTCACGATGAGAGTCAGCCATGTTTGCATTCATATTGCGCCGATTGATACAGGCGGTGATCGTGATGATCGCCGTGGCGTTCATTTCCTTCATGTTGTTCCAGTATGTGGGTGACCCGGTCACCTTCTTGCTGGGCCAGGATGCCACCCCGCAGCAGATTGCCGAGTTGCGCAGTGCGCTGGGGCTGGACAAACCGTTTTTCGTGCAGTTTTGGCACTTTTTGCTCAATGCTGCCCAGGGCGAATTCGGCATCAGCCTGCGCCAGGGCGCCAAGGTCTCGTCCTTGATTGCCGAGCGCTTCCCGGCGACCTTTGAGCTGGCCATGGTGGCCGCGTTGCTGGCCCTGGTCATTGGCGTGCCGATGGGCGTGTATGCCGCGCTGCGGCGCGGCAGCTTCATGAGCCAGGTGTTCATGACCCTGTCGCTGCTGGGCGTGTCCCTGCCCACCTTCCTGATCGGTATCTTGCTGATCCTGATCTTCTCGGTGCACCTGGGCTGGTTCCCGAGCTTTGGCCGTGGCACGACGATGCAGCTGGGCTTTTGGAGCACCGGCCTGCTGAGTGCCAAGGGCTGGCACCACATCATCCTGCCGGCCATTACCTTGGCGGTGTTCCAGCTCACCTTGATCATGCGCCTGGTGCGCGCCGAGATGCTGGAGGTGCTGCGCACCGACTACATCAAGTTTGCCAAGGCTCGGGGCCTGAGCAACCGCACGATCTACTTTGGCCATGCCCTCAAGAACACGCTGGTGCCGGTGATGACCATCACCGGTCTGCAGCTGGGCGGCCTGATTGCCTTTGCCATCATCACCGAGACCGTGTTCCAGTGGCCGGGCATGGGCCTGCTGTTCATCCAGGCGGTGACCTTTGCCGATATCCCGGTCATGGCCGCCTACCTGTGCCTGATTGCGCTGATTTTTGTGGTGATCAACCTCGTGGTCGATCTGTTGTATTTCGCTGTCGACCCGCGCCTGCGCGTCGAAAAATCGGGAGGGCACTGAGATGCCACGTCTGCCTTATAGCGCGAGCTCGCGCGCCTTTTCTCACCTGGCCCAGATCCATCCGGAGCTGACGGCCTTCCGCCGTGACCTGCATGCCAATCCGGAGCTGGGTTTTGAAGAAAAATACACCGCGGCTCGCGTGAGCGAGGCCTTGCGCCTGTGTGGTGTCGATGAGATCCACCAGGGCATTGGCAAGACCGGCGTGGTCGGCGTGATCCGTGGCCACAAGCACGGCAGCGGCCGCATGATCGGTCTGCGCGCCGACATGGATGCGCTTCCGATCACCGAGCAGGGCAACTGCAGCTGGCGCTCTGGCAAGCAGGGGCTGATGCATGCCTGCGGCCATGACGGCCACACCGCCATGCTGGTGGGCGCGGCGCGCTACCTGGCCGAGACGCGCAATTTTGACGGCACCGCCGTGCTGATCTTCCAGCCCGGCGAGGAAGGCTATGCCGGCGCGCGCGAGATGATCCAGGATGGCCTGTTCGAGCGCTTCCCGGTCGATTCGGTCTATGCGATGCACAACTGGCCCGCGATGCGCCAGGGCATGATCGGCATCAACCCCGGCGCGATGATGGCTGCGGCCGACCGCATCCAGATCAATATCACGGGCAAGGGTGGCCACGGCGCCCATCCTTACCAGACCAATGATGTGGTGCTGGCCTCGGCCCACCTGATCACGGCCATCCAGTCCATCGTCTCGCGCAATGTGCGTGCCATCGACTCGGCCGTCATCAGCATCTGCGCGCTGCAGTCGGGGGACCTGGCTGCGTTCAGCGTCACGCCGGGTTCGTCGACCTTGGTGGGCACGGTACGCACCTTCAACCCCGATGTGCAGAACCTGGTCGAGCGCCGCCTGGGCGAGCTGTGCCAGGCGCTGGGCCTGGCCTTTGGCGTGAATGCGCAGCTGCAGTACGAGCGCTCCTACCCGGCGACGATCAACACCGCCGAAGAAGCGGTGTTTGCCGGCGATGTCGCCTCTGACCTGGTGGGCGAAGCCCTGGTGGTGCGCAACATGGACCCGAGCATGGGCGCCGAGGATTTTTCCTTCATGCTGCAGCAAAAGCCCGGGGCCTATCTGCGCCTGGGCCAGGCCGTCGGTGACGACATCATTCCGCTGCACAACAACCGCTACGACTTCAATGACGATGTGCTGCCGCTGGGTGCGGCGCTGCACGCCGGCATTGTCGAGCGTGGCATGCCACTTGCTTTGGGCTAAAGCCTCCGCACCCGGCCTTTGCGGGCCGGACTTCAGAAAAGGGGAAAACGATGAAACACACGATGAGCAAGACCTTGTTGGTATCGATGTTGGCGGCCGCCTATGTTTGCGCCGGCGCGCAGACGGTGCGCATCGGTTCCCAGGGCGATGCCCTGTCCATGGATCCGCATTCCTTCAATGAGACGGTGCAGCTGAGTGTGACCGGCAATGTCTACGAGCCGCTGGCCGGCCGCAACAAGGACCTGAGCCTGCGCCCGGTGTTGGCGACCAAGTGGGAGCAGACCTCGCCCACCATCTGGCGCTTTACCCTGCGCAAGGGCGTGCAGTTCCATGATGGCACGCCGTTCACCGCCGATGATGTGGTGTTCTCGATGATGCGCACGCAGCTCGAGGGCTCGGACATGAAGTCCTACACCAACCCCATCAAGGAAACGCGCAAGGTCGATGACTACACGGTGGACATCGAGACCAAGGACCCGGCCCCGATCCTGCCGAGCATGATCTCGCAGGTCTACATCATGAGCAAGGCTTGGTCCGAGGCCAACAATGCCGTCAACCCGGTGGACCGCCGCAAGGGCATCGAGAACACCGCGTCGTTCAAGGCCAATGGCACCGGCCCCTACCGCGTGCGCGAGCGCCAGCCCAATGTGCGCACCGTCTTCAACCGCAGCGCCAACTACTGGGACAAGGTCGAAGGCAATGTGCAGGAAGTGGTCTACACGCCAGTGGCCAATGACGCGACCCGCGTGGCCGCGCTGCTCTCAGGCCAGGTCGATGTGATCGACCCGGTGCCGGTGCAGGATCTTGACCGTGTCGCCAATACCGGCAGCACCCGCGTGGTGTCCGGGCCGGAGCTGCGCGCCATCTTCATGGGCATGGACCAAAAGCGCGATGAGCTGCTGAACGCCAGCGTGAAGGGCAAGAACCCGTTCAAGGACAAGCGCGTGCGCCAGGCCTTCTACCAGGCCATCGATATCGAGGGCCTGCACAAGCAGGTGATGCGCGGCGCCTCGGGCAATCTGGCCACCTTGATCGGCAAGGGCGTCAATGGCTATACCGACGACATCAAGCGCCTGCCCTACGACCCGGCCGCCGCCAAGAAGCTGCTGAGCGAAGCAGGCTACCCCGACGGTTTCTCGCTGACCTTGAACTGCTCGAATGACCGCTACATCAACGACAGCCGCATCTGCCAGGCGGTGTCGGCCAACCTGGCCAAGATTGGCGTCAAGGTGCAGCTCAATGCCGAGACCAAGGGCACCTATTTCCCGCGCATCATGCGCCATGAAACGGCCTTCTACATCCTGGGCTGGACGCCGTCGACCTACGACGCCCACAACCCGCTGCTGGCCTTGATGAACTGCAATGACGGCAAGGGTGCTGGCGCGTTCAACTATGGCAACTACTGCAACCCCAAGGTCGATGCCTTGACCCGCCAGGTGCAGTCGGAGACCGACACCACCAAGCGTAACCAGGCGATCCATGAGGCGCTGCAGACCGTGGCCGACGATGTGGGCTACCTGCCGCTGCACCAGCAGTTCATGAACTGGGGGGTGAGCAAGAACGTCGAGCTGGTGCAGATGGCCGATGGCTTCATGCCCTTCAAATGGATGACCGTGAAGAAGTAAATGCCCCGGGCCGCTGCACTGCAGCGGCCAGAGACTAGAGAGAGAAGATGACGATGAAAAACCGAATCAGGCGCTGGATGGACAGCGATGTGGGCTACAGCTTTCGCAAGTCGCCCACAGCCATCGTGGCCGCCCTTATTGCGGCGGTCTGCGTGTTTTGCGCGCTGTTCGCCGGCTGGGTGGCGCCGCACAATCCCTTTGACCTGACCACCCTGGAGCTGAGCGACGCGCGCATTCCGCCGGTGTGGAGCGAAGAGGGCGGCTGGAAATACATCCTGGGCACCGATGACCAGGGTCGCGACATTCTGTCGGCGCTGATGTATGGCGCGCGCATTTCGCTGATCGTGGGCCTGGCCTCGGTGGCCCTGTCCGTGGTCGTCGGCGTGGGCCTGGGCCTGCTGGCCGGCTTCAAGGGCGGCTGGATCGATTCGGTGCTGATGCGCCTGTGCGATGTGATGCTGTCCTTCCCGGCCATTCTGGTCGCGCTGCTGATCGCTGGCGTGGGCCGCGCGGTGTTCCCCAATGCCAATGAATCGCTGGCCTTTGGCGTGCTGATCATCTCGATCTCGCTCACCGGCTGGGTGCAGTACGCACGCACGGTGCGCGGCTCGACCATGGTCGAGCGCAACAAGGAATATGTGCAGGCCGCCCGCGTCACCGGCGTGGCGCCGCTGCGCATCATGGTCAAGCATGTGCTGCCCAATGTGCTGGGCCCGGTCATGGTGCTGGCCACCATCCAGGTGGCCACCGCCATCATCACCGAGGCGACCCTGTCCTTCCTCGGCGTGGGCGCGCCGCCCACCTCGCCCTCGCTGGGTACCCTGATCCGCGTGGGCAATGACTACCTGTTCTCCGGCGAATGGTGGATCACGATCTTCCCGGGCCTGATGCTGGTGCTGATTGCGCTGTCGGTCAACCTGCTGGGCGACTGGCTGCGCGATGCGCTCAACCCGCGCCTGCGTTGATGGTGCGGACACAAGACGAACAAGGAACAACCACGATGTCATTGTTGGAAGTAAAAAATCTGGTGGTCGAGTTTCCCAATCGCCATGGTGTGCTGCGGGCGCTGGACAACATCTCCTTTTCCATCGCCCCCGGCGAGATCCTGGGCGTGGTCGGTGAATCGGGCGCGGGCAAGTCGCTGACGGGCGCCTCCATCATCGGCCTGCTCGAGCCGCCAGGCCATGTGGCCTCGGGCGAGATCGTGCTCGAAGGCGAGCGCATCGACAACCTGTCCGCCGACAAGATGCGCCATATCCGGGGCCGCCGCATTGGCGCGATCTTCCAGGACCCGCTCACCTCGCTGAACCCGCTCTACACCGTGGGCCGCCAGCTGATCGAGACCATCCAGACCCACCTCAAGCTCTCGGCCTCGGAGGCGCGCCAGCGCGCGATCGAACTGCTCAAGGACACCGGCATTCCGGCGGCCGAAGAGCGGATCGACCACTTTCCGCACCAGTTCTCCGGCGGCATGCGCCAGCGCGTGGTGATTGCGCTGGCGCTGGCGGCCGAACCCAAGCTGATCGTGGCCGACGAGCCCACCACCGCGCTCGACGTATCGATCCAGGCGCAGATCATCAGCCTGCTCAAGAACATCTGCCGCACCCGTGGCGCGGCCGTGATGCTGATCACCCATGACATGGGCGTGATCGCCGAGACCTGTGACCGGGTCGCGGTGATGTACGCCGGCCGTGTCGCCGAAATCGGCCCGGTGCATGAGGTGATCAACCACCCCGCACATCCCTACACCCGGGGCCTGATGGCGTCCATCCCGGACATGGAGGCCGACCGTGAGCGCCTGAACCAGATCGACGGCGCCATGCCCCGGCTCAATGCCATCCCCAAGGGCTGCGCCTTCAACCCGCGCTGCCCCCAGGTGTTTGACCGCTGCATGGAGCAGCGCCCCGAGCTGATGGCTGCTGGAGCCACCCAGGCCGCCTGCTGGCTGCATGCAGCCGATTACCAGCCCCAAGTGGCTGCCACCGAGGACACGGTATGAGCGAGATGGCAACCATGACGAACAAGGACGCAGCAGCGCTGCAAGGCGCGGGCGACAAGCAGCCCCTGGTGCAGGCCCGTGACCTGGCCAAGACCTTTGATGTGTCGGCACCCTGGCTCAACCGGGTGCTGGAGCGCAAGCCGCGCAGCCTGCTGCGCGCCGTCGATGGCGTGAGCTTTGACATCGAAAAGGGCAAGACCCTGGCCCTGGTGGGCGAGTCCGGCTGCGGCAAGAGCACGGTGGCGCGGCTCTTGGTGGGCCTGTACGGCCCCACGCGCGGCAGCTTCACCTTCGATGGCCAGGATGCGCATGCCGCCTTCCGCGACCCGAACGCGCGCGCGATGCGCCGCCGCGTGCAGATGATCTTCCAGGACCCCTACGCCAGCCTGAACCCGCGCTGGTCGGTTGAGCAGATCATTGGCGAGCCGCTCAAGGAGCATGGCCTGATCACCAATACCGAGCAGCTCAAGGCCCGCGTGGCCGAACTGCTGGTGCAGGTGGGCCTGGCGCCGATGGACATGCTCAAGTACCCGCACCAGTTCTCGGGCGGGCAGCGCCAGCGCATCTCCATCGCCCGTGCACTGGCGACCGAGCCGGAGTTTCTGGTCTGCGACGAGCCCACCTCGGCGCTCGATGTGTCGGTGCAGGCCCAGGTGCTCAACATCATGAAGGACCTGCAGAAAAAGCGAGGTCTGACCTATCTGTTCATCTCGCACAACCTGGCTGTCGTGCGCCACGTCAGTGACCAGGTGGGTGTCATGTATCTGGGTAGGCTTGTAGAGCTGGCCGATAAGCAAACCCTGTTTGCCAAGCCGCGCCACCCCTATACGCGCATGCTGCTCGATGCCATTCCGAAGATGCACGACACCGGCAAGGCGCGCACCCCCGTGCAGGGCGAGGTGCCCAATCCGCTCAACCCTCCTACCGGTTGCGCCTTCAACCCGCGCTGCCCGCTGGCCAATGAGCGCTGCCGCAGCGAGCGCCCGCAGCTGATCGACGATGGCGGCGTGAAGGTGGCCTGCCATGCGGTGCAAGAAGGGCGCATCCCCGTTTTGTGATGCACTGGCGACTGCCTGCGCTGTGCGCAGGCGGCCCACCCAACTGGCGTCCTGGACGCCGGTTTTGCATGGAGCGGGTGCCTTGACAAGCCCCTTTGGTATTACAGAAAGTCACACCTACGTCATCTGGCGGACAAACCATAGAGCTCTTTGTCATAACGGAGAGAGCAGAAATGGTTGCATTGTCAGTGCGAGAGGGTGCACGTCAGGTGATGGTTTGGACGGTGTGCGGTGTGGCGGCTGCCGTGCTGGTGGCTTGCGGTGGAGGCGGCTCCAGCGACAACGACAGCGAAAAAGACGATGTGCTGACGATCCTGCACATCAACGACCACCACTCCACCTTGGCCAGCAAGACGGCCACCCTGCAATTGCCCGTGGACGGCAAGACCACGGCCGTGACCGTGGACGCCGCAGGTTTCCCCCGCGTGACGGCCGCCATCGAAGCGATTGCTGCCCAGTCGACCCATGTGCTCAAGCTGCACGCCGGCGATGCGGTGACGGGTACCTTGTACTTCAACCGCGCAGGTGCCGATGGCGAGGCCGACATGGCCATGCTCAACACCGTGTGCTTTGATGCCTACACCCTGGGCAACCACGAATTCGACAAGGGCGACTCGGGCCTCAAGGGCATCTTGGACCGCCTCAAGTCCGGCGGCTGCACCACGCCGGTGCTGAGCGCGAACGTGCAGTTCGGTGCCAGCTCGGCGCTGAACCCCAGCCGCGCACCGAACATGGTCGCACCCTCCACCGTGGTGGAACGTGGCGGCCAGAAGATCGGTATCGTCGGCCTGACCATCGCGCAAAAGACCAAGGCCTCGTCCAGCCCGGACAAGGACACCTTGTTCGAAGACGAAGCCGTGGCGGCCCAACGTGAGATCAACAAGCTGCAGGCCCAAGGCGTCAAGCGCATTGTGCTGCTGAGCCACATCGGCTACGACAACGACCGGACCATCGCCAAAAAGCTGCGCGGTGTGGACGTGATCGTCGGCGGTGACTCGCACACGCTGCTGGGCCCAGACGCGATGAAGACCATCGGCGTGGGCACGCCAGGCGGCGCCTATCCCACCAACACCACCGACCTCGACGGCAAGCCCGTCTGCATCGTGCAGGCCTGGGAATACTCGCAAGTCGTCGGTGAGCTCAAGGTCAAGTTCGACAAGGACGGCGTGGTCAGCCAGTGCGAAGGCACGCCCCACGTGCTGATCGGCGATGACTTCAAGATCGCCGGTACTGCCGCGACCGAAGCCCAGCGCACTTCCATCATCAGCAGCGTGAATGCCGCCGGCTTCCTGCGCATCACGTCGCCGTCCGCCCAGGCGGCCGCCGTGCTCAAGCCTTTCACCGAAAAGGTCGCCAGCTTCAACGTGACCAAGGTGGCCTATGCCCCGCAAGAGCTGTGCTCGCGCCGGGTGCCGGGCGGCGAAGGCAGCACCGACTACAGCCGCTCCAGCGCGGCCTGCAATGCCGAAGGCAGCGTCAGCCTGCGCGGTGGCGACATCCAGCAGCTGGTGGCCCAGTCTTATCTGGAAGTGGCCAACGAACACTACGGCGGTGCCGACATCTCGCTGCAAAGCGGTGGTGGCGTGCGCATTCCGCTCAATGGTGAAGTGACGGCGGCCAATGCGATCCAGGTGCTGCCCTTTGGCAACATGCTGTTCCGCCTGGATGTGACCGGCACGGAAGTCAAGGGCATGCTCGAAGACGGCCTGGAAGCTGTCTACGGCGCAGGCGGCTCGACCGGCCCTTACCCCTACACCGGCGGCATGCGCTTTGATGTGAATGCCAAGGCCGCCTTTGGCAGCCGTGTCACGGGCATCGAAGTGCGCGACACCACCAGCGGCCAATGGATTGCGCTGGACCAGGGCAAGACCTATCGCCTCTTTGTGCTGAGCTTCAACGCCAACGGCGGTGACGGCTACAAGACCCTGGCCTCGGTGCCTGCAGCGCGCCGCCTCGATATCGGTGTGCTCGATGCCGATGTGTTCTTCAACTACATCGAATCGCAGCCCAAGGATGCCACCACCGGTCTGCCAGCGCTCAAGCGCCTGTCCACCGATCTGTACAGCACCAAGAGCTTTGTGGATGTGCGTTAAACGCTGACGCCGCATGACGAAGGGGCAGCCTAGGCTGCCCCTTCTTTCGTTCCGGCCAGGCAAAAGCGCCGTCAGGTATAGCGCTTGGCGTGCAGGTTGTCCTTCATCTGCTGCAGCACCGGCTGCAGCGGCTCGCCGATGCGCAGCGCCACGCTGGTGGCCAGCACATCGAGAATCAAGAGGTGCAGCAGGCGCGAGACCATGGGGCTGTAGCGGTCGTAGCCCTCGGGGTGGTCGGCGGCCAGGTGGATATTGGCCGCGCGTGCCAGCGGCGAGCCGCTGGCGGTGATGGTGATCGTCGTGGCGCCATTGCGCTTGGCGATGTCGGTGGCATCCATCAGGTCGCGGGTGCGGCCGGAGTTGGAGATGACGATGGCGCAGTCGCCCGCGCCCAGCATGGTGGCACTCATCACCTGCATATGGCCGTCGCTGGTCGCCAGGCTGGTGACGCCCAGGCGAAAGAACTTGTGCTGCCCATCCTGCGCGACGATGCCGGAGTTGCCCACGCCATAGAACTCGATGCGCTTGCCTGCCTGCCAGGTCGCCACGATGGCGCTGGATGCCGCCTCCAGCGCCGTGGTGCTGGCGGCATTGCGGTAGGCCAGAAAGGCCGCGACTGAGTTGTCCACCACCTTGACCAGCACATCGCTGGTCTTGTCATCGGCATCGACGCTGCGGTGGATAAAGGGCACGCCTTCGCTGACGCTGCCGGCGAGCTTGAGCTTGAAATCGGCCAGGCCGTCATAGCCCATGCTGCGGCAAAAGCGCACCACGGTGGGCTTGCTGACATGGGCCAGTTCGGCCAGCTCGCGCACCGGGCGCGAGGCAAAGGCACGCGGATCGGCCAGCACCAGGCGGGCCACGCGCTGCTCGGCCGGTGCCAGCGAGGGGAGGGAGGCGGTGATGCGGTCTAGCATGGGGATCCCTTGTGGGTGGCAGCGGTGCTCAAAACTCTTCCATCCAGCTGTGGCCGTCGCGTGCGACCAGCGCGCTGGCGGCGCCCGGGCCCCAATGCCCGGCCACATAGGGGCGCGGGCTCTCGCCGCGCGCATTGGCCTGTTGCCAGGCCTCCAGAATCGGCTCCACCCACTGCCAGGCGGCCTCTTGCTCGTCGGCACGCACAAACAGGTTCAGCCGCCCGGCGATCACATCGAGCAGCAGGCGTTCGTAGGCACCCACGCGCTCGGTGCCAAAGCGCTGGTCAAAGTCCAGGTCCAGCGCTGCGGGCGACAAGGTCTGCACGCCGCCGGTATCGGCCTGGCTCTGCGCGGCGGCCATCAGCTGCAGGGTCAGGCCATCCTTGGGCTGCAGGTGGATGGTCAGGCGGTTGGCCGCGCCCAGCGGCGTGCGGTAGATGGCATGCGGCACCTGGCGGAAATGCACGACGATCGAGGCCTCGCGCCCGGCCAGGCGCTTGCCGGTGCGGATGAAAAACGGCACGCCGGCCCAGCGCCAGTTGCTGATCTCGGTGCGCAGCGCGACAAAGGTTTCGGTCTGGCTGGTGGGCGAGACACCTTCTTCCTGGCGGTAGCCCGGCACCGGCTTGCCGGCAATCTGGCCGGCCGCGTACTGGCCGCGCACCACGTCGCGGATCACCGTCTCCGGCGTCCAGCGCTTGAGCGACTGCAGCACCTTGAGCTTTTCATTGCGGATCGCATCGGCGTCAGCGCTGATGGGCGGCTCCATGCCAATCGCGCAGAGCAGCTGCAGCGCATGGTTTTGCACCATGTCGCGCAGCGCGCCGGTGCTTTCGTAGAACTCGCCGCGCTTTTCCACGCCCAGCTGCTCGGCCATCGTGATCTCGATGCTGGCGATGTTCTCGCGCCGCCAGAGGGGCTCAAAGATGGCATTGCCAAAACGCAGCGCCAGCAGGTTCTGGACCGAGGGCTTGCCCAGGTAGTGGTCGATGCGGAAGATCTGCGCTTCGGAAAACACCTCGCGCACCGCTGCGTTGATCGCGCGGTTCGAGGGCAGGTCATGGCCCAGCGGTTTTTCCAGCACCACGCGGGTGCGCTCGGTGGCCAGACCGGCTGCGCCCAGCTGCTCGCAGACGGTGGTGAACAGCGAAGGCGCCGTGGCCAGGTACATCACCACAGTGTCGGCATCGCGCGCCTGCAGCAGCGCGCGCAGCGCGGCATAGTCGGCCGGTTGCGACAGGTCCATGCGCAGGTAGTGCAGGTGCTGGGCAAAGCGGGCAAATTCCGCGTCGCTGGGCCGCTTGTCGGCCTCAACCTCGGCCAGCCGCTGCGCGATCAGCGCGCGGTACTCGTCGTCGCTCATTGCCCCTCGGCCCACGCCGATGATGCGCCCGCCCGCAGGCAGGCTGCCGTGGCGGAAAGATTGAAACAGCGCGGGCAGCAATTTGCGCCAGGCCAGATCGCCGGTACCGCCAAATAAAACCAGATCAAAACGCATGAAACTTCCTGAACATCAAGGCAGGGATTAATGTAACTCAGTTTCATGGCCGGAGAGAAGCCGTAGAATACATCCACCCCTGAACCGGGCATAAGTTCGGTTAAGCTTGGGCGGCCCTCATGTTGGCCGCAGTACGCCGTGGGAGACAGGCGCGGCAAACCGGATATTGACCAAGAGCAGACCATGAACCAACTCGATGCACTCAAAGCGCTGACCACGGTAGTGGCAGATACCGGTGACTTTCACCAACTCGCGCAGTTCCAGCCGCAAGACGCGACGACCAACCCGTCCTTGATCCTCAAGGCCGTGCAGAAGGCCGACTACGCGCCGCTGCTGACCGAGACCGTGCAAAAGTTCCGCGGCAAGCCGCTCGATGAGGTGATGGACCGCCTGCTGGTGCGCTTCGGCGCCGAGATCCTGTCCATCATTCCAGGCCGCGTGTCGACCGAAGTCGATGCCCGTCTGTCGTTCGACACCGACGCGACGGTGGCCCGGGCCCAGCGCATCATCGCGCTCTACGAGGCCGAAGGCGTGCACATCGACCGCGTGCTGATCAAGATCGCCTCGACCTGGGAAGGCATCCAGGCTGCCAAGGCGCTGGAAGAGCAGGGCATCCACACCAACCTGACCTTGTTGTTTGCGCAGTGCCAGGCCATTGCCTGTGGCCAGGCCCAGGTGCAGCTGATCTCGCCTTTTGTCGGCCGTATCTACGACTGGTACAAGAAGCAGGCTGGCAGCAACTGGGAGGAGGCCGCGATGGCCGGTGCCAACGACCCAGGTGTGAAATCGGTCAAGGCGATTTTTGATTACTACAAGCATTTCGGCATCACCACCGAAGTGATGGGCGCGAGCTTTCGCAATATCGGCCAGGTCACCGCGCTGGCGGGCTGCGATCTGCTGACTATCTCGCCCGAGCTGCTGGCCCAGCTGGCCGCCGCTGACGCACCGCTGCAGCCCGCGCTGAACGCCGAAGCGGCCAAGGCGCTGTCGCTGGAGCGTGTGCAGTACGACGAAGCGGGCTTTCGCTTTGCATTGAACGAAGACGCGATGGCCACCGAAAAGCTGGCCGAAGGCATCCGCGCTTTTGTCACCGATGCCATCAAGCTCGACAAGTTGTTGCAATCGGCCTGATCGGGTGGCTGCCAGCCCGCCTGGCAGCCCCGTGCAGCCATTTACACTGCCCTATGAACCGAGAATGTGCGACACAGCGCAAGCGCTGCGATGAAACGCCCGCGTGGCAAGAACTGCAAAAATACTACGACGCGGAGGGCCGGGGCCAGGACCTGCGCGCGGCCTTTGCCGACGATGCGTCCCGCCTGGACCAGTTCAGCCAGCAGGCGCCCCATCTGTTGGCCGACCTGTCCAAGAACCTGATCGACCGCCAGAGCCAGCAGCTTTTGCTGCAGCTGGCGCGCGACTGCGGTCTGGAGCAGGCGCGCGATGCGATGTTTGCCGGCGCCCAGGTCAACGGCTCCGAAGGCCGTGCCGCCATGCACTGGCTGCTGCGCCAGCCCGCCCAGGGCCTGGACAGTTGGCTGCCGGATAGCCCGGCCACCGTGCGCGAAGCCCTGGCCGATGTGCAGCGCAGCCTGGCCCAGATGCTGGCGCTGGCCGAGCAGGTGCGTGCCAACCCGCAGATCACCGACATCGTCAATATCGGCATTGGCGGCTCGGACCTGGGCCCGGCCATGGTGGTCAATGCGCTGGAGGACTGGCGCATTGCCGGCAAGCGCTTCCACTTTGTCTCGAATGTGGACGGGCATGAGCTGGGCCATGTGCTGGCGCAGACCCGGCCCGAGAGCACCTTGTTCCTGGTCGCGTCCAAGTCCTTCACGACCCTGGAGACCATGGTCAACGCGCATTCGGCGCGTGACTGGTTTCTTGCGCAAGGCGGCAGCGAGGACCGCAGCGCCGCGCTGTCGATCTCCAGGCACTTCTGGGCGCTGACCACCAATACCGAGGCGGCAGCGGCCTTTGGCATCGACACCACGCTGGGCTTCTGGGACTGGGTCGGCGGCCGCTACTCGCTGTGGTCGGTGATCGGCCTGCCGATTGCGATTGCGGTGGGGGCCGAGTCCTTCCGTGCGCTGCTGCAGGGCGCGCACGACATGGATGTGCACTTCAAGACCGCGCCGCTGGCGCAGAACCTGCCGGTGCGGCTGGGCCTGCTCGATGTCTGGTACCGCAACTTCCACGGCTTTGCCACGCGCTGTGTAGCGCCCTACAGCCATGGTCTGCGCCGGCTGTCGGCCTATTTGCAGCAGCTGGAGATGGAGAGCAACGGCAAGGGCCGGGATGTAGACAACCAGCCGCTGCCCTATGCGACGTCGCCCGTGGTCTGGGGCGAGCCCGGCACCAATGGCCAGCATGCCTTTTTCCAGATGATCCACCAGGGCCGCGATGTGATCCCGGTGGAGTTCATTGCCGCGCGCGAGGGCGGCAAGAACCTGGCCAGCCACCAGAACAACCTGGTGATCAATGCGATTGCGCAGGCGCAGGCGCTGCTGGTGGGCCGCACAGAAGAGCAAGGCCCCAAGTACTGCCCGGGCAACCGGCCCAGCAGCTTCTTGCTGATGGACAAGCTCACCCCCACCTCGCTGGGCGCGCTGATCGCGCTGTACGAGCACCGCGTGTTTGTCAGCGGTGCCCTTTGGGGTATCAACAGCTTTGACCAGTGGGGCGTGGAGCTGGGCAAGCAACTGGCCAAGGACCTGTTTGCGCGCCGCGACCAGGGCGACTGGCAAGGCGTCGATCCCTCGACCGTGGCGCTGGTCAGCCGCTTGGCGCCCTGACGCTACGCGCCAGGCACTGCCGTCAGCGAATACGGCAGTGCAGCACGGTGTTTCCAAAACAGCAACACATGCTTCTAAATACGCGCTAGGGATTGGCGCGACTCTCTGGAATACTCGGAGGCTGGATGCGCTGGCGCAAAACCGGCGCATCCTTTTTGTTTTAAAGCGCATGTGCAGCGCACCAAGACCAGCGCAATCGCAAAGCTGGTGAGGCATCTTGGCCCGGTGCCGGGATAGCAGTTCGTTCATTCCAAGGAGTACACAATGAAATTCAGCATCAAGATGGTGGCTGCAGCAGTGGCTTTTGCCGCAGGCGGCGCGGCATTTGCGCAAAGCACCTTCGACAAGATCAACAGCACCGGCAAGGTGGTGGTGGGCGTGCGCGAGAGCTCGGCCCCGATGGCCTATGCGATCGGCTCCAACCAGACCTTTGGCGGCTACCACGTCGAGCTGTGCGAGCGCGTGCTCAAGGAAATTGCGCCCAAGGCCAAGATCGAATACATGGCGCTGACGGCGCAGAACACGATGCCGCTGGTGCAAAACGGCACCGTGGACATTGGCTGCGGCCCCACCACCAACAACCTGAGCCGCCAAAAGCAAGTGGCTTTTGCCGTGACCACCTATGTGAGCCAGGTGCGCGCAGCGGTACGTGCGGACTCCAACATCACCAGCGTCAAGCAGCTCGATGGCAAGACGGTGGCGGCCTCGGCCGGTACCACTGCCGTGCAGCTGCTGCGCAAGTTCGCCAAGGACAACAGCATCAACCTGCCCACGACCCTGGGCAAGGACCATTTCGAGAGCTTCATGCTGCTCGAATCGGGCCGCGCTGACGCCTTTGTGCTCGACGACAACCTGCTCGCCGGCGTGATCGCGAACTCGGCCAACCCAACTGGCTACAAGATTGTCGGCGAGGCGCTGGGATCGGAGCCGATTGCGCTGCTGTTCCGCAAGGACGACCCGGCCTTCAAGAAGGCCGTGGACGACAGCCTGACCAAGATGATGAAGTCCGGCGAGCTGGCCAAGGTCTATGACAAGTGGTTCATGCAACCCATCCCGCCCAAGGGCCAGGCGCTGAACCTGCCGATGAGCGATACCCTGAAGAAGCTGCTGCAAGAGCCCAACGACAAGCCACTGGAAGCCTACGCGGACCAGTAAGCTGCGCGCTTGCACCCTGCCCCCACCCAGCCCCGGCTGGGTTTTTTTATGCCCGCAGGCCGCGCCTATCGGGCAGCGATGGCTGCGCCAAACATCGCATTTTTCATCGCAGGCACCGGCCCCCGCCATGTTGTGCGTAATTGGAATAATTTGCCGCGCTATTGTCGTTTGACCTGGCACAAGGCTCTGCCTAGCATGACGCGCAGTGTTGTCTTGGTGCCGAGCCGCTTTTTGGCCGGCCGCCAAGGCCCGGTTTTCCCGTTTTATTAGCTATTGATCTGGTACCCACGATGACCCACTTTGTGCACCCCGATGAGGTTCGTTCGCGCTTCTCCCGCGCCATGTCCGATATGTACCGCGACGAAGTGCCGCAATACGGCAGCTTGATGGCGCTGGTGGCCCAGGTCAATGGCGAGGTGCTGAAGGCCCAGCCCGCACTGGCCAATGCAATGGCGCAGGCTGACGAGCTGGACCGCCTGGATGTGGAGCGCCATGGCGCCATCCGCGTTGGCACCAAGGAAGAGCTGTCCACCCTGCGCCGCCTGTTTGCCGTGATGGGCATGGAGGCCGTGGGCTACTACGACCTGTCGGTGGCGGGCGTGCCGGTGCACTCTACCGCCTTCCGCCCGGTCTTGGGCAGCTCGCTCAACCGCAACCCTTTTCGCGTGTTCACCTCGCTGCTGCGCCTGGACCTGCTGGCCGATGAGGCGCTGCGCGCGCAGTCGGCCGCCATCCTGGCCCGCCGCCAGATCTTCACCGAGCGCGCGCTGGCGCTGATCGCCCAGTGCGAAGCCGCCGGTGGCCTGAGCGATGCAGAGGCTGACGAGTTTGTGCGCGAAGCGCTGGAGACCTTCCGCTGGCACAGCGAGGCGACCGTGGATGCCGCCACCTACGACAAGCTGCACAAGGCGCACCGCCTGGTGGCCGATGTGGTCTGCTTCAAGGGCCCGCACATCAACCACCTGACGCCGCGCACGCTCGATATCGACGCCGCCCAGCTGGGCATGCCTGCCCATGGCATGGATGCCAAGGATGTGGTCGAAGGCCCCCCCCGCCGCGCCTGCCCGATCCTGCTGCGCCAGACCAGCTTCAAGGCGCTGCAGGAGCGCGTGAACTTCCCCGGCAGCGACGACCAGGGCACGCACACCGCCCGCTTTGGCGAGATCGAGCAACGCGGCGTGGCCCTGACCCGCAAGGGCCGCGCGCTGTATGACAGCCTGCTGGCCAATGTGCGCAGCATGGGCAATGCCGGCAGCGCCAGCGCCAACTACCAGGACCGCCTGGAGTCATCCTTTGCCGCCTTCCCTGACAGCCATGACGCCATGCGCCAGCAGGGCCTGGCGTTCTACCGCTATGTGCTGCAGCAGCCCGTGGGCGATGCCTCGGCCGATATCGAGACCCTGATTGCCGACGGCGTGGTGCGTGCCGAGCCCATCGTGTACGAGGACTTTTTGCCGGTGAGCGCGGCTGGTATCTTCCAGTCCAACCTGGGCGGCGAAGAGCAAAAGCACTACGAGGCCAACCAGGCGCAGCAGGCCTTCGAGGCCGACCTGGGTGCCCAGGTGCATGACGAGATCGCGCTGTACCAGGCGATGCAGGACGCATCCTTGCAAGCGGTGCGCGAGGCCCTGGCGCAAGCCGATGTGGCAGAAAGCGTGGCCTGAGCGATGGCCGCCTCTGATCTGGACAACCGCGACAACAGCGAGCTGCTGAGTGCGCTGCACGCCATTGTGGGCGAAGTCGGGGTGCTGCAAGGCGCCGACATGGCCGCCTATGAAGAAGGCGCGCGCTACGGCCAGGGCCGTGCGCGCCTGGTGGTGCGCCCCGCCGATGTGGCGCAGGTGCAGGCCGTCGTGCGGCTCTGCGCCGAGCGCGGCCTGGCGCTGCTGCCCCAAGGCGCCAACACCGGCATGGTGGGCGCCAGCACGCCGGACATGAGCGGCACCCAGCTGGTGCTGAGCCTCTCGCGTCTGCGCAGCCACTGCGAGGTGGATGTGGCCAACCGCAGCGTGGTGGTCGATGCCGGCGTCACCCTGCAGGAGCTCAACGACCAGCTCGAAGCCCATGGCCTCTGGTTTCCGATCGACCTGGGGGCCAACCCCTCGATCGGCGGCATGGTGGCCACCAACACCGGTGGCACGCGCCTGATCCGCTACGGCGATGTGCGCTCCAACCTGATGGCACTGCAAGTGGTACTGATGGACCCGCCCGGCGAGGTGGTGGAGCTGGGCCGCGCGCTGCGCAAGAACAATACCGGCGTGGACTGGAAGCAGCTGTTTGTCGGCGGCTCTGGCGCCGGTGCCATCGTGACGCAGGCCACCCTCCAGGTGCATGCCCGCCCGGCGCAACGCGCCACGGCGCTGGTGGTGCCCGCTTCGGACGAGGCCGTGATGGAGCTGCTGCAGGCCTTTGAGCGCGACCTGGGCGATTGGCTGGCCGCGTTTGAAGGCATCTCGGGCAACGCGATGCAGGCGGCCATTGACCATGTGCCCAACCTGCGCAACCCCTTTGCGCCGGATGATGCGCCCGAGTTCGCCATCCTGGTCGAGCTGGAAGCCAATGCCGCTGCCAAATACAGCCAGCTGGATCTGCAAGAGGCGCTCAACAGCTTTCTGGAAGACCAGTTCGAGTCGACCATCGTCAACGCGGCCTTGGGCAATGCCACCGAGCTGTGGCACCTGCGCCATAGCATCAGCGAAGGCGCGCGGGCGCTGGGCAAGCCCATTGCGTTTGATGTGTCGGTGCCGCGCTCGCGCATCATGGAGTTCTGCCGCAAGGGCCGTGAACTGGTCGCACGCGACTACCCCTTCCTCACCGTCGTGGACTTTGGCCATATCGCCGATGGCGGTGTGCACTTCAATGTCATCTGGCGCAAGGATGCCCCCGAGCAGTACGACCCCGCCGTAGTGCAGCGCCTGCGCGATGCCATCTACGGCATGGTGGTGCAGGACTTTGCGGGCAGCTACAGCGCGGAGCACGGTGTGGGCCCGCACAACCTGGCTTACTACCAGCGCTTTACGCCGCCGCTGCTGCAGCAATGGGCCGATGGCTGGCGCGACCGGCTGGACCCCCAGCACCTTTGCGGCACCGTGGATTTGGGCACCGCCAAAAACTAAGACCCTGGCCATGCCTGCATGGGCAGGCATGGCCAACAACAACCACCAGAGACAACCCAGCGAGACAAGGCCATGTCTTTTTTTCAATTCACTCCCGCATTCGCCAACCCCCAGGGCTCGCCCATCCGCGAGCTGTTTCCCTACCTGAGCCGCCCGGGCATGATCTCGCTGGCCGGTGGCTACCCCTCGCCCAGCCTGTTTGACCAGGAAGGCCTGGCAGCGGCGGCCGCGCAGGCGATGACCACCGGCGCCACCGCGCTGCAGTACGGCGCCACCGAAGGCTCGCCCGCGCTGCGCGAGCAATTGGCAGCCCAGTGCCAGGCCCGGGGCATCCGCTGCACAGCGGCCGACATGCTGGTGACCACCGGCTCGCAACAGGGCTTTGACCTGCTGCTGCGCGTGCTGATTCAGCCCGGCGATGCCGTCTGCGTGGAGACCCCGGCTTACCCCGCCACCCTTGCGGCGCTGCGCCAGGCGGGCGCCAGGATGCTGAGCACGCCGGTCGATGGCGATGGCCTGGATGTCGAAGCGCTGGCCGCCATGCTGGCTGCGCTGCCGGTGGCCGAGCGCCCCAAGCTGCTCTACACCGTGCCCAACTTCTCCAACCCCTGCGGCACCTTGCTGACACAACAGCGCCGCGAGCGCCTGGTGCAGCTGGCGCTGCAGTATGGCTTTGTCGTGGTCGAGGACGATCCTTACGGCGAGCTGGCCTTCACCGATGCCCGCCCAGCCCCCGTCTATGCCGCGGCCCAGCAGCAAGTGGGTGAGGGAGAGAACCCGGTGGTCTACCTGTCGAGCCTGTCCAAGACCGTGGCCCCCGGCCTGCGTGTGGGCTGGATGGTGGCCGACCCGGCCGTGCTGCGCCGCTGCACGGTGGCCAAGCAGACCAATGACCTCTGCACCTCGCCGCTGGCGCAAGCCGTGGCCGCCAGCTACCTGCAGTCGGGCCGCTATGGCCAGGCCGTCGCCAAGGCCTGCGCCGAATACCAGCGCCGCATGCTGGCCTTGACCCAGGGCCTGAAGGCGCGGCTGGGTGACCTGGTGCAGTTTGTGCAGCCCGCTGGCGGCATGTTTGTCTGGTTGACGTTTGATGCCCGCATCGATCCGCAAAAGCTGTTTGATGCCGCCGTCGCCGCCAACGTGATCTTTGTGCCGGGCAAGGCCTTTTATGCCGACAACGCCCATCTGCATTCGATGCGCCTGTCGTTTGCCGCGCCCGATGTGGCGCAGATCGAGCAGGCGGTTGACAGGCTGGCTGCCGCTTTTGACAAGGCCCAATAAACGCGCTTGACGCCCAAGCATCGAGGCCCGCCAGCATGCATGCTGACGGGCCTTTTTTGTGTACGGCCTGGCCGGCAAAGGGCCGCAGCGCGGCCTTTTGTTCATCCCGCTCAGAAGTCGTAACGCATGCCCACATTCACGCTGCGCGGCGCTCCCCAGGTGTAGTACAGGCCAATGGCGCTGAAGTTGTTCACACCCGCTTTGTAGTGCTTGTCCAGCGCGTTGTTGATGTTCAGGCTGAAGGACAGCTGCTTGTCGACCTGGTAGCGGGCCATCAGATCCAGCACCGCGTAGCTGCTTTGTTCCAGGGTAGCAGCGCTGTTGCTGACGGAGGTCTTGTCCTGCCAGCGGGTGGAGGCACCGACGGTCAGGCCGCGCAGCGTGCCTTCGTCAAAGCGGTAGGTGCTGCCCAGCTTGAACTGGTACTCGGGGTACTGGCTGGTATTGCTCAGCGAGCTGTTTTGCCGCACCAGGCTGCCCTGGGCCTGCCAGCCGCGTGCCAGCTCGCCCGACAGCTCCAGCTCCCAGCCGTGGCGGGTGGCAGAGGCGACGGAGCGGTAGGCGGTGTCGCCACCAGGGGTGAGTCCACCGGTTTCCTCGGCGGTGTTCTTGGTCTTGATCCAGTAGTGGCTGATGCTGGCATTGAGGCGCTTGTCAAAGAACTCGCCCTTGATGCCGACCTCATAGGTGTTGCCTTCTTCGGGCTTGAGGGTGCGGCCCTGCTCGTCCTGCGAGGTCTGCGGCTGGAAGATGCTGGCGTAGCTGGCGTAGGCCGACATGTTGGGGTGGAAGTCATAGACCAGACCGGCGTAGGGCGTGTAGACCGCGCTCTCGTTCATGTCGTAGTTCCACCAGTAGGGGGTGATGTCGCGCTCTTCGAACTTGGTCACGCGCAAGCCCGCAATCAGCTGCAGCGGATCGCTGAGCTGAAAGCGGCCTGCCGCATAGGCATAGCGCTGCTTTTGGCTGAAGCGGTTGTCGCCATAGGTCCAGCTGCTGGTGTCGGGCTCGGGCAGGTAGGCACCGCCCTGGTCGTAGCTGGTGCCCAGGCCATCGAGCGGCAGCAGGGTCAGCGCGTTCAACGGCAGCTTGACGCTGCTCTGGAAGCGCGAGATACCGATGCCGGCGAGCAGCTCATGCTGGCGGCCCAGCAGGCTGAACGGGCCCTTGATGTCCAGGTTCACGGTCCAGTTGTCGTTGCGCATGTCGGTCCAGCGGCCATAGTTGACCCGGTCCTGGTCGTACAGATAGGCGGCGAACATGTCGTCCATGCGGATCTGTTGGTGCGAGAACTTGAGGCTGCTTGTCCAGCCATTGCCCAGGCGCTGCTCCAGGCTGCCGAAGAGGTTGAGCGCGTCCTGGTCATAGCCGCCCCAGGGCGCGCCGGTGTTGAACGAACGCGGCCGGTCGGGTGTTTTGACACCGGCACGGGTGTAGCCCTGGATGGGTTGGGTGGTGCCGATGCCGTTGGCCGCACGCTGGCGGTAGGTAAAGCCGACATTCAACAAGGTGTCCGGGCTGAGGTCCGCTTCCAGGGTGCCGAACAGCATCTTGCTTCTGCTGTCTTCATGGTCGCGAAAGCTGCCCGCATCGGTGGCCGAGGCCACCAGGCGGCCGCGCAGCGTGCCCGCCTCGTTGAGCGGGCCGCCGATATCGGCCTGCGCGCGGTAGCTGTCCCAGCTGCCGGCGCTGGCCTGCACGCTGGCCTGGAAGGTCCGTGTGGGGCGCTTGCGCACCATGTTGACGGTGGCGCCGTATTCGCCCTTGCCAACCACCAGGCCCGACGAGCCCTTGAGCACATCGATGTGGTCGATCTCGGCCATGTCGTCGAGCGAGAACAGGGTGCTGGTCAGGTAGTACCAGCCGCTGCGCACTTGGGCCATGCCATCGGTCTGCAGGTTGACCGAGGTGCCGCGCGCCTGGAAATCGGTGGCATTGCCCTGGCGGTAGGTGCCGATGCCCGGGGTCTGCTCCATCACATCGGTCAGGGTGTCGAGCTTGAAGTCGTCCATGCGCTGGCGCGTCATCACGCTGACCGACTGCGGGGTTTCGCGCAGGCTCAGGCTCAAGCCCGTGGCGGTGGCGCTGGGGCCGCGCTGGGTGTAGCTGCCCGTGCCTTCGGTGGCGCCATCGCGCTGGGCATCGGCCGTCACGGTGACGGTCGCCAGGGTCGCGCCTTCTTCCCCGACCGAGGCGGCCTTGATCACCACGGCCTGGCCTTCGACCGTGGCCACCAGGCCGGTGCCTGCCAGCAAGCGGTCCAGCGCCTGGTTGGGCGTCAAGGTGCCGACGATGGCAGGGGCCCGCTTGCCGGCGACCAGGCCTTGCTGGGCAATCAGCTGGATGCGCGTTTGCCGCGCCCAGTCATTGAGCGCCTCGGCCAGCGGCTGGGCCTGGATGCTGAAGGCCAGCGGCGTGGTCGGCAGCGCGGCGCTTTGCGCATGGGCTGCTACGGAGCCCAAGGCCAGGGCCATGGCCAAAGCCAGCGGAGCGGGGCGCAGAAGGGGGTACGACATGGAGGTCCTCAAAGTAGTCAATGCAAATCATTCCTACTGAGGTAGACGCACGAGTTGCGAGAAATACGGTAGTGAGCGCGAAAAAATATTAAAAATTTTCTGGGGCTTGGCGACGTCAACGCAGTGCGCGTATTTCCAGTCCGCCTGCCATCTGCTGCAGACGCACCGGCAGCGCATGGGGCAGCAC
Organism: Comamonas sp. MYb69; assembly: GCF_037479315.1. Lineage (NCBI taxonomy): Bacteria > Pseudomonadati > Pseudomonadota > Betaproteobacteria > Burkholderiales > Comamonadaceae > Comamonas > Comamonas sp. MYb69. The sequence continues at coordinate 199,245 of NZ_JBBGZG010000003.1, forward strand.
CTTGCGCAAGGTCTGGGTATCGCTAGGGTCAAAGGTGCCGCTCAGGCGCAGCGCAGCCACCGCCGGGTCGCTGATCGCGAGGCCCGTGCTGCCGTAGCGCTCAAACTCGGCCAGCGCCTGCGCAAGCGGCGTGTTGACAAAGCTGATGCGGTGCTCGCGCCAGGCGGCAATGCCTTCGGCGGCGACGGGCTGGATGGGGCGCAGGCTGCCTTCGGGGTTGGCGCTGATCTGCTGGCCGGCCACCAAGGTCTGGGCTTCGGCGATCTGCGCCAGCGCGGGGCCGGGCGCGCCATCGCGGCGTACCACGCGCACCTTGCCTTCTTCGACGGCCACGCGCACGCCATCGCTGCCAGCCAGGCCCGGCGTGTAGCGCACCGAAAACCGGGTGCCCACCACGGTGATGCCGACCGGGCCGCTCAGCACATGGAAAGGCCGCTGCGGACCGGCCTGCACGCTGAACACGGCCTGGCCCTCGTGCAGCAGCACTTCACGGCGGTCGCGGTAGTAGGCCACCTCCAGCCGCGTGGCGGTATCGAGGCGCAGCTCGCTGCCATCGGGCAGCTGTACCTGCAGCTGCTGGCCGCGCTGCGAGGCATAGGCCTGTTTGAACACGGGTTGCGCCTGCCAGTGCTGCCAGGCCAGCAGGCCCGTGCCGCTGGTCATCACGACCGCAGCGGCCATGCCCAGCGAGGGCAACAGCCAGCGGCGGCGCAAGGCTGACAGGGCTGCGGCAGGCGCAGGCGCTGCTGCGGCCGGGCGCGGCGCGGGTGCAGCAGCGGCCGTGGTGCTTGGCTGCGCCTTGTCATGCGCCAGGTTGCGGCGCAGCTGGGCGATGGCATCGGCGGGCACGGCATCGATCGCGCGCCAGTGCTGCTCCCACTGCACATAGGCGGCGCGGTGCGCGGCATCGGCCGCCAGCCACTGCTGCAAGGCCTGCTCGTCCGCCGTGCTCCAACTCTCGCGCTGGCGCCGGACAAACCAGTCCAGCACCTGCTGGCGCAGGCCGGCGGTGTTGTCTGGTGGCAGGGGCGATGCGTTCATCTCGTGGTCAATTCTGGAGTCGGAGGCGGGCATGGGCTGCTCAAGACTTGGCGCGTCTGGTGCGGGCGCGTCCGTGGCGGGCATGCGCCACGCCATCGAGCCGGTCCTGGCAACGCCAGCAGGCCTCCATTGCGATTTGCAGCTGCATCTCGACGGTGCGGGTGGAGATGCCCATGTGCTCGGCGATCTGGGCATAGCTCAGGCCGTCGAACTTGTAGAGCATAAAGGCTTCGCGGCAGCGCGGAGGCAATTGGTCGATGGTGGCGACCAGGGCCGCCAGACCTTCGCGCGAGGCCAGGATGGTCTCGGGCTCCAGGGTGCGCGGGCCCGGCAGGTGCTCCAGCGCCGACTCATCGCCGGCTGCGGGCGCTGCGGTCTCCAGCTCGGCGCGAATGCTGCTGCGCCGGTGCTGGTCGATGACCAGGTTGCGGGCGGTGCGGTAGAGCAGCGCGCGCGGGTCTTGCACGGCCTGGCCGGTCTGCTGGGCCGCCAGCACGCGGGCATAGCTCTCCTGGGCCAGATCGGCCGCCGTGTCGCGGTCCTGTACCGATCGGGACAGAAAGTTCAGCAGTTCGCGGTAGTAGCGCTCAAACACCAGGCGGCCGTTGCAAAAAGGGGAAGAGGGGACTTCGCAACCGGTGGACGCCGTCGCCGTGGCCAGGGACGCGGCCCTGCCATATACGCAAATGGGAATTGTTATCATTATCGCTGATTGCTGGCCCCGTTTCACCAATGCCGCTGGGCTTGGAGGGAGAAGGCGCGCGCTTGCCCCAAGGCTCGATTTGCGCTTCCAGCCACATGCAGACCTTCCGCTGGCACTGCTTGCTGCGCGGGTGATGGCGCCTGGCAGATCGGCGCATGCGCCGATGGATCGACCCTTCATGGCTGGCCAGCCTTGCGTATTTCCGCACAAGCCCAGAACGCCAGGTTCGCGCCAGGCCAGAACCGCCCCGTGGCCGGACTGAAGCGCCAGCCGAAGTCTATGCCTAGTGTTTTTACCAGTGCGTAAAACTTTAATCGGGCATTTAATGGTTCCCTAAGTGCTGCGGCAACAGCAGCACAGGACAGATAAAACACCCACGATGAGGGCCTGATGAACCCTCCCTGGTTGGTGCAGCTTTGGCGGTGAATGGATGGCGCAGCCATGCCATTTGCCGGACCCGTTGTAGATGCAGTGGCGCGGTCGCAGGCGGCATGGTGATGGAGCCGTTCGCACTCGCGCTGGTAACCCAGTCGAGGAGGATGAGTCATGAACGGACCCACAGGATGCGGTGTGCGCGCAGGACGGCTTGGCGCGCAACAATATGCCGATAACTTTTCAGATGCGCACCCGCCGCTGACATGGGCGCAGGCATCGATCGAGGCCGAGCGCTGTTACTACTGCTACGACGCGCCCTGCGCCACGGCCTGCCCGACCAGCATCGATGTGCCCAGCTTCATTGCCCGCATTGCGCAGGACAACATCCGGGGCGCGGCCAAGACCATTCTCGAATCGAACCCCCTGGGCGGCATGTGCGCCCGGGTGTGTCCGACCGAGGTGCTGTGCGAGCAGGCCTGCGTGCGCAACACCAATGAGGACAAACCGGTGGAGATTGGCGCGCTGCAGCGCTATGCCACCGACCGCTTCATGGCAGGGGGCGGGGCGCCGCTGTTCCAACGCGCCGAGCCCACCGGCAAGAAGGTGGCTGTTGTGGGTGCGGGCCCGGCCGGGCTCGCCTGCGCACACCTGCTGGCCTTGCAGGGCCATGATGTCAGCCTGCTCGATGCCAAACCCAAGCTTGGCGGCTTGAACGAGTACGGCCTGGCCAGCTACAAGACCACCGACGATTTTGCACAGCGTGAAATTGACTGGCTGCTGTCGGTGGGTGGCATTGCCCCGCGCAACAACCAGCGCCTGGGCCGCGACTTCACCCTGGACAGCCTGCTGACCAGCCATGATGCGGTGTTTCTGGGCCTGGGCCTGGCAGGGGTCAATGACCTGGGTATTGCCGAGCCCGCCGCCCAGGGCCTGCGCAATGCGGTCGATTTCATTGCCGATATCCGCCAGGCGCCCGACAAATCCACGGTGCCGGTAGGCCGGCGTGTGGTGGTGATTGGCGGCGGTATGACGGCCGTGGACGCGGCCGTCCAAGCCCGCCTGCTGGGTGCCCAGGAAGTCACCATCGTCTACCGGCGCGGTCAGGATGCGATGTCGGCCTCCGCAGTGGAGCAGCAATGGGCGCAGACCCATGGCGTGACGATCCGGCTGTGGGCGGCGCCGCAGGAGGTGCTGGTGGACAACGGTGCCGTCAGCGGCATCCGCCTGGCGGCCACGCAGCAGGTTGATGGCAAGCTGCAAACCACCGGCGAGACCGAGGTGCTGGCGGCCGACATGGTGCTCAAGGCCATCGGCCAGAGCTATATCGCCGAGCCCGCCGGCGCACGTATCGCCCTCAAGGCCGGTCGGATCGAGACGGACGAAGACGGCCAGACCAGCCTGGAGCGGGTCTGGGCGGGGGGCGACTGCCGCTGGGGCGGCCGAGACCTGACGGTGGAAGCCGTAGAGCACGGCAAACGCGCCGCAGCGGCCATGCACCGCATGTTGATGCGCGAAGTGGGTGTTAGCGCCTAAGCGCACGCCCAGCCCTTTATCCACCGAACCAAGGAGTCGCCATGGCCGATATTCGCAGCAATTTTCTGGGCATCCGCAGCCCCAACCCTTTCTGGCTGGCCTCTGCGCCGCCGACCGACAAGGAGATCAACGTCACCCGCGCCTACGAGGCGGGCTGGGGCGGTGTGGTCTGGAAGACGCTGGGCGAGGACCCGCATGTGGTCAACGTCAACGGGCCGCGTTACTCCACCTTGATGTCGCAGGACCGGCGCGTCATGGGGCTGAACAATATCGAGCTGATCACCGACCGTCCCTTGCAGATCAACCTGGAGGAGATGACCCGGGTGAAGCGGGCCTGGCCCGATCGCGCGCTGATCGCCTCGCTGATGGTGCCCTGCGTCGAAGAGAGCTGGAAGCGCATCCTGCCGATGGTGGAGGACACGGGCGCCGATGGCATTGAGCTGAACTTTGGCTGCCCGCACGGCATGAGCGAGCGCGGCATGGGCGCTGCCGTGGGCCAGGTGCCCGAGTACATCCAGATGGTCACCGAATGGTGCAAGCACTACAGCCGGCTGCCGGTGATTGTGAAGCTCACGCCCAACATCACCGATGTGCGCTTTCCGGCGCGCGCGGCCAAGGCGGGCGGGGCGGATGCGGTGTCGCTGATCAACACCATCAACTCGGTGATGGGCGTGAACCTGGACACCTTGGTGATGCACCCCAGCACCGATGGCAAGGGCTCGCACGGCGGCTACTGCGGCCCGGCGGTCAAGCCGATTGCGCAGAACATGGTGGCCGAGATCGCCCGCGATCCGCAAACCGCTGGCCTGCCGATCTCCGGCATTGGCGGCATCACCACCTGGAAGGATGCGGCCGAGTACATCGCGCTGGGCTGCGGCACGGTGCAGGTCTGCACCGCTGCGATGGTCTATGGCTTCAAGATCGTGCAGGACATGTGTGATGGCCTGTCGCACTATATGGACGCGCATGGCTTCAAGACCATCGAAGACTTCCAGGGCCGCGCCGTGCCTACCGTCAGGGACTGGAAGGACCTGAACCTCAACCACATCGACAAGGCCGTGATCGACCAGGACAGCTGCATCCAGTGCGGACGCTGCCATGTGGTTTGCGAAGACACCTCGCACCAGGCCATCTTCTACCAAAAGGGTGAGGCCGGTGAGCGACGCTTTGAGGTGAACGAGGCCGAATGCGTGGGCTGCAACCTTTGCGTGTCGATCTGCCCGGTGCCCGACACGATCTCGATGCGCAGTCTGCAGCCCGGCGAGGTGGATGCGCGCACCGGCAAGACCGTCACCGGCGAGTACGCGAACTGGACCACCCACCCCAACAACCCGTCACGGGTAGCCGCGCAGATCTCCCCTTGAGCGGCGAGCGCGCCGTCCCTTGCGGTGGCGCGCTTTTTGCATGACCCGATGTGCTACAGGATGGAAACCAAGACTTTGGATTTGGACGCTTAGAACCTATCGATAACACCTCTCAAGGAGTGAGCAATGTCCCATGACGCGCAAGCAAGGGGTGCCGCCGGCAGCGAAGCCGGCGGCCTTTGGAACGACGACCTCGCACCCACGCAAGCCTCGCAGCGAACGTGGACCTGGTACCACTTCACGGCGTTGTGGATAGGCATGGTGATGTGCATTCCGGCCTACACCTTGGCTGCCAGTCTGGTTGAAGGCGGCATGTCGGCGTTCCAGGCGGTCATGACCGTGTTTCTGGCCAATCTGATTGTGCTGGTGCCGATGCTGCTGATCGGGCATGCGGGCGCCAAATACGGCATCCCCTATGCGGTGCTGGCCCGTGCCTCTTTCGGCACCCGGGGCGCCAAGCTGCCTGCCGTGCTGCGCGCGCTGGTGGCCTGCGGCTGGTATGGCATCCAGACCTGGTTTGGCGGCCTGATGATCTACACCTTGCTCGGCGTGATCCTGGGCCATCCGCTCGAGAGCGAGAAGATCTCCTGGCTGGGCATCAATGTGGCGCAGCTGGTCTGCTTCCTGGTCTTCTGGGCCATCCAGTTCTACTTTGTGGTGCATGGCATCGAGTCCATCCGCAAGCTCGAGACCTATACGGCGCCGGCCAAGATCGTGATCTGCTTTGTGCTGCTGTGGTGGGTGTATGACAAGGCGGGCGGCTTTGGCCCGATCCTGAGCAAGCCGTCGGCCTTTGCAGCCGGCGAAGCGAAGGCCGGTCAGTTCTGGGGCACCTTCTGGCCGTCGCTCACAGCCATGATTGGTTTTTGGGCCACATTGGCGCTGAATATTCCCGACTTCACCCGCTTTGCCCGCTCGCAGCGGGACCAGATCGTGGGCCAGGCCATTGGCCTGCCGGTGCCCATGGGCCTGCTGGCGGCCCTGGCGGTGATCGTCACCTCGGCCACCGTGGTCATCTATGGCAAGGCGCTGTGGGACCCCGTGGATGTGGCCGCGCGCATGACCGGCGCTGCGGTGCTCATCGCCCTCATCGTGCTGCTGGTCGATACGGTGAGCGTCAATCTGGCCGCCAACCTGGTGGGCCCCGCCTACGACTTTTCTGCGCTGAACCCCAAGCGCATCAGCTACCGCACCGGCGGCTACATCACCGTGGCGATTGCCATCCTGATGATGCCCTGGAAGATTCTGGAGTCCACCCAGGGCTATATCTTCACCTGGCTGATCGGCTACTCGGCGCTGCTCGGCCCGATCGCCGGGATCCTGATGGTCGACTACTTCCTGATCCGCCGCACCCAGCTCGATGTGGACGAGCTCTACCGCGAGGGCGGCAAATACAGCTATTCCGGCGGCTGGAACTGGGTGGCCGTGGCCGCATTTGCCTGCGGCGTGGCGCCCAATATTCCGGGCTTTCTCAATGCCGCGTTTCCTGCCAGCTTCCCCGATGTGGGAGCGATCTTCAAGGACCTGTATGCCTATGCCTGGTTTATCGGCCTGTTCATTGCCGGTGTGGTCTACCGCATCGGCATGGCCAGCCATGTGGCGGCGTCGCAGGCCATGCTGCGGCGCGCTTGAGCGTAGCAGCCGCCGTTTTTGTGATTTGAACCAAGGAGAGACATGATGAGCACAGCCAGCCACCCCCTTCTGATCCGTGGTGGTACCGTCGTGAATGCGGACCGTGAAGAGCGCGCCGATGTGCTGCTGGTGGACGGCAAGATGGTGGCGGTCGGTGAGGGGGCTGCGGCCCAGGCGCCGGCCGGCACCGAAACGCTGGATGCCAGCGGCCAGTATGTGATGCCCGGCGGTATCGATCCGCACACCCATATGCAGCTGCCCTTCATGGGCACGGTCACCGCTGACGACTTCTTCACTGGCACCGCCGCGGGCCTCGCCGGTGGCACCACCAGCATCATCGACTTTGTGATTCCCGCGCCGCAGGAGCCGCTGATGGACGCCTACCGCAAGTGGCGCGGCTGGGCCGAGAAGTCGGCGGCCGACTACTCCTTCCATGTGGCGGTGACCTGGTGGAGTGAGCAGGTGCGCGAGGACATGGGCCGGCTGGTGCGCGACGAAGGCATCAACAGCTTCAAGCACTTCATGGCCTACAAGAACGCCATCATGTGCGACGACGAAACGCTGGTCAACAGCTTCCGGCGCGCGCTGGAGCTGGGCGCCATGCCCACCGTGCATGCCGAGAACGGCGAACTGGTCTACCTGCTGCAGCAGGAGGTGGCGCGCATGGGCATCACCGGCCCGGAAGGCCATCCGCTGTCGCGCCCGCCGATGGTGGAGGCCGAGGCCGCCAACCGGGCGATTGCGATTGCCGATGTGCTGGGCGTGCCCATCTATGTGGTGCATGTGAGCTGCATCGAGGCGGCCGACGCCATTGCCCGTGCCCGGGCGCGCGGCCAGCGCGTCTACGGCGAGGTGCTGGCCGGCCATTTGACGATTGACGACAGCGTCTACCGCCATCCTGATTACGCGACGGCCGCCGCCTATGTGATGAGCCCGCCGTTCCGCCCCAAGGAGCACCAGGAGGCGCTGTGGCGTGGCCTGCAGGCCGGGCACCTGCACACCACGGCGACGGACCACTGCACCTTCTGCGCCGAGCAAAAGGCTGTGGGCAAGGACAATTTTGCCAAGACGCCCAATGGCACCGGCGGCGTTGAAGAGCGCATGGCCGTGGTCTGGGATGCCGGGGTGAACACCGGGCGCCTGACGCCCAGCGAGTTTGTCGCGATCACCTCGGCCAACACGGCCAAGCTCTTCAATGTCTATCCGCGCAAGGGCTTTGTCGGCGTGGGCGCCGATGCCGATGTGGTGCTTTGGGATCCGAAGGCGACCAAGACCTTGTCGGCCAAGACCCAGCACTCCAAGGGCGATTTCAACATCTTTGAAGGCCGGCAGGTGACAGGCCTGCCCAGCCACACCATCAGCCGGGGCCGCGTGGTGTATGCGAACGGCGATCTGCGCGCCGAGAAGGGCGCGGGCCAGTATTTCAAGCGGCCGGCCTTCGGCCCCAACTTCCAGGCGGTGCAAAAGCGGGCGCAAGAGACGGCGCCGACGGCCGTGGCACGCGCGCAATGAAACAAGGAGACCAAGCATGGACACGAAAGTGAAGACCGATACCAGCCAGCTGCGCATCAATGGCGACCGGCTCTGGGCATCGCTGATGGAGCTGGCCCAGATTGGCGCCACCGCCAAAGGGGGCGTGTGCCGCCTGGCCCTGACCGACCTGGACCGCCAAGGGCGCGACCTGGTGACACGCTGGGCCAAGGAGGCGGGCATGACGGTCACCATTGACAAGATCGGCAATGGCTTTATGCGCCGCCCGGGCCGCAACAACAGCCTGCCGCCGATCATGACCGGCAGCCATATCGACACCCAGCCGACGGGCGGCAAGTTTGATGGCAACTATGGTGTGCTTGCCGGTATCGAGGTGGTGCGCACGCTCAATGACCATGGCATCGAGACCGAGGCGCCCATCGAGGTCGCGTTTTGGACTAACGAGGAGGGCTCGCGCTTTGTGCCGGTGATGATGGGCTCGGGCGTGTTTGCCAAGGCCTTCAGCCTGGAGCATGCCTATGCCGCCAAGGATACCGACGGCAAAAGCGTGCAGGACGAGCTAGCGCGCATCGGCTATATCGGCCCGCAGGAGCCCGGTGACCACCCGATCGGCTACTACTTTGAAACCCATATCGAGCAAGGCCCGGTGCTGGAGGACCACGACAAGACGATTGGCGTGGTCACCGGTGTGCTGGGCATCCGCTGGTATGACTGCACCGTCACCGGCATGGAGGCGCATGCCGGCCCCACGCCGATGGCGCTGCGCAAGGATGCCCTGCAGGTCGCCACCCAGGTGATGCAGGAAGTGGTGGCCTGCGCGCACCGCCACCCGCCGCACGGGCGCGGCACGGTGGGCATGGTGCATGTGCACCCCAACAGCCGCAATGTGATTCCGGGCGAGGTGAAATTCAGCATCGACCTGCGCAATGCCACCGATGCCGACTGCGAGTCCATGGACCAGGACATCCGCGCGGTGGCCGCGCGCATCAGCGACGAGACCGGCCTGCCGATCAAGATCGACCTGGTGTCCAGCTACACCGCCCAGCCCTTCAACGCGGATTGCATCGATGCGGTGCGGCGCGGCGCGCAGATGCTGGGCTACTCGCACATGGATGCCGTCTCCGGCGCGGGCCATGATGCCGTCTATATGGCGCGCCTGGCGCCTGCGGGCATGATCTTTATCCCCTGCAAGGATGGCATCTCGCACAACGAGATTGAAGACGCCAAGCCCGAGCACATCACCGCAGGCTGCAATGTGCTGTTGCATGCGATGCTGGAGCGCGCCTGCCGCTGAGTCGGTGCGGATGAACCCGCTGAGCCAGAGACGATAAAAAAACCCGGCCACCTTGGCGGTGCCGGGTTTTTTGGTGTCTGGCACCAAGCCCGCAAGGGTACTTGCAGGCTTGATGCTGCGCTATGACAGCCGGGGCAATTACATGCCCATGCCGCCCATGCCACCCATGCCGCCCATGTCGGGCATGGCAGGAGCTGCGTCAGCCTTGGGGGCTTCAGCAATCATGCACTCGGTGGTCAGCAGCAGCGAAGCCACGGACGCAGCGTTTTGCAGCGCGGTGCGGGTCACCTTCGTTGGGTCCAGGATACCCATTTCCAGCATGTCGCCGTAGGTGTCGTTGGCCGCATTGAAGCCGAAGTTGCCCGTGCCCTTGAGCACGGCATCCACCACCACCGATGGCTCGCCACCGGCGTTGGCCACGATTTCGCGCAGAGGCGCTTCGATGGCCTTCATCACCAGCTTGATACCAGCGTCTTGCTCGGCATTGCCGGTAGCCAGGGCGCCCACGGATTGCTTGGCGCGCAGCAGAGCCACGCCACCACCGGCCACGATGCCTTCTTCCACAGCAGCGCGGGTAGCGTGCAGGGCGTCTTCCACGCGGGCCTTCTTTTCCTTCATTTCGACTTCGGTGGCAGCGCCCACCTTGATCACGGCAACACCGCCGGCCAGCTTGGCCACGCGCTCTTGCAGCTTTTCACGGTCGTAGTCGGAAGTGGCTTCTTCGATCTGAGCGCGGATTTGCTTCACGCGGGCTTCGATTTCAGCAGCTTGGCCAGCACCGTCGATGATGGTGGTGTTTTCCTTACCGATTTCGACGCGTTGGGCTTGGCCCAGGTCTTCCAGGGTCACCTTTTCCAGCGACAGGCCCACTTCTTCAGCGATCACCTTGCCGCCGGTCAGGATGGCGATGTCTTCCAGCATGGCCTTGCGGCGGTCGCCGAAGCCAGGAGCCTTCACAGCCACAACCTTCAGGATGCCACGGATGGTGTTGACCACCAGGGTAGCGAGTGCTTCGCCTTCGACGTCTTCTGCAATGATCAGCAGAGGACGGCCGGCCTTGGCCACGGCTTCCAGCGTAGGCAGCAGGTCACGGATGTTGCTGATCTTCTTGTCGAACAGCAGCACGAAGGGGTTGTCCAGAATCGCGGCTTGCTTTTCTGGGTTGTTGATGAAGTAGGGCGACAGGTAGCCACGGTCGAACTGCATGCCTTCAACGACGTCGAGTTCGTTGTCCAGCGACTTGCCTTCTTCCACGGTGATCACGCCTTCCTTGCCGACCTTGTCCATCGCGTCAGCAATGATCTTGCCCACGGATTCGTCGGAGTTGGCGGAGATCGAACCGACTTGGGCGATTTCCTTGGAGGTGGTGGTGGCCTTGGATTGCTTCTTGAGCTCTTCCACCAGGGCGGCGACAGCCTTGTCGATACCGCGCTTCAGGTCCATCGGGTTCAGGCCAGCAGCCACGTACTTGGAGCCTTCGCGCACGATGGCTTGGGCCAGCACGGTAGCGGTCGTGGTGCCGTCACCAGCGATGTCGTTGGTCTTGGAGGCCACTTCCTTCACGAGCTGGGCGCCCATGTTCTGCAGCTTGTCCTTGAGTTCCACTTCCTTGGCCACGGACACACCGTCCTTGGTCACGGTAGGGGCGCCGAACGAACGCTCGAGCACCACGTTACGGCCCTTAGGGCCCAGGGTCACCTTGACGGCGTTAGCCAGAATGTTCACGCCTTCAACCATGCGTGCACGTGCTTCACCGCCGAATACTACGTCTTTTGCTGCCATTTTTGGCTCCTAAATACTTGAAAACTTGAAATGAGAATGAATGCTCGGGAGAGAAAGCGTAGCGAGCAGGTGTCAGGCTAGGCGCATGGAGCGCAGCAACCGGAACGTACTTGGGTACGTGAGGATTGCGAGCACCGCGCAACGACGCCTGGCGCCTGCGCAGTAGCTTTATTTCTCGACGACGGCGAAGAGGTCTTCTTCTTTCATGACCAGCAGTTCATTGCCGTCCACCTTGACCGATTGGCCGGAGTACTTGCCGAACAGCACGCGGTCGCCGACCTTCACGCCCAAGGTGATGGACTCGCCCTTGTCGTTCTTCTTGCCTGGGCCAACGGCCAGCACTTCGCCTTGGTCTGGCTTTTCAGCAGCGTTGTCGGGGATGTAGATGCCCGAAGCGGTCTTGGTTTCGTTTTCCAGACGCTTAACGATCACGCGATCGTGCAGAGGACGCAGGTTCATAACAACTCCTTCAATATCAATACCAGGTTTTGATGAAAGATGGCCCGGCAGATGCCGCGCCAAATACGCAAAAATTTCTGAGAAGTGGTGGTTTTAGCACTCTACCCCTTCGAGTGCTAATAATAAGGTCATTTGATGACAGTTCAAGACTGCGGGGGCTAAAAAATCCAGGGGGCTGTGCTGTCGGATCGCGATCCCTCAGCACTGGATTTGCGCAAGCATCGATGGATGCTTGGAATGTTGCTATCAAATTTGGATATGTACAGGCAAATGCGACATGCAGCACGGGGGACAAGCGCTGCACCAGGGGCCGCAGGTCCTTGCTCAATCGGGCAGTTCGATCTTGAGCGTGGCCGACAGCATCTGCACCAGCAAGGCCTCGGCCTGGGCGAAGTCACCCGCGTCCAGTGCGGCCTTGTTCTGCAGCAGCGCAAACTGGGTTTGCTGGTCGACATAGCCTTGGGTGATGGCCCAGATGCTGAACATCAGGTGCTGGAAATTGACCGGCGCGATCCGGCCTTGCCCGGCCCAATGCGCAAACGCTGCCACATTGGCTGCCAGCAACGGTGCGATGCGCTCGCGCACCGCAGAGGCGGCAAACGGCGCGCCGGCAATCATCTCCTTGGTGAACAGCTGGCTGCCATAAGGGCGGGTGCGCGCAAACTCGAATTTCTCGCGGATGTACTGGCGGATCTGCTGGGCCGGCTCGCCGTCCTTGGACAGGCCTGTCATATGGCCCAGCCAGTCATCGATCACCGAGGCCAGCACCGCCTGGTACAGCGCCTCTTTGCTGGGGTAGTAGTACAGCAGGTTGTGGCGGCTAAAGCCTGCGTCCTGCGCGATCTGCTCCAGCGGTGCACCTTCAAAACCCAGCAATGCGAAATGCCGCTCTGCCGAGCCCAGGATCATGTCAATCTTGCGCAGACGGGCGGCACTGGGTTTGCGTGCCATCGCGGCAGTGGCTGCATGCGCGCTGGCTGGCGGTGTGGGAAGGGCATCATTCATGAGCCCGTATTGTCTGGCATTTGGGAGGCCTTGTAGCCAGACATGAAAAGCGCCGCACGACAGACAAGAAAAAAGGCAACGCATCGCGTTGCCTTGGTGACCAAGCGGTGCCTTGCGGCACCCGGGCAGGTTGCCCGGCTTGGTGGTCTTATTGTGGGCGGCTGTTGGTGGGGAAAGGCCAAGCAGCATTGGTGCTGAGCACGGTCTTGACAGGCTCTGCAGCAGCAGGCGCAGCAGCAGCAGGGGCCTTGGCAGGAGCGGCAGCCTTCTTGGCGGGAGCAGCATTCTTCGCAGGTGCTGGAGCCTTGGCAGCAGCAGGGGCCTTGGCAGGAGCGGCAGCCTTCTTGGCAGGTGCTGGAGCCTTGGCAGGAGCGGCAGCCTTCTTCGCAGGAGCAGCAGCCTTCTTGGCAGGAGCGGCAGCCTTCTTGGCAGGAGCGGCAGCCTTCTTAGCTGGAGCAGCAGCCTTCTTGGCAGGAGCGGCAGCCTTCTTCGCAGGAGCAGCAGCCTTCTTCGCAGGAGCAGCAGCCTTCTTGGCTGGAGCAGCGGCCTTCTTGGCAGGAGCTGCAGCCTTCTTAGCTGGAGCGGCCTTCTTAGCTGGAGCGCCAGCCTTCTTGGCAGGAGCAGCGGCCTTCTTAGCTGGAGCGCCAGCCTTCTTGGCAGGAGCAGCGGCCTTCTTGGCAGGAGCTGCAGCCTTCTTGGCAGGAGCTGCAGCCTTCTTGGCAGGAGCTGCAGCCTTCTTCGCAGGAGCAGCGGCCTTCTTCGCAGGAGCAGCGGCCTTCTTGGCTGGAGCGGCGGCCTTCTTAGCTGGAGCGGCAGCCTTCTTCGCAGGAGCAGCGGCCTTCTTGGCAGGAGCGGCAGCCTTCTTCACGGCAGTCTTGGCAGCTGCGGTGGATTTGGTTGCGGGCTTGGCGGCGGCCTTCTTGGCGGCTGGCTTAGCAGCGGCCTTTTTGGCGACGGCCTTGGCAGCAGGCTTTGCAGCTGCCTTGGTGGCGGCTGGCTTGGCAGCGGCCTTGGGCTTTGCAGCTGCCTTGGGGGCGGCTGCCTTGGTTGCAACTGCCTTCTTGGCAGTTGCCTTGGTGTCAGCAGTTTTCTTGCTTGCTTTGGACGTTGCCATGCTCTTCTCCTTCGGGTCAATTTAGAAAGCAGACTTCATGCCTGATTGAATTCGACACGAAGTTTTGATAGCAAACTGAATTGTGCATCAGCTGCTAGCAACTGGCATAGTGCAAACCTCAATAAAGACGCCAAATTTCACAGTTTTCTCTCAGGAAAACCACATTCTGACGGGGTTTGCACATCAAGGTCGGCGTCAATCCCAGGAAAGCGCGCCACCGGACTGGTATTCGATGACCCGTGTCTCGAAGAAATTTCGCTCCTTTTTCAGGTCGATCATCTCGCTCATCCACGGGAAAGGGTTGTCCTCGTTGGGGTACAAAGCTTCAAGGCCGATCTGCGTTGCGCGGCGATTGGCGATGTAGCGCAGGTAGCCTTTGAACATCGATGCGTTCATGCCCAGCACACCTCTGGGCATCGTGTCTTCGGCATATTGATATTCAAGTTCGACTGCTTGAATAAACAAGGCCTTGATCTCGTCCTTGAACGCGGCGGTCCACAACTGCGGGTTCTCCAGCTTGAGCTGGTTGATCAGGTCGATGCCGAAGTTGCAGTGCATGGACTCGTCGCGCAGGATGTACTGGTACTGCTCGGCCGCGCCGGTCATCTTGTTTTGGCGGCCCAGCGCCAGGATCTGCGTGAAGCCGACATAGAAGAAAAGGCCCTCCATCAGGCAGGCAAAAACGATCAGGCTCTTGAGCAGGGTCTGGTCGGTCTGCGCTGTGCCGGTCTGGAAGCTGGGGTCCATGATCGCCTCGATGAAGGGGATCAGGAAAGCATCCTTGTTGCGGATCGAGGGGACCTCGTTGTAGGCGTTGAAGATCTCGGCCTCATCCAGGCCCAGCGACTCCACGATGTACTGGTAGGCATGCGTGTGTATGGCTTCCTCAAAGGCCTGGCGCAGCAGAAACTGGCGGCACTCCGGCGCAGTGATATGGCGGTAGGTGCCCAACACAATATTGTTGGCGGCCAGCGAATCGGCGGTGACGAAAAAGCCCAGGTTGCGCTTGACGATGCGGCGCTCGTCTTCGGTCAGGCCATGGGGCGATTTCCACAGCGCGATGTCGCGCGTCATGTTGACCTCTTGGGGCATCCAGTGGTTGGCGCAGGTGGCCAGGTATTTCTCCCAGGCCCATTTGTATTTGAAAGGCACCAGCTGGTTGACATCGGTCTTGGCGTTGATGATGCGCTTGTCGGCGGCATTGACGCGCTTGAATGTGGCGGCTGGGGATGCGGCAGGCGATGCAGAGGGCGAGGCCGCCGTGGTGGCCGGCGCGGCTGGTGTGGCCAGCGCGTCCCTCGAATCTTCTTCAAAGCTCAGCATGGATGAATGCTCCTGGTGGTGGCCGCTGCTGCGGTCCGGTTCAGTCGGTCCGCGTGGTCTACTGGCAGGCTTCGCAGCCGGGGTCATCGATGGCGCAAAAGCGAATGTCGGTGCCGGGCGCGGCGGACTGCGATGCAGCAGCGGCGGCGTTGGCGACAGCCTGGGCGACGGGCGAGGCATGGCTGCTGGGCACGGCATTGAGCACGCGGCTTTGGATGGTGGATTTCTCGGCCTGCGTGGCGCTGGTGGTGCGCAGGTAGTAGGTGGTCTTGAGGCCGCGCACCCAGGCAAGCTTGTAGGCGTCGTCGAGCTTCTTGCCCGAGGCCCCTGCCATATAGATATTGAGGCTTTGCGCCTGGTCTATCCATTTCTGGCGCCGCGAGGCCGCTTCCACCAGCCAGACCGGATCGACTTCAAAGGCCGTGGCATACAGCGCCTTGAGTGCATGGGGCACGCGGTCGATGGGGCGCAGCGAGCCATCGAAATGCTTGAGGTCCATGACCATCACATCGTCCCACAGGCCCAGCGCTTTGAGGTCGCGCACCAGGTACTGGTTGATCACGGTGAACTCGCCCGAGAGGTTGGACTTGACCGAGAGGTTGCCAAACGAGGGCTCGATCGAGGCATCGACGCCGACGATGTTGGAGATGGTGGCGGTGGGTGCAATGGCCACGCAGTTGGAGTTGCGCATGCCGTCCTGCGCGATCTTGCGGCGCAGCGCCTCCCAGTCCAGCTGCATGCTGCGGTCGACCTGCACATAGCCGGCCTGGCCGCGCGCCTGGGCAAGCAGGTCCAGCGTGTCCAGCGGCAAAATGCCTTGGCTCCAGAGCGAGCCGGGGTAGCTGCTGTAGACACCGCGCTCGCGCGCCAGCTCGGTCGATGCCCAGTAGGCGTAGTAGCAGACCGCCTCCATCGAGGTATCGGCAAACTGCAGGGCCGCATCGCTGGCGTAGGGAATGTGCAATTGGTAGAGACTGTCCTGGAAGGCCATGATGCCCAGGCCCACCGGGCGGTGGCGCAGGTTGGAGTCGCGTGCTTTGCCCACCGCGTAGTAGTTGATGTCGATGACGTTGTCGAGCATGCGCATGGCCGTCGTGATGGTGCGCTTGAGCTTGTCATGGTCGAGCGCGAGGCCACCTTGGCCGTCGTCCTTCAAGTGGCGCGCCAGGTTGACCGAGCCCAGGTTGCAGACGGCGGTTTCCGTGTCGCTGGTGTTGAGCGTGATCTCGGTGCAGAGGTTGGACGAGTGCACGACGCCGGCATGCTGCTGGGGCGAGCGCAGGTTGCAGGCATCCTTGAAGGTGATCCAGGGGTGGCCGGTCTCGAACAGCATCGACAGCATCTTGCGCCACAGATCGACCGCGGGCACGGTCTTGCTCAGCGCCAGCTCGCCGGTCGCGGCCTTGACCTCGTAAGCGGTGTAGGCCCGCTCGAAATCCTGGCCAAAGCGGTCATGCAGATCGGGCACATCGGAGGGGGAGAACAAGGTCCACAGGCCTTTTTCCATGACCCGTTGCATGAACAGATCGGGGATCCAGTGGGCGGTGTTCATGTCATGGGTGCGGCGGCGGTCATCGCCAGTGTTCTTGCGCAGCTCCAGAAATTCCTCGATGTCCAGGTGCCAGGTCTCCAGGTAGGCGCAGACGGCGCCCTTGCGCTTGCCGCCCTGGTTGACGGCCACGGCCGTGTCGTTGACCACCTTGAGAAAGGGCACCACGCCTTGCGATTCGCCATTGGTGCCCTTGATGCGGGCGCCCATCGCACGCACGGGGGTCCAGTCATTGCCCAGGCCACCGGCAAACTTGGACAGCAAGGCGTTTTCGCGGATCGCATCGTAGATGCCGCCCAGGTCATCGGCCACCGTGGTCAGGTAGCAGGACGACAGCTGCGAGCGCAGCGTGCCGCTGTTGAACAGGGTGGGTGTGGACGACATGAAGTCGAAGGACGAGAGCAGGTCATAGAACGCGATGGCCCTTGCATTGCGGTCGTCCTCCTTCAGCGCCAGGCCCATGGCCACGCGCATGAAGAAGGCCTGGGGCAGCTCGATGCGCTGCTGGCCTACATGCAGAAAATAGCGGTCATACAGCGTCTGCAGACCCAGGTAGTCAAACTGCAGGTCGCGCTCGGGCTGGAGAGCGGCGGCAAGGCGCGGCAGGTCAAAGTCCAGCATCTCGGGGGCGAGCAGTTCATGCGCCACCCCTTGCGCGACAAAGCCGGGGAAGCTGCTGCGGTAGGCCGCGCCCATGTCGGCACTGCTGACGTCCTGGCCCATCACTTCGCGCGTGATGGTGTGCAGCAGCAGGCGCGCGGTGACAAAGCTGTAGTCCGGGTCTTTTTCGATCAAGGTGCGGGCGGCGAGGATGGAGGCCTTGAACACCTCGTCCATGTGGACGCCGTCATAGAGGTTGCGCAGGGTTTCGCTCAGGATGGGTGCGGGGTCGACATCCTGGCCCAGGCCCTGGCAGGCTGCGGCAATGCGGTCATGGAGCTTTTTGACATCGAGCAGCACCTGCTGACCCCGGTCCTGCACATGCAAGCTGGCATGGGCGGGCGTGTGCTGGGCCTGGAGCTGGGCGCGCTCCTGGTTGCGGCGCTCGCGGTACAGCACATAGGCACGTGCCACCTCATGGTTGCCGCCGCGCATCAGACCGAGCTCGACCTGGTCCTGCACATCTTCGATATGGAAGGTGCCGCCGCCCGGGCGCGAGCGCATCAGCGCACGCACCACCGTGTGGGTCAGGTTCTCGACTACTTCGCGCACGCTGGCCGATGCCGAGCCCTGGCTGCCATGCACGGCCAGAAAGGCTTTCATGATGGCGGTGGTGATCTTGGGGGGCTCGAAAGGGACGACTGCTCCGTTGCGTCGCATGATCTGGTAGTCCGGCAGTACGGTAAATCCATCCAGGGTGCGCGAGCTGGCGGCCGGTGCGGACCGTTGCTCGGAAAGCGAAGCAGCGCTCATGATGTCCTCTCTGTGGTGCGTGAAAAGCCGGAGAAACAGCGCTGGGCATACCGGTACCACTGAGCCGCCGGCTACCACCTCACACTACATGTAGTGTTTTATTAAGCGCTGGACACTACCTGTAGTGTATGGCGCATTGCAGGCTTTGTGTGTAGTGCTGATGACCATGCTGCGCAGCAAAACGGCGGCAACTGCGCATGGCGTGGTGGTTTGCGCCTGCAAACCACCGCTGTGTGTGTGTTTCTGCGCCATCTGCGTTGCAGAGCCTGCGTAAAACATAGGCATTGCATCTGAAAAAAATTTTTTCAAATGTGGAAAATTGCCGTGTTTTTTGTGGCGTACATGCCTTTCATTGCATGCGAATGAAAGGGGATGCCGGGCAGATGCAGGCGGCTTTGAACAGGTTCTTAGAGGCTTGGGCTATAGCCCGATTTAGAGGCCGAGCGATGCGGGAAACATCGATCGCGGCCAGGCCAGATCCTGCTGCAGCTGGGGCCAGAGAAAGCCGGGACCCGGGTCGTTCTTGCGGCCCGGCGCAATGTGCTCATGGCCGGCAATATAGGCGATCGCATACTGCGCGCGGATCTGCTGGCACAGCTGCACCAGGCTCTCGTACTGGGCGGGCTCGAAAGTCTCGCCCTCCAGGCCTTCGAGCTCGATGCCGATGGAGTCGTCATTGCAGCGCGGCCGGCCGCGCCAGAACGACTGGCCGGCATGCCAGGCACGCTGGTCGGCGCTGACAAACTGCCACACCAGGCCTTGGCGCGTGATGAAGAAATGCGAGGACACCTGCAGGCCCCGGATGCTCTGGAAATAGGGGTGGGCATCCCAGTCGAGCTGGTTGGTAAAGAGGCGCTGCACATCCCCCGTGCCGTAGATGCCCGGCGGCAGGCTGATCGAGTGGACGACCACCAGATCGGTGCATGCCCCCTCAGGTCGGGGGCCGAAATTGGGCGAGGGGCAGTGCGTGGCCGTGCGCAGCCAGCCGTCTTGCCAGAGCGCTGCCTGCGGCGCGCTGGTGGCGTGCATATTGGCATGAGGCGCAGCGTGGGGGTGCGCGCCAGGCGGTGTCTCGGGCAGGTCGTGGGGCATGGCGTCGGGCCCTAGGGCTGCATCCCGTCGCTGGGGTCATGGATCTGCAGCCGCTCCATGCGGTAGCGGATCTGACGCAGGCTGATGCCCAGGCGGTTGGCCGCAGCGGTGCGGTTAAAGCCAAACTCCTGCAGCGCGCGCACGAGGATGTCGCGCTCGATGCCATCGAGCCAGGCTTGCAGATCGGCGGGCAGATCCTGTGGCGGCGCAAAGCGCTGGAGGCTGCTGGGGGCCATGGCCGCAGCCTGTGGCTGGAGCGGCGCCAGCGGCGCGCTGGGCCGTACATAGGCCGGTGCCGGCTCTGCTGCCTGGCTCTGCGCGGGCGAGGGACGCGTGGCATCGGCCCGGGCCGGCTCCACATCGAGAAAAGCGCCATCGCTCAAGGCGACCGAGCGCAGCAACAGGTTTTCCAGCTCGCGCACATTGCCCGGCAGCGCGTGGCCCGCCAAGGTGTGCAGCGCCTGGGCGCTGAGCTGGGGCACCGGCTGGCCGCTCTCGCTGGCGATGCGCTCGAGCAGCGCCTGGCACAGCGCGGGCACATCTTCGCGGCGCTCGCGCAGCGGCGGGATGAAGATGTCAATGACGTTGAGCCGGTAGTACAAGTCCTGGCGAAAGCGCCCGGTCTGCACATCGGCCGCCAGATCGCGGTGGGTGGCGCTGACGATGCGCACATCGACCGCTTCTTCCTGTTGCGAGCCCAGGGGCCGCACCTTGCGCTCCTGGATCGCACGCAAGAGCTTGGCCTGCATCGACAGCGGCAGCTCGCCGATTTCATCAAGGAAGAGGGTGCCGCCATGGGCGGCCTGGAAAAAGCCTTCGCGGTCCTGGTTGGCGCCGGTGTAGGCGCCTTTGCGGGCACCAAAGAACTCCGCTTCGAGCAGGTTCTCGGGGATGGCGCCGCAGTTGACGGCCACCATCGGCCCGCTGGCCCGCTGGCTGTTGCGGTGCAAGGACTGGGCCACCAGCTCCTTGCCGGTGCCCGATTCGCCGCGCACCAGAATGGGCGCCATGCTGCCGGCCACCTTGGCAATGCGCTCGCGCACCTGCTGCATCACAAGGGACGGGCCGATCAATTCGCGCTGGGCCGGGAGGGCTGACCGCGCGGGCGTGCCCGGCTGCGGCGCCGCTTGAGACGCGGGCTGCGCCAGGGCCAGCGCAGCGGCATCCTGCAGCCCCTGGCTGGCAGAGGCCACCACCTGGCGAAACTGCTTGAGGTCCACTGGCTTGGTCAGGTAGTCAAACGCGCCTTCGCGCAGGGCCGCGACGGCATTGTCGGCCGAGCCATAGGCGGTCATGACGATGGCGCGCTCGCTGCGGCCCTGGCTGCGCAGGTCCTGCAGCAGCTCCATGCCCAGGCCATCGGGCAGGCGCATGTCGGTGATCAGGATCTCGAAGCGGCGCTGCTGCAGCTGGGCGCGGGCTTCCTGCACCGAGCCGGCCGTGTAGACCCGGTAGCCTTCGCGCAGCAAGGTCAGCTCATAAAGGGTTCTGAGGTCGGGCTCATCGTCCACGACCAGAACAGTGGTGTTTTCAAAACTCATGCCTGGTGGATCAAATCAGTCTGCTGGGGATGCGCGGGGCTGGCGGCCCGGCGAAACTGCACAATAAAGGCATTGCCCTGTGCCAGCTCGGGCAGCGCTGTGCTCTGCCTTTCGTAGCGGATCATAGCGCCATGGCGGGTGCACAGCTCGCGGCAGATGTACAGGCCCAGGCCGCTCGATCGGCTCTCGGACGAGAAGAAGGGCTCGAACAGGTGCTTTTCAATGGTCGGCTCGATGGGCGCGCCATCGCTCCAGACCACCAAGGTGGTGGTGCCCGTGAGGCTGCTGTGGGTGCTGACGCGCAAGGAGTCTGCACAGTCCCGGCGGTAGCGCTGGCCGTTGTTGAGCAGGTTGTAGAGCAGCTGGCGCAGGTGCCCGGTGTCAAAGGCCACCAGGCTGTCCTCGGCACTGAGCGACAGCGCCACGGTGTGGGCGGCAGGGGCCAGTGCCATCCAGTCATGGCAGATGTGCAGCACGCTGTCATTGAGGGCAATGGAGTCACCATCGCCGGGCTGGATCTGGTTATGCACGCGGGCAATGTCCAGGATATCTTCGGCAATGCGGCCCAGGCGCTGGGCATTTTGCTCGACCATATAGGTCAGGCGCTTCTGGCCCGGGTCGGTCAGCTCCTCATCGAGCAGCGCATTGGCCTGGGTGATGGCCGTCAGCGGGTTGCGGATTTCATGGGCGACAGCTGCGGACATGCGCCCCATCGCCGCCATTTTCTCGGTGCGCAGCCGCGCCTCTATCTCGCGCAGGTCATGCAAGAACACCAGGCACAGCGGGTCATTGTCATGGCTGCCAATGGTGCCGAAGGTGGGCAGCGGGTGGGTCAGCCAGGTGCGCACATGCAGGCCGATGGGGGCCATCTGCGGCGCGGTCAGTGCCAGGTCTTGCGAGAAGGGCTTTTGCTCGGCAAAGGTCTGGGTGACCTGCTCGACCACGCCGCGCCAGGCGGGCAACTGCGCCAGCGCCAGCGGCAGGTGGGGGTGGCCCAGCAAGGTCATGGCGGCCGGGTTGGCAATACGCACCTGCAAGGCCTGGTCAGCCACCAGCACGCCATCGGGCAGGTTCTGCAGGATGAGCGCATTGATCTGCTCTTGCTGGTTGGCCGCAGCGGCATTGCGCAGGCCCTGCAAGGTCTCGCGCTCCACCCGCGAGGCGAGCAGCCGCACAAGAATGCCCACCAGAAAATAGGCCGCCCCGGCCAGCCCGGCTTGCACGGTGTTCTGCGTGCCATCGGGGTCAAACACCGACAGGCGAAAGCTCAGCGACTCGACAATCAGGAAGATCGTGATGTAGGCACAGCTGCCCAAGGTCACCAGCCAGCCGCCCAGGGTGCCGGCAAACAGCACCGCCAGGCCGAACATCGGCGTCAAGGTGTAGGTACCGGTTTTGGTCACCTCCAGCAGCGAGATCAGCAGCAGATCCATGCCGATCGTGGGCAGCCAGGCATAGACGCGGCGCTGCGGTGGCGGCTGGTGGCTGAGCGCGGCATACAGCATCGCCGAGATGCCATAGGCGCCCAGCAGCGCCAGCTGCGACAGCAAGGGGCCCGATTGCGCCGGCGTGATGGCCATGGCGCCCAGCGCCAGCAGCAGGGCCACAAAGACGCGGGCCACCAGGTAGCCGCGCCACAGGCGCTTGAAGGGGGTTTCCATCAACGCCAACGCGGCCATCGTGGCGATGCCCAAAGCCTAGCGCTGGCCAGGCGGCAGCGCCTGGGCGAGATGGGCTTGCGAGCAGTAATGTGCGCCCTGGTAGCCGATGGCATCGGACTGCGGCAGGTGCACGCCGCAGTGCGCGCAGTGCACCATGGGCTCGGGTTTGGCCAGGCCTTTTTTGGGCGGTGGCGGCGGCGCGTTCTTGACCCGTTGGCTGCGCCACATGTGCCAGCCCACGGCCAGCACCAGCAATACCAGCAAATACTTCATGGCAGCTCAGTGTTTCAAGATGACTTCAAGGACAAAGCGCGAGCCCACATAGGCCAGCAGCAGCAAGGTGGCGCCCACATAGAGCATGTTGACGGCGCGCTGCCCGCGCCAGCCAAAGCGCTTGCGGCCCACCAGCAGCACGGCAAAGGTCAACCAGGCCAGCATCGAGAACACCGACTTGTGGTTCCAGACCCAGGCCTTGCCGTACAGCGCCTCGCCAAACCACCAGCCGGCCAGCAAGGTCGCGGACAGCAAGATGAAGCCGGCCGTGACAAAGCGGAAGGTCAGGCGCTCCAGGGCCAGCAGCGGCAGACCGCCGTCGTGGCTGCCATCCTGGCGCATCTGGCGCTCGGCCCGGGTCATCAGTGCGGCATGCACGACGGCGGCGGCAAACAGGCCATAGGAGGCAATGCCCAGCGCCAGGTGCAGCGGCAGCCAGGGCGAGGCATTCACATGCAAAGGGCTGCCGGGGTAGACGCCGGCCAGCAGGACCGCGATGCAGCCCATGGCCGACAGCGGCCAGCGCGAGCGCAGCTGCGGGTAGAGCTGCTGCTCGACCACATACACCGTCAGCACCAGCCAGGCGGTGACGGACAGTGCCGGCGCAAAGCCGAAATGGGGCGTGTCACCCACCAGGCTCCAGCCGATGGCCGCCAGGTGCAAGGCCCAGGCCGCGCGCAAGCCCAGCCGTGCGCTGGGCTCCTGCAGGCGTCGGGCCGCAAGTGCGGGGATGGCGTAGGCAATGGCTGCAGCAATGGCCAGCGCCCAGCCGATGGGGCTGGTGCTGGCTGCGGCAAAGGCGGGAGAGAGCATGCCCGCTATCATAGCTGCGGCGAAAGGCCTGTGTGCTCTGCGCGGGCGCTAGCGCCTTGCCATCTGCCGGCTATTGCCAGCGATCAACCGCAGAGCCTGCCCAGCGCGCGCTATATGCCGACGCTGGTCGCGCAGACCCGGTTGCGGCCGCTGGTCTTGGCCTCGTACAGCAGTTCATCGGCCCGGCGCAGGCAGTCCTCCAGGCCGTCGGTCTGGCCGCAGTGGATGGTCAGCACCCCGCAGCTCACCGTCAGCTCTGGCGCGGTGGTGGAGGCCGCATGGGCAATCGCCATCGTCTGCACTTCCTGGCGAAAGCGCTCCACCACGGCCACGGCATCGGCGTGGCCGGGCAGGATCAGCGCAAACTCCTCACCGCCAAAGCGGGCGGCCAGGTCATAAGGGCGGCGCGCATGGCGCGCCAGCGTACCGGCTACTTGCTTGAGCGCCTCATCGCCTTGCACATGGCCATAGTGGTCGTTGTACAGCTTGAAGTGGTCGATATCGATCAGCGCCAGGCCCAGCGGGTCGTTCCTGCGCAGGCACAGGCGCTGGCTGCGCCGCAGCATGTCATCAAAATGCCGGCGGTTGGCCAGGTTGGTCAGGCCATCGACCTGCGCGAGGCGCTGCAAGGCTTGGCGCTGCAGCGCCAAGTCGATCTGGTTGCGCACCCGCACACTCACCACTGCCGGGCGGATGGGTTTGGAGACATAGTCGGCCGCGCCCAGGCGCAGGCCATACTCCTCGGCCGCAGCATCGCTCTGGCCGGTGATGAAGATGATCGCAATGCCGGCCGTCGCCTCCTGCTTTCTCAACTGGGTCAGCACCTCATAGCCATTCATGCCGGGCATGCTGACATCGAGCAGCACCAGCAGCAGCCGGTGCGATTCGCGCGTGGCGATGGTCAGCGCACTGGGGCCGTCCTTGGCCAGCAGCACGCGGTACTGCTGGCCCAGCAGCTCGGCGAGCATGGAGCGGTTGACGCGCTCGTCATCCACAATCAGGATGGTGGGTTGGTCGTTATCGGGCTCAGCTTGCATGGTGCGATGGTAGGGGGTCTAGGTCTCAAGGGGGCTGGTAGCCAGAAGGTCAAGGCAGGATCTGTTCGAGCCGCTCGATCGCCGCCAGCGCGGCCTCGCCATCCAGGTCTTCCACATGCTGCAGGATCTGCTGGAGCAGCGGCGTCCAGCGCGCCGTGGGGCTGGCCAGGAGCATGCGTTCGAGCTCGCTGACGGCGGCATAGTCGCCATCGGCCACCAGGCGCTTGAGGTGCTTGAGGTCCTGGCGCAGGCTGGTGGCAGCGGGCGGGCTGGCCGCAGGCGCGGCGTCCAGCGCTGCGCTCGGCGGGGCCGGTGGATGCTGGCGCGTGGCCAGGCCTTGCAGCAGTGTCTGCAGCTGGGCGGCAAACTCGGAGGTCTCGGCATGCAGCAGGCGCTGGGGCTGCGCTGCGGGCGGCGGGGCCTGCGTCCACTCCCGGGCCTGGCTCTCGATGGTTTCGGCCGCCTGGACCAGGGCCGTGGCATCGAGGTAGCCCAGCGCCCCCTTGAGCGAATGGGCGAGCATCGACAGCGGCTCCCAGGATGACTGCTGCACATGCAGCACCAGGGTCTGGGGGGCGTCGGCAAAGTCGCGGTAGAAGCCGGCCAGCACCCGTTCGACCCGCTCGGCATTGCCATGGAAGCGCTGCAGCATCTTGGCGTGGTTGATGCCGGGCGTGGCTGCCACGCGGGCCTCGTCGCGCATGAATTCGGACTCGGGTGCATCCGGCGTATCGGCGCCGTTGCCGGGGCCTGCGATCCATTCGCTCAGCGTTTCGTACAGCTTGCGCTCGTCAATGGGCTTGGTCAGGTGGGCGTTCATGCCCGCTTCTTCAATGGCGCTGCGGTCCTCGACGCGGGCCTGCGCAGTCAGCGCAATCACCGGCAGCTGCTGCAGATGGGGCAGCTGGCGCAGCGCGCGCGTGGCATCCAGCCCATCCATCTGCGGCATGTGCACATCCATCAGCACGGCGTCGTAGTGGTGGTGCTCGAGCATGCTGAGCGCCTCGGCGCCATTGGTGGCCAGGCTCACCTGCACGCCGACCAGGCTGAGGAAGTCGGCAGCCACCTCGCGGTTGAGGGCGTTGTCATCGACCACCAGAACATTCTTGCCATGCAGGTGGGGGTAGAGCTGGATCGGGTTGGTGTGCAGCGCCTGCGGCTGGCCCGGCGTGTCGGGCAGGGCGCGCCGCGAGAGGCCGCCGCCCTGCGACTGCAAGGCCTCCAAGATGGCATTGAACAGCACCGATTGGGTCACCGGCTTGATCAGCAGGCCTTGCAGGTGCAGCTCTTCAGCCTTGCGCATGACCTCGTCACGGCCGTAGGCGGTCACCATCAGCACCGCCGGGGTGGCCGAGAGGTGTTCTTCCTCGCGGATGCGGCGCGCCACCTCCAGCCCGTCCATGCCTGGCATGCGCCAGTCCATCAGCACCAGGCCATAGGGCGTGCCCACGCGGGAGGCGAGCTGCAGATCGGACAAGGCCTGCTCGCCCGAATCCACCGTGTCGGCGCGCATGCCAAAACCACGCACCATCTCGGCCAGGATGTCGCGTGCGCTGGCGTTGTCGTCGACGATCAGCACGCGGTCCACCGGCGTGCCGTGGTAGCGGGCTGGTTTGGGCGCCTGCTGCAGCTGGGCGGGGTGCAGCTGCACCGAGAAGTAGAAGGTGCTGCCCAGCCCCGGGCTGCTCTCGACCTTGAGCTCGCCCCCCATCTGGCCCACCAGGCGCTGGCAGATGGCCAGGCCCAGGCCCGAGCCGCCATAGCGCCGCGTGGTCTGGCTGTCGGCCTGCGAGAAGGGGCGGAACAGCTGGCTCATCTGGGCCGGGCTCATGCCGATGCCCGTGTCCTTGACGGTGATCTCCAGCCCGATCTTGCCCGGGACCACGGGGCGGTTGCCAGCGGTCTCGGTGGTCTGGATGCTGATGACCACCTCACCCAAGTGGGTGAACTTGATGGCATTGCTCACCAGGTTGTTGAGGACCTGGCTCAGGCGCAGCGGGTCACCGCTCAGCTGCCGGGGCACATCGGGCGCGACCGAGTAGACCACCTCGATGCCCTTTTCCTCGGCGCGCAAGGTGGTGACGGCCGAGACGGTCTCGAGCACATCGTCGAGCGCGAACTCCACGTTCTCCAAGGTGAGCATGCCCGCCTCGATCTTGGAGAAGTCCAGGATGTCATTGATCACCGACAGCAGTGCGTTGGCCGACAGCTCCACCTTCTCCAGGTAGTTGCGCTGCTTGGGCAGCAGCGGGGTCTGCTGGATCAGGCGTGTCATGCCAATGACGGTGTTCATCGGCGTGCGGATCTCGTGGCTCATCGTGGCCAGGAACTCGGACTTGGCGCGCTCGGCCGCTTCGGCCATTTCCTTGGCTTTTTGCAGCGCCAGCTCGGCCTCGCGCTCGCGCGTGATATCGAGCATGATGCCGTCCCAGATCGTGCCCGCTTCCTGGCGGCTGGGTGCCGAGCGGCAGCGCAGCCAGCGCAGGCTGCCATCGGGGCGGATGATGCGAAAGCTGCAGTCAAACAGGCTCAGGCGCTCCAGCGCCTCGCGCTGCTGCTGACGGTACATCGCCAGATCTGCCGGGTGGATGGTTTTGATATAGGCCGCGTTGTCGGTCATGATGGCCTGCGCGCTCACGCCGATGAGCTTTTCAATACCGGCGCTGATGTAACTCATGCGCAAGGTCGTGGCCGTGCCTTCGACGCGGTAGATCGCACCACTGGGCAGGTTGTCGGCCAGTGCCTCCAGCCGCTGGCGCGCCTGTTCGCGCTCGGACAGATCCTGCAGCGTGCCGCTGAGGCTGACGATGCGGCCGCTGCTGTCATAGTCGGCCTGGCCCAGGATGCTGGCCGGGAACTGGCCGCCATCGGGCGTGTAATGGGTCACATCGAGCCGGTAGGGCTGGCCGGTCTGGGCGCATTGGGCAATGGCCGCGGCCACCTTGGCATAGTCCTGCGGCGGCATCATGTGGGCGATGTTGTCCTGGGTCAGCTTGGGCCCCTGCGGGTCCAGGCCATTCATCTCGTACATCATCTCCGAGGCCTCGATCTCACCGCTGGCCAGGTCCAGCGTCCAGCTGCCGATGCGCGAGAGCCGCTCGGCGCGGCGCAGCGAGTCATAGCTTTGGCGCAGCTGGTTTTCCGATTCGCGCATCTGCGTCGTGTCACGCGAAATGCCCAAGAGACCGATGACCTCGCCATGCTCGTTGCGGTACTGGCTCTTGATGGACTGGAAGCTGAGCCGGCGCCCCTCGATCAGCGCATGTGACTCCGACACCACCGGCGTGCTGCTCCGGTAAACGGCGGCATCGTCGTCGGCAAAATTGTTGTGGCCGCCGAGGATTTCGGCATCGGTCTTGCCAATCAGTCCCCCGGGCGGCATCTGCGTGATGGCCTCGGCCGCGGGGTTGGCGAACACATAGCGGCCCTGGCGGTCTTTGACAAAGACGATGTCCGAGGTGCCGCGCATCACCGCATCGAGCAGGTGGGTGGAATGGCGCCACTGCTGGGTGCTTTTCTCGACCTGCTGCTCGAGCGCGGCATTGAGCAGCTGAATTTCCTGGTCGCGGCGCACGCGCTCGGTGATGTCGTGGGAGATGGTGAAAAAGCGCTTCTCGCCATCCACCAGCTGGCAGGTGATGTGCACCTCGACGGGAAAGCAGGAGCCGTCCTTGCGCTGGTGGGTGTTGGTGGCCACGGTGTGTTCACCGGGCTCCATTTTCTGCCACAGGGCCAGCAACTCCTCCTGTGTGTAGTCCAGCGCAAAATCGGCCACCGTCAGGGCCATCAGCTCTGCCAGGCTGTAGCCCATCTCCCGGTAGGCCTGGGTATTGACATCCAGGATCCGGCCTTGCGTATCGGTCACGAAGAAGGCGTCCGAGAAATGGTCTAGCAAGTGGCGATACGGCGTGTCTGGCATCGGTGATCCTGGTCAAAGAAAGCGCCACCTCAGGGTGGCGGGCAGGGCTTTGGCATTGCAGCTGGCCATGCCAGCGGGGGCAGGCGCAGGCCGCAGCTGCATTGTCGCGGCTTCGGGCCTGCATGTGCGCAGCCTCAAAGGCTAAATTCGTTTGGCGCTTCACGGTCAAACATTTACCTATTGTAGGGAGCGGGCCATAGTTTCTTGCGGTGGCGGGCAGGCTGCCAGCCCTGGCCCCGCGTCAGTTTTGGGGTGAGCGGGTAGAATCAAAGGTTTGCAGGGCTGTGGCTTACAGCCCCTGGCGCCAGTCGTTTTTAGCCCGGGCTCCGGCCAGCGGCTACCGCTGGGCGCCCCCTTTGCCACGATTACTCAAGACTCCACCCTATGGCTTCCGCACTGACCGATAAACTCTCGCGCCTCGTCAAGGAAATGCGTGGCCAGGCCCGTATCACCGAATCCAATGTCCAGGACATGCTGCGTGAAGTGCGCATGGCCCTCTTGGAGGCGGATGTGGCCTTGCCCGTGGTGCGCGACTTCATTGCCCGCGTCAAGGAAAAAGCGCTGGGCCAGGAAGTGCTGGGCAGCCTCAAGCCGGGCCAGACCCTGGTGTCGATCGTCAACAAGGAACTGGCCGCCACGATGGGCGAGGGCGTGGCCGACATCAACCTGCAGGCCCAGCCGCCGGCGGTGATCCTGATGGCCGGCCTGCAAGGTGCCGGTAAGACGACCACCACGGCCAAGCTGGCCAAGCACCTGATCGAGCGGCGCAAAAAAAAGGTGCTGACCGTCTCGGGAGACGTCTACCGCCCCGCCGCTATCGAGCAGCTCAAGACCGTGACCCAGCAGGCGGGCGCGGAATGGTTCCCCAGCACGCCCGACCAAAAGCCGTTGGATATTGCCAACGCGGCGCTCGATTACGCCAAGAAGCACTACTTTGATGTGCTCCTGGTCGATACCGCCGGCCGCCTGGCCATCGACGAAGTGCTGATGACCGAAATCCAGCAATTGCATGCGGCCTTGAAGCCGGTCGAGACCTTGTTCGTCGTCGATGCGATGCAGGGCCAGGACGCGATCAACACCGCCAAGGCCTTCAAGGAGGCGCTGCCGCTCACCGGTATCGTGCTGACCAAGCTCGACGGTGACTCACGCGGCGGTGCGGCGCTGTCGGTGCGCCAGATCACCGGCGCGCCCATCAAGTTCGCCGGTGTGTCCGAAAAGCTCGATGGCCTGGAAGTGTTCGACGCAGAGCGCCATGCGCAGCGCGTGCTGGGCATGGGCGATATCGTGGCCCTGGTCGAGCAGGTCTCCAAGGGCGTGGACATGGAGGCGGCCCAGAAGATGGCCGAGAAGATCAAGTCCGGCGACGGCTTTGATCTGAACGACTTCCTGGGCCAGCTCCAGCAGATGAAGCAGATGGGGGGCCTGTCGACCCTGATGGACAAGCTGCCCTCGGAGCTGGCGGGCAAGGCCGGCAAGGTCGATATGGACAAGGCCGAGCGCGAAGTGCGCCGCAAGGAAGGCATCATCTGCTCGATGACCCCCTATGAGCGCGCCAAGCCCGAATTCATCAAGGCCACGCGCAAGAAACGCATTGCCGCTGGCGCTGGCGTGCAGGTGCAAGAGGTCAACCGCCTGCTCAACGAGTTTGGCCAGATGCAGCAGATGATGAAGAAGATGAAGGGCGGCGGCCTGATGAAGATGATGAAGAAGATGGGCGGCATGAAGGGCATGATGGGCGGCGGCATGCCCAAGCTGCCGTTTTAAGCACCGCAGCATGCCCTGGTTGCAAGGCCTGCTTCAACAAAAACGCCTGCATCCAGCAGGCGTTTTTGCATCCAGGCGCTGCGGTGTTACGACACCACAACTTGCGCCTCGCCCGCCTGCATCTGGCCGACTACGCAGGCATCGGCAAAGCCCTGGGATTTGAAGATGTCCAGCACCTGGCCAACAGCATCCGGCGTGCAGGAGACCAGCAGGCCGCCGGAGGTCTGCGGGTCGGTCAGCAGGCTGCGCATCGCATCGGGCACTTGCGCGCCCATTGCCACATCGCTGCCGTAGGACGCCCAGTTGCGTCCCGAGGCGCCGGTCACCACGCCTTGCTGGGCAAGATCGAGGACGCCGGGCAGCAGCGGCAGCGCCTGGCTGTCGATCACGGCTGTGAGCTGCGCGCCGCGTGCCAGCTCCAGCGTATGGCCCAGCAGGCCAAAGCCGGTGACATCGGTCAGCGCATGCACATCGGCCAGCTGCGCAAGCGCGGCGCCAGGCCGGTTGAGCTGGGTGGTGGTGCGCACCATGCTGGCGTAGTCACTGTTGCTGAGCAGGCCTTTTTTCAAGGCAGCGGACTGGATACCCACACCCAGGGCCTTGCCCAGGATCAGCACATCGCCCGCCTGGGCATCGCGGTTGCGCTTGAGCTGCGCCGGATTGACGATGCCGATACCGACCAGGCCATAGATGGGCTCGACCGAGTCGATCGAGTGGCCGCCGGCCAGCGGAATGGCGGCATCGCGGCAGACGGACTCGCCGCCTTCGAGAATCTTGGCAATGACGTCGTGGGGCAGCACATTGATCGGCATGCCGACGATGGCCAGCGCCATCAGCGGCGTGCCGCCCATCGCGTAGATGTCCGACAGCGCATTGGTCGCAGCAATGCGGCCAAAGTCATAGGGGTCATCGACGATGGGCATGAAGAAATCGGTGGTCGCGACAATCGCCTGCGTGTCGTTGATCTGGTAGACCGCTGCGTCATCCGCCGTCTCGGTGCCCACCAGCAGCTGCGCATAGAACTGCTTGGGCACCGCACTGCGGCTCATCAGATCGGCCAGCACCCCAGGGGCAATCTTGCAGCCGCAGCCGCCGCCATGCGACAGCGAGGTCAGGCGTGGCGAGGTGGGCAGGGTGGTGGTAGGGGCATTCATACGGGCATCCTCAGGGCTAACAGACTGGCGAGAAAAGCGGTGCCGCCCATGGCGGCCCACCATTATCGGCATTTGGCGGGCAGAGCTGCGCCATGCTGTTTTTTTGGGGGGATGGCGGAAAGCAGCTGGAGTCGAACCAACCCAGGAGTGGCTGACACCCCTCACCGGGTTTGAAGCCCGGCCGCGCCACCGGGCACGATTGCCTTCCCTGCAACACGTGCGTGTTGGGCAAGATGGCCGATTGTAGCGGCTCTGCGTGGCGCCTGCGGCTGGCGCTGCCGCAGACCCTTGGGTGGCTTAGGACGTGGCGCCTGCCTGCCAGCGCACACCCGGGCGCAGCACATGCGTATCGCGCACGCGGCGGGTGTAGCCCACGCGGTCGAAGAACTCCAGGATCTGGATGGCGCGCTTGCGGCCCAGGGCGGTGGCATCACGGAAGGCATGGGCCTGCACTTCGCCGCGCTCGGCCTGCTGGGCAAGCTCTGCGGTGAGTGCCGCCAGCGCATCCATGGAGGGGGCGGCATAGAACAGGTCCTTGACCACCTGGAACACGAGGCCCTGGCGCGAGAGCTTTTTGAGCAGCTGGCGCACCAGCTCCTCCCCGGCGCCATGGTCGCGGGCCAGGTCGCGCACCCAGGGCGGGTCAAAGCGGCCTTCGGTGATGGCCGGCAGCAAGCGCTGGGCGAGGGCTTGTTCGGCGTCGCTTAGCTGCACCGTGTGGCCGGGCAGGTGCAGCCAGGCGCCGCTGCTGGCGATCTGGCCGGTGGCGATCAGCGCATCGAGCAGGCCGTGGTAGAGCGCATCGTGGGGGCCATGCTGCAGCGCAGGCAGGGCCATGCGGCGCAGCCGGGCTGCGTTGATGCCGGGCTCATCGGGGGCGACTTCATGAAAGCGTTGCAGCGCCTGCAGCAGCTGGTCTTGCAGCGTTTGCCAGGCAGCGCTGTCCACCAGCAGCGCATCGCCATCGGGCAGCGGCAGGTGGGTGCAGGTCTCGGCCACGGCCGGTGTCGCCGTGCCGGTTAGCCGTACCAGCTGTGAGCGGGCCAGGCCCAGCGGGGCCTCGGCCAGCAGCGGGCCGGTGTCGGCGGTGTCAATCCAGTGTGCCAGCGCAGCCAGGTAGGCCATGCGGCTGTCGCTGCGGCGCTTGCGGGCGGGGGCGTAGGGGTCGAGCACCATGGCGCCGGCAATCGTGCGGTTGGCCTGGGCATTGCGCACGATGACGCGGTCACCGGGCAGCACCAGCGCCGGGGCATCCAGCACCAGCTGGGCCAGTGCTTCCGTGCCTGGGGCCAGGTCGCCATCTTGCAGCAAGGCGATATGGCCGGTGCAGCGCATGGTGCCCAGGTGCAGGTGCACAGCAGACCACTGCGCCAGCGGCGCTGCATCGGCGAGCAGGTGCAGGCGCACATCGATGCGCTGGGTGGTCTGGCGCAGGCGCGCGTCCATGATCCAGTCGCCGCGCGTGATGGCCTCCTTGGCGATGCCCGCCAGGTTCAGTGCGCAGCGCTGGCCGGCCAGGCCCTGTTCGCTCGCCTGGTTCTGCGCATGGATGCTGCGCACACGTACGGGCTCGCCGCTGGCCGAATGCACGAGGCTGTCGCCCACGGCCACCTGGCCATTGAAGACGGTGCCGGTGACCACCGTGCCCTGGCCGGGCAGGCTGAAGACCCGGTCCACCGCCAGGCGGAACAGCCCGCTGTTGGCGCGCTGGGGCATGGCCTGGGCCTGCTGGTGCAGGTGCTGGCGCAGCGCCCAGACGCCCGGGTCATCGGCCAGGGCCGCTGCGGTCTCAAAAATGGGCGCATCGGCCAGGTTGCTGCGGGCCAGGATGGCGGTGATCTCATCGCGCACCTCATCAATGCGGGCGCGCGGCACGCGGTCGACCTTGGTGAGGGCCACCGTGCCCTGGCGGATGCCCAGCAACTGCAAAATCTCCAGATGCTCCAGGGTCTGGGGCATCACGCCGTCATCGGCGGCCACCACCAGCAAGGCATGGTCAATGCCCACGGCCCCGGCGGCCATGGTGTGCACAAATTTTTCATGGCCGGGCACATCGATGATGCCCAGCACATCGCCATTGGCCAGCGGGGTGTAGGCGTAGCCCAGCTCGATCGAGATGCCGCGCGCCTTTTCTTCCTTCAGGCGGTCGGTCTCCACGCCGGTGAGCGCGCGCACCAGGGTGGTCTTGCCATGGTCGATATGGCCTGCGGTGCCGATGATCATGCCTGGCCGTCCGTGGCGCCACTGCCCAGGGCCAGCTGCTGCAGGTTGGCGGCAAAGGCGGCTTGGTCGGCGGCTTCGAGGCAGCGCAGGTCCAGCCAGAGTGCATCGTCGCGCAGCCGGCCGATCACCGGGCGCGGCAGCTGGCGCAGCGCGGCCTCGAGCTGCTGCAACAGGCGCCCGGCGCGCTTGCGCTCATGGGGGCGCACGACCAGGCCATGGCTGGGAAGGCTCTCGACGGGCAATGCACCGCTGCCGATCTGGCTGGTCATCGCGGCATGCTCCACCAAATAGTCGGGGCCCAGCAAGGCTTGCAGCGGCGTCTGCAGCGCGATCGCCTGCTGCTCCATGGCAGCGGCCGGGCGGGTGAAGAGGCGCAAGGTGGTCAGGCGCTCGGCCAGTTTCTCGGGGTGCAGATAGAGGCGCAAGGTGGGCTCGAGCGCGGCCAGGGTGAGCTTGCCCACGCGCAGCGCGCGCTTGAGCGGGTTCTTCTTGATCTGCGCGATCAAGGCCTTGCTGCCGACGATGATGCCGGCCTGCGGGCCGCCCAGCAGCTTGTCGCCGCTGAAGGTCACGACATCGGCACCGGCCTCGATGGTCTCGCGCACGGTCACCTCATAGGGCAGTCCCCAGTCGCGCATATCGATCAGGGTGCCGCTGCCCAGATCCACGATCAGCGGCAGCTGCCGCGCATGGGCGATGCGCGCCACATCGGCCTCGGCAACCGATTTGGTAAAGCCGCTGATCGCGTAGTTGCTGCAGTGCACCTTCATCAGCGCAGCGCTGTGCTCGCCCAGTGCGGCTTCGTAGTCCTTCTCATGGGTGCGGTTGGTGGTGCCCACCTCGACCAGGCGGGCGCCGGCGCGCGTCATCACATCGGGGATGCGGAAGGCGCCGCCGATCTCGACCAGCTCGCCGCGCGAGACCACCACTTCCTTGTCGCGTGCCAAGGTGGACAGCACCAGCAGCACGGCGGCCGCATTGTTGTTGACGATGGTGGCCGCTTCGGCACCGGTCAGGCGGCAGACCAGGTCTTCGACCAGGTCATCGCGGTCGCCCCGGCCGCCGTCGGCCAGGTCGTATTCCAGATTGCTGGGGGTCGCCAGCGCCTGCACCACGGCGTCAATAGCCTCTTGCGGCAGCAGCGCGCGGCCCAGGTTGGTGTGCAGCACCGTGCCGGTCAGGTTGTAGACGGCCTTGAGGCGCGGCGCAAACAGCTGCTGGAGCTTTTGCTCGGCAGCGTCCAGCAAGGCATCGGCACCTTCTGCGTTGCTGCCAGCCTCTGCCAGCCAGCGGCTGCGCGCCTCGCCCAGTGCGGCGCGGATGGCCTGCGTGCACTGGGCCTTGCCATAGCTGTCCAACAGCGCAGCGGTGCGCGGGTGCTGCAGCAGCTTGTCAACAGAGGGCAGGTGGGTCGGTGCGTTCATGGGCAAACCAGCTCAAACAGGGGCAGAAATAAAAAAACGATGGGCTGCGGCAGCAGCGCCATCGTCCAGTATGGCATGGTGCCAAAACGTTCAGGTGCTCGGCACGCGCTCAGTGCAGATCGGGCACGCTGCCGTCGGCATCGGCCGCCTGCGGCTCAGCCACGGCCACAAACAGCAGCGGGTTGCCGCTGGCGCGCGAGAACGAGGTCTGCTCGCTCATCAAGAGGTCCAGCATCAGGCTGGCCAGGTCATCGGCCAGCGGCTCGGCCAGCGGGTCTTTTTCCTGGTTGACCAGCTTGCGGTAGCTGCCGCATTCGGTACAGGTCTCTGCCAGCACCACATCCTTGCCGCCTTCCAGACCCTGGTAGCGCACGCCCTTGGTCGATTCGCAGTGGCTGCATTTGACGCGCACCATATGCCATTCGGTGGCGCAGCAGCCGCAGTGCAGGTAGCGGTGGCCGGCCATCTTGCCGCCAATGCGCACCACGCCGGCAACGGGCTCGGTAGCGCAGACCGGGCAGATGGTGGCCGGGTCGGTAAAGGGGATGTCGGCCAGGCGCAGCTGGCTGGCGCGGGTGGCAAACACCACTTGCAGCGCAGCCATCACAAAGGGCGCCAGGCCCACATCGCGCGCGGCCAGCTCCTTGGTCAGCAGGCGCTTGGCCAGCGCATTGCGGTCCTCGGTGCCGCAGCGCTGCAGCTCGCCAATCAGCGGCTGCAAGGCCTCGGGCAGGCCATCGGCACTGGCCAGGTGGCCGAGCATGCCGTCCAGCACCTGGTGCCAGACGGGGTCTAGGTGGTCAGCAGCGGGCAAGAGCGGCGACGAGTACTGCTGGGCCTGGGCGATGGCCGCTGCATCGGGCGCAGCCACCTGCAGGCCCTGGGCTGCCTGGTGCTGGGCGTCCACCAGCTTGGCGATGAACAGCAGGTAGTCCGCAATCGGGTTGCCGTCGGCCAGCTGGCGAATGCGCTGGGCTCGGTCAAGAAACAGACTGCTGGTGTTGGGCAGCAGCACGCGTGGAAAACTGGTGTGGTCGAGCGACTCGATCTCACCGGGTTGAAGAATGCGTTGCATACGGGGATTTTCTCAAAAATCAACGCCGATAGTCCTGGCGGGGCTATCGGCGTTGGGGAGCAGGGCAGGGGGCGATGCGGGTAGGCCCTGGCCCGCTGCGGCACGGGGCCGCGGGCCGGAGCAGGCCTGCAAGGCGCATCAGGCGCCGTGCTTGTGGCTGGCGGGCTTGTCCAGGTCGGTGGTGTCACCCGTCATGCGGCGGTACCACAGCGGATGGTGAAAGCGCGCCCAGGCGCGGGTCACCGTGCCGCGCGTCATTGCGCGGATCGTGCCCTGGGTCCAAATGGCCGCGTAGATGTGGGCGATGATCAGACCGATCAGGCCAAAGGCCGACAGCGCATGCAGCAGCGCCGCAGCGCGCACCACATTCACTGGCAGGTTCCACCAAGCGCGCCACATCAGAACGCCGGTCACCAACAGGCCCGCCATGCACAGCACCAGCATCCAGAACAGCACCTTCTGCCCACCGTTATACTTGTCCACCGGTGGCATCTTCTCGTGCTCGCCGTTGACCAGGGCGGGCACATTCTTGAGCCACTCCACATCGTTCTTGCGAATGATGTTGAGCTGCCAGAAGCGGAAGAACATCAGCACAAAGCCGACGGTCATCACCAGACCGATGTAGGGATGCAGGATGCGGGTCCAGGGTCCGCCACCGAACAGGTTCGTCATGAAGAAGAACGAGGGGTGGAAGAACGCCAGGCCCGACAAGGCCAGCAGCACAAAGCTGATCGCGACCACCCAGTGGTTGACGCGTTCGCCAGCGGTGTAGCGTTGGAGATCACGGGTCTTGCTTTTCATCGTCCAGACTCCTCGTGGTGGTCGGCGCCCTTGTCCGCGCGCGCCTTGGCGGCTTCTTCCTCTTCCAGCTCCTCGGGCACTTCGATCGGGCCCTTGGTGATGTAGTGGAAGAAGCTGCCGACAGCGGCCACGCCCAGCGCTGCCAGCGCCAGTGGCTTGGCCACACCCTTCCACAGGCTCACCATGGGGCTGATCGATGGATCATCGGGCAGGCCGTGGTAGAGCGAGGGCTTGTCGTTATGGTGCAGCACATACATCACGTGGGTGCCACCCACGCCTTGCGGATCGTAGAGGCCAGCCTTGTCAAAGCCGCGCTCCTTCAAGTCGACAATGCGCTCCTCCGCACGCTCTTGCATGGCGGTCTTGGTGCCAAACATGATCGCGCCGGTCGGGCAGGTCTTGACGCAGGCAGGTTCCTGGCCCACGGCCACGCGGTCCGAGCACAGCGTGCACTTGTAGGCCTTGTGGTCTTTCTTGGAGATGCGCGGAATGTTGAACGGGCAGCCGGTCACGCAGTAGCCGCAGCCCACGCAGTTTTCCTCCTGGAAATCCACGATGCCGTTGGTGTACTGCAGGATGGCACCGGGAGACGGGCAGGCCTTGAGGCAGCCCGGGTCTTCGCAGTGCATGCAGCCGTCCTTGCGGATCAGCCATTCCAGATTGCCGGTGGCTTCGTTTTCGTATTCGGAAAACCGCATCACCGTCCAGGAGTTGGCCGTCAGGTCGGTCGGGTTGTCGTAGACCCCGGCCGCTGCCGTGCCCACATCGTCACGCAGATCGTTCCACTCCATGCACGCGGTCTGGCAGGCCTTGCAGCCGATGCACTTGGAGACATCGATCAGCTTGGCCACCTCGCCGCCGTGCGGGCTGCGCACGCTGGGCGATGGGGTGGTGGTGGCGGAGCGGCGCTTGATATCCAATGATTGAAGAGATGACATCGCTGCTCCTTAGATCTTCTCAACCTTCACGAGGAAGGTCTTGAACTCTGGCGTATTGCTGTTGCCATCACCCACAAACGGGGTGAGGGTGTTGGCGAGGAAGCCAGGCTTGGTCAGGCCCTTGAAGCCCCAGTGGATAGGGATACCCACGTGGTGCACCGTCTTGCCTTCGATCTGCATCGGCTTGATGCGCTTGGTCACCACCGCAGCGGCCTTGATGTAGCCCCGCTTGGAGCTGACCTTCACCATGGCGCCCGTCGCAATGCCGATCTCCTTGGCCAGCGCCTCGCCGATCTCGACGAACTGCTCGGGCTGGATGATGGAGTTCAGCAGCGCGTGCTTGGTCCAGTAGTGGAAGTGCTCCGTCAAACGGTAGGTCGTGCCCACATGCGGGAATTCGTCCGCCTTGCCGAAGGTCTCCCAGATGGCCGGGAAGACGCGGGCGGCCGGGTTGCTGACGGCCTTGTCGTTCTTCGGGTACATCGGGTTGTAGCCCAGCGGGTTGTCGAATGCCTCGTAATGTGTCGGGAACGGACCTTCGTTCATGCCCTTGCGGGCAAAGAAGCGCGCCACCCCTTCAGGGTTCATGATGAACGGACCGGTGCCGGTCTCGGGCTTGATGGTCGGGCCGTAGTCGGGCACGTCCGCGCCGCCCCAGGTCGAGCCATTCCACTTGACCAAGGTGCGATTCGGGTTGAAAGGCTTGCCTTCCAGATCCGCCGATGCGCGGTTGTACAACACGCGGCGGTTGGCCGGCCAGGCCCAGGCCCAGTTCAGCGTGTTGCCGATGCCGGTCGGGTCGCTGTTGTCGCGGCGGCCCATCTGGTTACCCGCCTCGGTCCAGCTGCCCGCCCAGATCCAGCAGCCACTCATCGTGGAGCCATCGTCACGCAGCTCGCCAAAACCGGACAGCTGCTGGCCGGCAGGGCGCAAGACCTTGCCGTCAGGTGCTGTCAGGTCGGTCAGTGCGCGGCCGTTGTACTCCTTGGCAATCTCTTCGGACGAAGGGTGCGCTGGCTGCGCATAAGGCCACCACAGGTTCTGGATCGGATCGGGGAACTTGCCGCCGTCCTTCTGGTAGGCCGCCTTCATGCGCAGGTGCAGGGCCGACATGATCGCGATGTCGGTCTTGGCCTCGCCTGGTGGCTCGGAGGCCTTCCAGTGCCACTGCAGCACACGCGAAGAACTGACGACGGCGCCATCCTCTTCAGCGAAGCAGGTGGTGGGCAGGCGGAACACCTCGGTCTGCACCGATGCGGTGTCGATGTCGTTGTACTCGCCGTAGTTCTTCCAGAACTCCGAGGTCTCGGTGGCCAGCGGGTCCATGATCACCAGGAACTTGAGCTTGGCCAGCCCGTCGCGCACACGGCTCTTGTTGGACAGCGCCGCCAGCGG
Organism: Comamonas sp. MYb69; assembly: GCF_037479315.1. Lineage (NCBI taxonomy): Bacteria > Pseudomonadati > Pseudomonadota > Betaproteobacteria > Burkholderiales > Comamonadaceae > Comamonas > Comamonas sp. MYb69. The sequence continues at coordinate 238,433 of NZ_JBBGZG010000003.1, forward strand.
GTTGAAGCCCTGGGCGATGTAGCCGTTGACCTTGCCTTCGTTCATCAGCTCGAAAATCTGCAGCATGTCGTACTGCTTGTCGAGCTTGGGCAGGTAGTCATAGGCCCAGTTGTTGTCCTTGGTCGCCGCCGGTCCCCAGAAAGCCTTCATCAGGCTCACATGGAACTTGGGGTAGTTCTGCCAGTAGCTCATCTGGTTGGCACGCAAAGGCTTTTGCGTGCGCGCGTCGATGTACTTCTGGTAGTCCTGCTCACCCTGGTTGGCCAAGGTCAGGTAGCCGGGCAGTGCGTTGGACAGCAGGCCCAGGTCGGTCAGGCCCTGGATGTTGGAGTGACCGCGCAAGGCGTTCATGCCACCACCGGCCACACCGATATTGCCCAAGAGCAGCTGCACCATGGCGCCGGTGCGCAGGATCTGCGCGCCGATCGAGTGCTGGGTCCAGCCGAGGGCGTACAGGATGGTCGCTGCGCGGCCCGCTTCTGCCGTCGATGCGAGCTTTTCGCAGACATGCAGGAACTTGGCCTGGGGCGTGCCGCAGACGCTCTCGACCTTCTCAGGCGTGTAGCTGGCGTAGTGGCGCTTGAGCCATTGGTAGACGCAACGCGGGTGCTGCAGGCTCGGGTCGGTCTTGACGTAGCCGTCCTCGCCCAGCTCGTAGTCCCAGCTGGCCTTGTCGTAGGTGCGCTTTTCGGGGTTGTAGCCCGAGAAGATGCCTTCGTCGAACGCAAAGTCTTCCCGCACGATGAACGTGAAGTCGGTGTAGTTGCGCACGTACTCGTGGTGGATCTTGTCATTCGTCAGCAGGTAGTTGATCACACCGCCGAGGAAAACAATGTCCGAACCGGAGCGGATAGGGGCGTAGAAATCCGCCACCGAAGCCGATCGGTTAAAGCGCGGGTCGACCACCATGAAGTGAGCCTTGTTGTGCTCCTTCGCCTCGGTCACCCATTTGAAGCCGCAAGGGTGGGCTTCAGCGGCATTGCCGCCCATGATCAAAATAACGTCCGCGTTCTTGATGTCGACCCAATGGTTCGTCATCGCTCCACGGCCAAACGTCGGGGCAAGACCTGCCACCGTCGGGCCGTGTCAGACACGTGCTTGGTTATCGAATGCCAACATGCCCCAAGAGCGGGCCACTTTGTAGGTGATGTAACCGGCCTCGTTGCTGGCAGCCGATGCGGCCAGCATGCCGGTCGATGTCCAACGGTTCACCGTCAGGCCATCATCGGTCTTCTCCAGGAAGTTCGCGTCGCGATCGTCCTTGAGCAGCTTGGTAATGCGGGTCAGGGCCTCATCCCAGGACAGGCGCTTCCACTCGTTGGAGCCGGGCGCGCGGTATTCGGGGTAGAGCAGGCGGTTGGGGCTGTGGACGATGTCCAGCAGCGATGCGCCCTTGGGGCACAGCGTGCCGCGGTTGACGGGATGGTCGGGATCGCCTTCGACGTGGATCACCGAGAGTTTGGCGTTCTTGCCGCCATCGCCCAGCGAGTACATCAAAATGCCGCAGCCAACAGAGCAATACGTGCAGGTTTGCCGTGTCACTGTGCTGCCGACCAGCTTGTACTGACGGACTCCGGCAAGCGCAGTGGCGGGCGAGAAGCCCATCACTGCCAGGCTGGAACCCGCCAGAGTCGAACCAGTCACTTTCATGAACTGGCGTCTGGAGAATTGCACCATGGGGTGTCCTTTCAATGAAGGATGCTTGTTTTCTATGCTTACGACACAAATTGTAGTCTTCTCCCTCTGAAAGCAGAATAGTTGGGCATTCCGGGTATTCAGCACGTTTGACAAATTGGTAAAAATACGAGAGAGGCCGTATCTCCGCGAGAAATACCAATACATTTCACAAACTTGCATGAAATTGTGAATAATATGCTTTATGAAATTCTTGCGGCCTGAATCCAAGGGGGAGACCATGGACCACCAAGACGCGGCTGCGCGCCGTCCCTTTTTGCTCTGGGCGCTGTCGGCATCGGCGCTGCTGGCAGGCTGCGGCGCCTCGCCGCCACGCACGGCGCGGCAAGAAGGCGGGCAGCGCACGGCAGGCGGTACATCGACGTCACCGCGTGTGGACAGCGGCGTGGTTCCCGTCAACCTGGGCTTGAGCGGTGAGCTGCGCGAAGCGCTCTATGCGCGGGTCATGCTGGTGGTCAACACGCCCTACACCTATGGCGGCAACACACCCGAAGGCGGCTTTGACTGCAGCGGCCTGATCCAGTACGCGATCCAGGGCATCACCACGCGCCGCTTGCCACGCACCACGGCGCAGTGGGCGGGGGTGAGCGCCGAGATCGACCGGCGTGACCTGCAGCGCGGCGATTTTGTGTTCTTCAACACCATGGGCGGGCGCTATTCGCACATGGGTATCTATGCGGGCAATGGCCAGTTTGTGCATGCGCCGTCGAGCGGCGGCGTGGTCAAGACGGTGAGCCTGGCCAATCCCTATTTCTCGCGCCGTTTTACCGAGGCCCGCACGGTATTTGACGCTTGAGAATATTCATTGCCTGAATAAAACAAGCGGCCATTGCCGCAAAAAAAGGTCTGGGGCGCGCTCAACGCCAGGCGTATGCCCCCCAGGGGTGCGAAGCATCCTGCAGCCAGTGCTGCAACTCCTCGTCGCTGATACTGCGGCCCAGCGCGTCCGAGCGGCCCTTGGCCACCCATTGGGCGCGGCCCTGGATATAGGCGCTGCCCAGCTCCTGCCAGCTGCCAAAGCAATCGCGCGCCCGTGCGGCATTGAGCTGCAGCAGCTGCCACTGCTGCTCGGCGCTGATCCAGCCCAGCATGGCGGCGGTACGCACAAAAAAGCTGGCGCGCACGCAGGCAAAGGCCATCGCGGCGCGGGCGTCGTCCCCCGCCTGCAGGCGCTCCACATCCAGGCACCACCAGCGTGTGCGCATGCGCTCGGGCAGCTGCTGTCGCACCTTGGCATCGTCCAGGTCGGTGCGCAGGCCAAAGGCATGCAAGGCCATGGGCCGCAGCGATGCCGCCAGGCTGCTGGTGGGCGCGGGCATGGCGCTGTCGGCAAAGCCATCCTTGAGCGCATGGAAGGCCATCGGGTGGGCCAGCGCCAGCGCCCAGTTCTGCTCGGGTGTGAGCCGGTAATGCCCCAGTGGGCCCGAGGGCGCAGGCGCCTGGCTGCCCCATTGGCGGCGAAAGGCCCGCACGCATTGCCACACCAGCCACAGCCCGATGGCTGCCACCAGGATCTGGATCATCGCTGTGCCTCCGGCTGCATGCCCGGCGGCATTTTGGCGGGCACCTTGCCCGCCTGCGCCAGGCTGTAGGCCAGCGCAGGCGGCAGCTGCTGGCCAGCCAGCAGGCTGCTGTCATGTGCGGCGGCCAGCCATTGCACCAGCGGTGAGGCCTGGGGCACATGGGCCAGCAGCCTGGGCTGGCGCTGCCACAGCTGCAAATGCTCAGCCTCGCTGTGCAAGCTCTCCACCGCATGCCAGCCCGCCTGGGCGCCGCTGGTGCGCAGCAGGCGCATGCCCAGCGCATCGTCGGGCGTGTCTTCGCTGGTGTTCAGCTGGTTCAAAAAGGCAATGACGTCAGCGCGGTAGCGGTCCACCGGCGGGCGGTTTTGCTTGCCCTTGATCTGGTCGATGCGCAGGCGCCCATCGGGCTGCAGCCAGGCATTGATGGTGATGCGCGGCTGGCCCTGGCCGGTGCGGTAGCTGAAGATGCGCATGCGGCCTTGCTCGCAGCCCTCGGCATAGTGCTCGCCATAGCCGCCGCTGAGCTGGCGGCGGTTGGCAAACTGGCCCAGGCAGTGGCGCATCATCTGGCTCTCGTAGGCCATCTCTTCGCGCAGCACGCCGCTGCCGGGCAACAGCTCGACAAATGCGCCCTGGCTGCCTTGCCAAACCGTCTGCACTGCATGGGGCTGGTGCTGGCGCCAACCGGCCAGTTGCTGGGCCTCGAAAGCCTGGTGCTCCTGCGCCCAGCGCTCCAAGGCCTGCGGGCAGTTGATGCGGGCGAGCTTGCCTTCCAGCGAGGTGCCCTGGCGCGACTGCAAAAACTCCAGCAGCTGGCGCTCCAGCGCCAGCACGCTGTCATGGGCAGGGCTGATCCACCACAGCGCCGAATCGGCCTGCGCTGCCTCGGGGCCGGGTTTGCGCGCCAGCAAGGCCAGCGCCCAGGCCGGTGCGCCAGCGGCATAGCGCTGCTGCAGCGCTTCGGTGGTGGTGATGGCCTGTACGGCCTCGGGCGGCGACTGAAGATTGCCCACCAGGTAGCGGTAGAAATGGTTCTGCAGCCAGGCGGCAATCTCGGGCGTGTCGCCGCGCTCGCGGCTGCGCGCGGCGATGCGGGCCTTGAGCTCGGGCGCGTTGACCACATTGCGCGCCAGGTACACCGTGCTTGTGCGCATGGACGGGCTTACCAGAACTTCCACCAGGGTTTGCCGCCGCCCGCGCCAGGCGCTGCGGTGATCAGCTGGGCATGGAGCTTGTCGATCGTGGTCTGCAGCTTCTCGCGCTCGGCCGCGTCATCGGCAGGCGCGCAGGCCAGCGCCTGCTGGTAGATTTGCAAGGCCTGCTGGTCCGTGCCCGAGGTCTGCATCGCGTCGCCCGCGCGGCGCAGCAGGTAGGGGTTCTGGCGTTGTTCCAGCTCGGGCAGCAGCGCTTGGAGGCGCGGCAGCACCTCGGCGCCATGCGTAGCCGAGTAGTAGTCGAGCTGGTTGAGCAGGCTGCGCAGGTAGTCATAGCGCTCGCTGCGCTGCTCGTCCTCGTCCAGCTGGCTCCACCACTCGTCCAGGCGCTCCAGCCAGATGCTGTTTTCCACATTGCGGTCTTGCTGGTAGAGCGCGTAGGCCACCTTGGGGAAGTAGTCGCAGGGGCTGTGGCGGCTGTAGCCGTGGTCCTGGCTGTAGTGCCACAGCTGCTCGGCGGCGCCGATGAGCTGCGCGTAGTTGTCGCTGTCGATATGGGTGGAGACGATGCCGTTGTAGTGCTCGGCAAAGGGGCTGGTCGCAATGCCCTTGGCATGCAGGGCCAGCGCGCCGTCGTAGTTCTCGTCGTTGTAGCGGTACTTGATGGCCAGGTTGTTGCACAGCATCGAGTAGTCGTGCAGGTTGCCATCCTTGTAGCTGCCCTGGCCGGTGGCAAACCAGTGCTCGAAGCGGGCCTGGCCCGTCTCGTAGTAGTGCTTGATCCAGCGCAGCAGCTCGTCATAGGGCCAGTCGGCGGGCAGCTCTTCGCCCTCGCCGCCAATGGCTTGCATCAGCGCCTCGTCGTCGTCCAGTTGCACGCCCATCGCATAGCACCAGCTGCCGCTGTCGCAGCGGATATAGGGCGACTGCAGCGCGCTGGCCAGGCCCGCCACGCGGGCGCGGCAGACAAACAAGCGGTAGGCCAGCTCGCCATTGGCGTACTGGGGACGCTCGGCCAGGGTTTCCAAGAGCGGCAAGGCCTGCGCATAGTCCTGCTGCTCGAACAGATGGTTGCCCTGCAGCAGGCGCCACATCGGGTGGTTGAGCGACTGCTGCTGCACGATGGCGCTGTAGTGCGCAAAGGCCTGCTCGGCATCCATGTCGGCGGGCAGAAACTCAGCGAGGTCCTCGTCCTGCGCGGCGGCCATCAGGGTCAGCGCCCAGTACGGCGCACCATCCGATTCGCCCAGATGGGCCAGCGCCTGGCGGCAGGCCGCCTCGCGCGATCCGGGGCGGCTGTGCAAGGTGCTCTCAAAGCACATGTGGGCGGCCTCGGGTAGGCGGGCGGCCTGCACCAGCCAGTCGATCAGCAAGGCGCTGCTGCGGTCGTCGCTGTCGCGCACCAGCGCAAAGCGGCCTTCCTGGCCTTTGCTGATGGCGGCATCGAGCGCGCCTTGCTGGTGCAGGCTGCCAGCGGCCAGACGCGCGAGCTGGGCGCGCGTATCGCGCCAGGCAGCGGGCGAGGCGGTGCTGGGCAGGCTCGCCAGCGTCAGCTCGCTGTGCTGGGCCAGCGCATCCGGGGCCAGCGCAATGATGTCCTCGCCCAGCAGCAGCCAGTCATCGGTGTCGATGTCCTGGCCCGCTTCGGCGCGCTGGAGTTTTTGCAGCGCGTAGTGGCCCAGGTCGCGGGCCGCAGCGCTGTTGCCCTTGGCCACTTCGATGCGGCCCAGGCGCGTGGCCAGCATCGCATCGTCCCAGGCGCGCAAGTGGGCGCGGTCGGCCTGCTGGCTTTTGTACTGGTGCTGCTTGCGGCAGATCTGCTCTTGCAGGTCCAGCGCCTGGGCCTGGTGGGCATGGCGGGCCAAGTGGCGCCAGGCACGGTCGGGGTCACCCAGGTCGCCGGCCTGGTCCACCGCCGCCATCGCCTGCGCGATCACGGCGCGGTACTGTTCGGGGGGGAGGTCGGGCACATCCTCGGCAGCATCGGCCTGCAGCATGGCCATCGTGACGGCGGCATCGCGCTGGGCGCCAGCGCTCAGCTCCTGCAGCAGGCGGGCCTGGTGCTGCTGCACGGCGGCAAGGGCCTGGGCGGGCTGGCCGGCCATGCTCCACAGCCGGTAGACGCGGCGCAACTGGTCCAGGTCTTCGGGCTCCAGCGCGCGCGATGCGAGCTGCTGGGCGGCTGCGGCCTGGCGGGCAGGCCATTCCTGTGTCTCGTCCTCGGTGTTGAACAGCGCATCAACATGGTCCAGAAAGGCGTCAAGCGCCTCGCTGCGCAGTGCGGTGGACGGGTCGGACACGGATGCCATGGTGATGATGCCTTTCTAGTAATAGCGCATCCCTCATGCGCCCCCTGCATGCTAACGGGCCCCAAGGCAGGTGGGGCCTTTGCGGGCCACAAAAGCAGGGCAGAAGGCTATTTTCACCGTGTTTGCTGCGCCTGACCAGCGTGGTCTCGGTCTGCCAGCAATGGATCTCAATGGGTGATCAGCACTTCACCGCGCAGCGTATAGGTCATGGTCTCGGTGATGCGCACATCAACCATCTGGCCAATCAGGCGCTCCTGGCCGGGGAAGTTGACCACGCGGTTGCACTCGGTGCGGCCCATCAGCTCGCCGTTGTCGCGCTTGGACTTGCCTTCCACCAGCAGGCGCTGCACGGTGCCCAGGCGCTCTTCGCTGATGGTCTTGATGTTATGGTTGATGACGGCTTGCAGCTCCTGCAGGCGGCGCAGTTTGACCTCGTAAGGCGTGTCATCGGGCAGGTTGGCAGCGGGGGTGCCAGGGCGCGGGCTGAAGATAAAGCTGAACGAGTTGTCAAAGCGCACATCGCCAATGAGCTTCATCATCTTCTGGAAGTCTTCTTCGGTCTCGCCGGGGAAGCCCACGATGAAGTCGCTGCTCATCGCCAGATCGGGGCGGATGGCGCGCAGCTTGCGCACCGTGCTCTTGTACTCCATGGCGGTGTAGCCGCGCTTCATCGCCATCAGGATCTTGTCGCTGCCGTGCTGCACCGGCAGGTGCAGGTGCGAGACCAGCTTGGGGATCTTGGCATAGGCCTCGATCAGACGCGGCGTGAACTCATTGGGGTGGCTGGTGGTGTAGCGGATGCGCTCGATGCCGGGGATCTCGGCCACGTATTCCAGCAGCAGCGCGAAGTCGGCGATCTCGGCCGTATCGCCCATCTTGCCCAGGTAGGCATTCACGTTCTGGCCCAGCAAGGTGATTTCCTTGACGCCTTGCGCAGCCAGGCCTGCGACCTCGACCAGCACATCCTCAAACGGGCGGCTCACCTCTTCCCCCCGGGTGTAGGGCACCACACAATAGCTGCAGTACTTGGAGCAGCCTTCCATGATCGAGACAAAGGCCGATGCACCTTCGACGCGGGCGGGCGGCAGGTGGTCGAACTTTTCGATCTCGGGGAAGGAGATATCGACCTGCGGCTTGGCCTTGGCCGCGCGGGCATTGAGCAGCTCGGGCAGGCGGTGCAGGGTCTGCGGGCCAAACACCACATCGACATAGGGCGCGCGCTTGATGATCTCGGCGCCTTCCTGGCTGGCCACGCAGCCGCCCACGCCGATCAGCACGCCTTTTTCCTTCAGGTGCTTGATGCGGCCCAGGTCAGAGAACACCTTCTCCTGCGCCTTCTCTCGCACCGAGCAGGTGTTGAAGAGGATCAGGTCGGCCTCGTCCATGTCCTGTGTGGGTTCATAGCCCTGGGCGGCGCCCAGCACATCGGCCATCTTGTCCGAGTCGTACTCGTTCATCTGGCAGCCGAAGGTTTTGATAAATACTTTTTTGGACATGGTGCAAATCTCGTGGGGGCCCAGGGGCTGCGGTAGCAGGCGTGAAGGAATACCGAAATACGGCAGAAAGCCAGGCGCCTGGCGGGCGCACTGCTGCCTAAGGGGGGATACGCAGGTCGCCCGGCCGGGCTTGACCGCAGCGGTCAGCCCAAGCGGCGGCGCCAATGCGCTTTATTTAAAGAGTCCGCTCCAGAAGCCGTTGTCGGCGCGGTCGCGTTTGAGGGCGGCTTCATCGCTGTTCAAGATCCAGGCGGCATGCACGCGGCCGCTGGTTTTCTCGATCACATAGTTCACCGTCAGCTTCTGACCCAGCACGGTGTTGGGGCGCACCGTCGTGTTTTGCGGGTTGTAGAGCTTGAAGGCCGGTGCCAGCAGCAGCGCCTGGTTGTCGATCGTGGCTTCGGTCGGGCTGGTGACCACCAGATAGCCACGCAGGGCCTGCGGAGGAAAGGCGCGGACGGGGCCTTGGAACGGGGCAAAGGTGGCGGTCTGGGCCAGGCTGGGCAGGGCACTGATGCCACCCAGTGCCAGCGCAAATGCGGCGAGGCTGGCGCGCGTGGCGCGTCGCAGGCGATGGTGGTGGGATGTGTGGGGTGTGGTGCAGCGGTTCATGGTGTATATCCAGGGGCTGGAGGCCGCATTTTACAAACACTGGGGGTGCCGCAGTCCGGCACTGGGGCAAGCTGGGCTTAGCCTGCAGGCGCCCGGGTGCTGATGACCAGGCCGGCCAGCACCAGCGCGATGGCGGCCAGCAGCGCAGGTGATGGCAGGCGCTGGTGCAAGGCCAGCTCCAGCAATGCGGCGGTGACAGGGCCCAGCGCCTGGAAAGCAATCACCAGCGATGCCTGCAGCCGGCCCAGCGCCCACAGCAGGCAAAAGTAACCCAGGCCGCTCGACAGCCCGATAAAGACCATATGGCCCCACTGCGTGGCAGAAAACACCGGCCACAGCGGCTGGCCCTGCCAGCTGCAGTACAGCGCCAAAAACAGCACCGATGCGGCCATCGCCAGGCCGCTGGTGGGCAGCGCCGGGTAGCGCCGCATATAGGGCCCGTAGAGAATGCTGGTGGCCGCACCCACCAGGGTGGCGGCGAGCAAGGCCGCCATGCCGCTGCCGCCCAGCAGGCCCAGGCTGCCTGCGCCACCCACGCCGCTGGCAGCGCGCGCACTGCCAAGCAGCAGCACGGCGACGCCGCAGACGGCCAGTGCCAGGCCCGCCAGCCTGCGGCGGCTCAAAGGCTCGCGCCCCGACAGCGCCGCCAGGCACCAGGTAAAGAGCGGCATGGTGGCAAACACCAGCGCGCAGGTGGAGGCGGGCAGGCGCGCCAGTGCATGGTTGAGCAGCAGGATCAGCAGCGCAAACTGCGCCACGCCCAGCAAGGCGATGGCCAGCGCATCGCGGGCGCGGTAGCGCGGCCAGGTGGCAAGCAGTGCAGGGCCGGCGAGGATCGCCAGCCCGATGGCATAGCGCAAAAACGCCAGGCTGGCTGGCGAGGCAGCAGGCGATAGCGCGCTGGTGGAGACCATGGCCGCGCCCACCAGCATGCCGGTGGTGGCCGCTGCCCACAGCGCTGGCTGGCGGGCCTGCATCGCGCACCTAGGCGCTGTGCCGGCGGCGGCTGAACTGCTGCTCGACCACGGTCGAGCCCCATTGCTGGCCGGCCTCTTCATGCACCAGCGCAAAGCCCAGCGATTCGTAGAGCTTGCGCGCCGCATCCAGTCCCTGGAAGGTCCAGAGCTCGGTGCTGGCAAAGCCGCGCTGGTCGCAAAAGGCGAGGGCCTGCGTCAGCAGCTGGCGGCCGATGCCGCCGCCGCGGCAGCCGTCATCCAGAATGAACCAGCGCAGATGCGCCTGGTTGTTGCCCAGGTCCTGTCCGTCAATCGCGACCGAGCCGACGATGCGCTCGTTGTGCACCGCCGTCCAGATCTGGTTGCAAGGCTCGCCCAGGCGGCCGCTGAATTCGGCAAGGCCCGAGGCGACCTTGCTTTCAAAGAAAGCGCCAAAGCCCCAGTGCCGGGCATAGAACACGGCATGCATCTCGGCCACGCGGCCGATGACGCCGGGCCGGTAGCCGCTGTGAATCTGGATACTGCCCGTGGCCGAGGTGGCAGCGCTGCCCTGGCCCGCCGCGCTGCCCAGCCGGTGCGCCTGCAAGGCCTGGGCATAGGCCATCAAGCCCTGCGCCACGGACTGCTGCAGCGAGGGGTTGAGTTGCGCCAGCGCACTGCGCACCTGTGTTTGGCCGTAGGCATGGATGCCCGCTACCGTGCGTTGGCCTTGCGCTGACAGCTGCAGCTGCTTGGCGCGGGCATCGTCTGCGCAGGGCTCTTCTTGCAGCTCACCGTTGGCGATGAGCTTGGCCAGCATGCGGCTGACGCTGGATTTGTCCAGCCCCAGATACTCTGCTAACTGGGCGGCGGTGACCTGGCCATGCGCATCGATTTCCAGCAGCGCATGGACGGCTGAGGCCGAATAGGGCGTCGCCGCCAAGGTGTTGGCCATAAAGCCCAGCTCCCGCACCATGGTGCGCGAGGCGCTGCGGATGTCGTTGACCAAGGGGGTGTCGGTAGCGGCTGCCATGCGTCTCTCCAGTGTTTGGTTGCAATATACAACTTTTTGGTTGTGTAATGCAACTTTTTTGGAGAGGCCGGCAGCTGCCCGTCCATCCGCAGCGCTTAGGCGGCATCCAGCCGGTAGCTGGATACGGCCAGCCCACCCATGAAGTTGTCTTCATGGTACACACGCACGGCGCGGTCGCGTTCGGCGGCGCCGACCGCGACCATCAGCGGCAGCAGATGCTCTTCACGCGGATGGGCGATGCGTGCGGCGGGGGCGTCTTCCCAGTCCAGCAGGCGCTGGCTGCGGCTGGCGCTGTCCAGCTGCAGCATGGTCTCGGCCAGCCAGTCGTCAAAGGCTTTGGAGGGCACACGGGCCTGCGGTCCAAAGGCACGCAGGTTGTGGTACGACAAGCCGCTGCCAATGATCAGCACATCCTCATCGCGCAAGGCGGCCAGCGCCCGGCCCAGCGCCAGGTGCTCTGCCGGGTCCAGGCCCCGGCGCAGCGACAGCTGCACCACCGGCACATGGGCCTCGGGGTAGATCGCGGCCATGGGCGAGAACATGCCGTGGTCATAGCCGCGCTGGGCGTCCTGCTGCACTGCAATGCCGGCCTGGGCCAACAGGCCCGCCACACGCCCGGCCAGTTCAGGCGAACCTGGCGAGCGGTAGTGGACCTGGTAGGTATGGGCCGGAAAACCGCCGTAGTCATAAATCATGCCGGGCTGGGGCGTGGACTGCACGGTAAAAGTGTCGGCCTCCCAGTGGGCCGACACCATCAGGATCGCGCGCGGTGTGCGGCCGATCTGGCGCGGGATATCGGCCAAGGAGGCTGCCAGCTGCGCATAGTAGTCATGCATCTCGGGCATCCAGGGCCAGGGGCCGCCGCCGTGCGAGATAAAGTAGACGGGCAGGCGGCTGCCGCTGGTGCTGGCGAGGGTGGTGTGGGTGGTCGTCGTGGTCATGCTGAAAACTCCTTGTCTCCAATGTAGTACCTGCCTAAAAGGAAACCAAGTAGCTAGAATGCAGCGGTTGATTTCCTATTAAGAAACTATGGACCAGCTCACCAGCATGCAGGTGTTCCAGGCGGTGGTGGACAACGGCAGCTTTGCCCAGGCTGCTGAACGCCTGGGCATTTCGGCCCCGATGGTCAGCAAGCATGTGGCCCAGCTGGAGCAGCGCCTGGGCGCGCGCCTGCTCAACCGCAGCAGCCGCCATATCAGTCTGACCGAGGCGGGCCAGCGCTGGTATGCGCAAAGCAGCCTGGCGCTGGAGATGCTGGACGCTGCCGCCCAGGAGATCGGCCAGCATAACCAGGCCCCCAGTGGCCAGCTCAAGATCAGCGCGCCGGTCTGGTGCGCCACGCCGCAGATGGCGCGCATCCTGGCGCGCTACCGCGCCCGCTACCCGCAGGTGCTGGTCGACATCCACCTGGACAACCACAAGATCGACCTGGCCACCGCCGGCTATGACATGGCTTTGCGCGCCTCGTCCGACCCCGCGCCGCATCTGATTGCCCGCCCGCTGTGCCAGGTGCCGTTCTACCTGGTGGCCAGCCCCGCTTACCTGGAGCAGGCCGGCCCGCCCCAGCAGCCTGCCGACCTGGCCCAGCACCCTGCCGTGCTGCCCAGCTATGTATCGCTCAGCCCCATGCAGCTGAGCCAGCCTGGCGGGCGCAGCGCGCCGCTGCATCTGCAGCCTGCTCTGCTGTCCGATGATTCCAACCTCAGCCTGCATGCGGTGCGCGCAGGCATGGGCCTGGGCTTTTTGCCATCCTGGCTGGTGGAGGACGATCTGCGCAGCGGCCAGCTGCAGCGGGTGCTGCCCCAGTGGGAGGCGCTGACGGTGACCCTGTATGCGATCTACACCAGCCGGCGCTACCTGGCCCCCAAGGTGCGCAGCTTTATCGATTGCCTGTCGCAGGAGCTGGGTGGTGCGGCCCCTGAGCCAGCGGCCTAGCTCGCGCGGCGGAAGGTGAGGTTGATTCTTTGCCCGTCCAGCAGCGGATGCGCCGCGGGGCTGGTCCCATCCTTGACCGGCATCACCCCGTGGTAGCGCATGCGGTCCACGCCACCCCAGACCACCACATCGCCATGCTGCAGTGGCAGCTTTTGCGTGGCATCGGCGCGGGCATCGCCACCCCACAGAAAAATGGCGGGCAGGCCCAGTGACACCGACACGATCGGGTGGCGGGCATCACCTTCGTCCTGGTGCAGGGTCAGGCGGGTGCCAACGCTGTAGCGGTTGATCAGGCAGGTATTGGGCGCAAACGGAGGCAGCTCGGCGGCTTCTGCCGCCTGCGCGGCCAGCGCTGCAAAGGCGGGTGGCATGGCGGGCCAGGGCTGGCCGCTCAAGGGATCGCTGGCGCTGTAGCGGTAGCCATGCTGGTCGCTGTACCAGCCAAATGCGCCGCAGTTGCTCATCGCCACCTGCATAGGGCGCCCGCCCGGGGTGCGCAAATGCCGAAACGGCGCCTGCTGCACGATGGCCTGCACCTGGCGCAGCAAGTCATCCTCCCAGCGCAGCGCAAAGCCGCGCAGCACGCAGGCCTGGCGGCCAATGGCAATGCGCTCCCAGGGCGGCTGGTCGTCGTCGGCGGCGGGGCTGAACAGGTCTTGCATGGGGCTATTGTGCCTCTGCGGGCATAAAAAAACCGCAGGGCCTGTGGCAGGCACTGCGGTGGGATGTGG